>NZ_JABFDP010000002.1:0-315187 GCF_013179005.1 Bradyrhizobium denitrificans | reverse complement strand
GATCACCGCGGAAGCGGTGAAGGCCAACATGAAGGCGTAGCACGAACAAGCAGGGTGGGGCGGTCCGCTCCACCCTCTATATTTCATGTTTTTCGTTCACCCAGCGGCCATCGTTTCCGCGCGGCTTCTGTCCATGAGTTAGCCGGCTTGAATTTCAGCTTGTTTGTCGGACGAGCCTTAGCTCGTTGATTGCTCCGCATGTTCGCAGTGCATGTTTTGCGCGACAATCAGGAGGCAAGGAGATTGGTGATCTCCCGATGTCTCCCCAGCTGTCGTCCCGGACAAGCGCGCAAAGGGCGCGCCGATCCGTGACCCCATCACCCCAGAAAATGTGGAGGGAACGATGGTCGACCGATCTCGCCCAAGCCACGACCGCCGCGGAGTGATGGTGTCCCGGGTCCGCGCCCGCCAGCGCTGACGCGTTATCGGACTTGCCCGAGACGAAACGGGAGGTGTGGGCCGGGGAGAGGTATTCAGATCCGTCTCCCGGAGCAATTTCAGCCGAGCAGCTCCGATCAAATTCACTTGCTTTGAATTCGAATTCGGAATACGAATTCCTCAGAAGTCGCGAAAATGCGACCCTCGTGGGAGAGAGGCCATGCTCAAGGTGAGCCGTCGTGCGTTGTTGACCACTGCAGCCGGCGCCGCCGCTGGCTGTCTCGTGCAGAGCCCGGCCGTGCTGGCCCAGGCTGCGCCGCTCAAGCTGAAATTTGGCAACGATCTGCCGGCCACGCACTCGGTCAACGTGCGGCTGCGCGAGGCCGTCGAGGCGATCACCGCGGAGACCAAGGGGCAGGTCGAGATCAGCCTGTTTCCGAACAACCAGCTCGGCAGCGACAGCGACATGATCACCCAGCTGCGTTCCGGCGCGCTCGAGCTCGCGACCATGCCGGGCACCGTGCTGTCGACGTTGATCCCGACGGCGTCGCTGACCGGCGTCGGCTTCGCCTTCACCAGCTACGATAAGGTGTGGGCCGCGATGGACGGCGAGGTCGGTGGCTTCATCCGCCGCAACATCGAGAAGGTGGGGCTGTTTCCGTTCGAGAGCGTCTGGGACAATGGCTTCCGCCAGATCACGACCAGCACCAAGCCGATCACCGCGCCGGCCGATCTCGCCAACTTCAAGATCCGTGTGCCCGTCGTGCCGCTGTGGGTCGCGATGTTCTCGGCGTTCGGCGCCTCGCCGATCAGCGTGCCCTTGAGCGAGGCCTATTCGGCGCTGCAGACCAGGATCGCCGACGGCCAGGAGAACCCGCTGGCGCTGATCGATTCCGCCAAGTTCTACGAGGTGCAGAAATTCTGCTCGCTGACCAATCACAGCTGGGACGGCTTCTGGCTGCTGTCCAGCGGCAAGATCTGGAAGACGATCCCGCAGGACGTCCAGAAGCTGCTGCAGACGACGTTCAACGCGGCCGCCAGGAAGCAGCGCAACGATATCGTCCAGGCCAACGCCGATCTGCAGAAGAGCTTGGAAGGCAAGGGCCTGACCTTCAACAAGACCGATGCCGAGCTGTTCCAGGCGACCCTGGCCAAAACCAGTTTCTACAAGGACGCCAAGACGAAGTTCGGCGACGAGGCCTGGGCGCTGCTGCAGCGCTACGCCGGCAATATCAGCTGATCTTCACACTAGCGCGGATGTCGGGCCATGGCCGTGCAGCTCGCCGAACAATCCAGTGCGTCCCTCCTGCCCGCAACCGGATTGGTCTCCATCACGCGCGCGCTCGAGCGGGGGCTCGGCGCCATCGTTTCGGCTGCGGCGGCGCTGCTCGTCGTCGCCGAGATCGGCGTGCTGTTCGCGGGCGTTTGTGCCCGCTACGTCTTCCACAGGCCGCTGATCTGGTCGGACGAGCTGGCCGGCATTCTCTTCCTGTGGCTTGCCATGCTCGGCGCCGCCGTCGCCTTCCAGCGCGGCGAGCACATGCGCATGACCGCCGCGGTGGGGCGCTTGTCGAAGCGGATGCAATCGTTCCTCGACGTGCTCGCCATCGCCGCGCCGCTCGCCTTCCTGATCCTCGTCATCGATCCCGCCTATGAGTTCGCTGCCGACGAGGCGATCATCACCACGCCGGCGCTGGAGCTGTCCAATCTGTGGCGCGCCGCCGCGCTGCCGACCGGCCTCGGCGTCATGCTGGTCATGGCCGTACTGCGGCTGTGCACGCTCGGCGAATGGAAGCTGGTCGGTGCCGCCGCTGTGCTGATTGGCGCGACCGGCATGGGGCTTCATCTGATCGGCCCGGCGCTGATCCCGCTCGGCAACCTCAATCTGCTGATCTTCTTCGTCGGCCTCGTTGCGATCCTGGTGTTCGCCGCGGTGCCGATCGCCTTCGCCTTCGGCCTCGCCACCTTCGCCTACATCACCTTGACGACGACAACGCCGTCCACCGTCGTGATCGGTCGCATGGACGAGGGCATGAGCCATCTGATCCTGCTGTCGGTGCCGCTGTTCGTGTTCCTCGGCCTGCTGATCGAGATGACCGGGATGGCGCGGGCGATGGTCGGCTTTCTTGCCAGCCTGCTGGGGCACGTCCGTGGCGGCCTGCAATATGTGCTGGTCGCGGCGATGTATCTCGTCTCCGGCATCTCCGGCTCCAAGGCCGCCGACATGGCGGCGGTCGCGCCGGTGCTGTTTCCCGAAATGGTGAAGCGCGGCGCCAGGCCCGGCGATCTCGTGGCCCTCTTGTCCGCCACCGGCGCGCAGACCGAGACGATCCCGCCGAGCCTGGTGCTGATCACCATCGGCTCGGTCACCGGCGTGTCGATCGCGGCGCTGTTCACCGGCGGCCTGCTGCCCGGCCTGGTGCTCGCCGCCATGCTCTGCATCGTGGTCTGGCAGCGCTATCGCGGCGAGGATCTGTCGCATGTCAGCAAGGCGAGCCTGACCGTTATCGCCAAGAGCTTTGTCATCGCTCTGCCGGCGGTGGCGCTGCCTTTCATCATCCGCGCCGCCGTGGTCGGCGGCGTCGCGACCGCGACCGAAGTCTCCACCATCGGCATCGTCTATTCGGTACTGTGCGGTCTGCTGCTCTACCGCCGCTTCGACTGGCGGCGGCTGTCGCCGATGCTGATCGAGACCGCGGCGCTGTCCGGCGCCATCCTGCTGATCATCGGCGCCGCCACCGGCATGGCCTGGGCGCTGACCCAGTCCGGCTTCTCCACCGCGCTGGCGCGCTTCATGACCAATCTGCCCGGCGGCGCCCCGATGTTCCTGGCGGTCACCATCGTGGCCTTCATCGTGCTCGGCAGCGTGCTCGAAGGCATTCCCGCGATCGTGCTGTTCGGCCCGCTGCTGTTTCCGATCGCCAAGCAGATCGGCATCCACGAGGTGCACTATGCGATGGTGGTGATCCTGGCGATGGGGATCGGCCTGTTCGCGCCGCCATTCGGCGTCGGCTACTACGCCGCCTGCGCCATCAGCCGGATTCATCCGGACCTCGGGATCAGGCCGATGCTGGGCTACACGCTGGCGCTCCTGATCGGCACGATCGTGATCGCGGCCGTGCCGTGGTTCTCGATCGGGCTGCTGCGATGATCCATCGACCGCACATGAAGAGATGAAGGGGGAACGACGATGAAGGACCTCTTGAATTTCGGCCAGATGCTGGCGGCCCACGCCCGGATGTCGCCGGAGCGCACCGGCGCCCGCGATCTCGAACGGTCGATGAGCTTCAGGCTCTGGAACGCGCGCGCCTGCCGGCTCGCCAATGCGCTGCTCGGGCTCGGGCTGGCCAAGGGCGATCGGGTGGCCATTCTCGCCTATAATTGCGTGGAGTGGTGCGAGATCTATGCAGCCACGGCCAAAGCCGGACTGGTGGCGTTGCCGATCAATTTCCGCCTCACCGCGCCCGAGGTGCAGTTCATCGTCCAGAATGCCGAAGCGTCCGCTGTCATCGTGCAGGACGAACTCGTCGGCCTGGTCGAGGAGGCACGCCAGGATCTCGGCATCGCCGATGATCGCTTCATCCATTTCGGCACCGGGCCGCGTCCGGCCGGCTATCGCGACTATGAGGACATCATCGCGGCGGCTGCCGATCGCGAGCCGACCCAGCAGGTCGCGCTATCGGACCCCTGGACCCTGATGTATACGTCGGGCACGACCGGCAAGCCGAAGGGCGTGCTGCGCAGCCATCGCAGCGCGGTGCTGCTCTCGATGGTCACCGAGATCGAGCTGAAGCTCAGCCGCAATGACGGCGCGTTGCTGGTGATGCCGATGTGCCACGCCAACTCGCTGAACTTCTTCGGAGCCTTCGGCTATATTGGCGGCGTCAATTCGATCTATTCGCGCAAGAGTTTCGATCCCGAGCACGCGGTGACGACGCTCGCAGACGGCGGCTCGACCTTCACCTCGCTGGTGCCGACGCACTACATTATGATGCTGGACCTGCCGCGCGCGATCCGCGCGCAGCATGATTTCAGCGCGGTGACCAAGCTGATGATCTCCTCGGCGCCGGCCCGCCCGGAGACCAAGCGCGAGGTGATGGAGATGTTTCCGAAGTCCGGCCTCTACGAGCTCTATGGCGCGACCGAGACCGGCTGGGTGACGATGCTGCACCCGCATGAGCAATTCACCAAGCTCGGCTCCGTGGGGCGCGAATGCGTCGGCGCCGCGCCGATCCGCATCCTTGATGAAGCCGGCAACGAAGTGCCGGACGGGCAGGCGGGCGAGCTCTATTCCTCCAACGCACATACCTTCGACTGCTACTGGCGCCTGCCCGACAAGACCGCTGAGGCGTTTCGTGGCGACTATTGCTCGGTCGGCGACATGGCCCGCCGCGATGCGGACGGCTACATCCACCTCGCCGACCGCAAGAGCAACATGATCATCTCGGGCGGCGAGAACATCTATCCGTCAGAGGTCGAGGCGCTGGTCGGCGCGCATCCGAGCGTGAAGGACATCGCCGTGATCGGCCTGCCCGACGACAAATGGGGCGAGCGCGTCCACGCCGTGATCGTGCCGCGCGACGGCATGGCGATCAAGGAATGCGAGCTGGCTGAATGGGCGAAGGATCGTCTCGCCGGCTTCAAGCGGCCGCGGACCTATGCCTTCATCACCGACGCCGAGATGCCGCGCAATGCCACCGGCAAGATCCTGCATCGCGAGTTGAAGAAGAGATTTGCGCCGTGAGGTGGTTGCGATGGGCCGCGGTCTGATATGGAACTGCGATGCAGGCCGTTCTCAATTCCGCTCTTCCGATTTTCGCGCTGATCCTCACCGGCTTCCTGTGCGGACGGTTCAATGTGTTCGATCGCACCGCGACCGACAACCTCAACCGCTTTGCCGTGTATCTGGCATTGCCGGCGCTGATCTTCACGGCGATGTCCAGGATCGGCGTCGAGCAGGTCAGCCAGTTCGGCTTCATCGGCGCGTTCTGCGGCGGCATCGCCGCGACCTTTGCGACCGGCTTTGCGATCAGCCGGCTGCGCGGCCGTCGCGTCGCCAATGCCAGCATCGAGGGGCTGGACGCCGGCTACAGCAATGTCGGCTTCATGGGTATTCCGATGTGCTTGTTGGTGTTCGGCCCGGACAGCGCGCCGGCCTCGATCATCGCCACTTTGTTCACGGCCTGCGTGCTGTTTCTGTTCGCGATCGTCGTCGTCGAGATGGATCTGCAGAAGGGCGCCACGCTCGGGGCGACCATCGCCAAGGTCGCGCGCTCGCTCCTGACCAGCCCGTTGTTCATCGCGCCCGTCGCCGGGCTCGCGGTGGGCTTGAGCGGCTTCGCGCTGCCGGCGCCGTTCATGAGCTTCACGACCTTGCTGGGCGGCGCGGCGTCGCCGGCGGCGCTGGTCTGCATCGGTCTCTTTCTCGCCCAGGAGCGGGTGGTGACGCACGATGCCAACTCGATCGCCATTCTCGTGTCGCTGAAGCTCGTGATGCAGCCGGCGGTGACCGCGCTGCTCGCCTTTCATGTGTTCGCGATGCCGCCGCTGTGGTCGCATTCGGCCGTGATCCTGAGCGCGCTGCCGATCGGCTCGGGGCCGTTTACGATCGCCAAGCTCTATGGCCTCGAGGCCGGCGTCACATCGGGCGCGATCCTCGTCTCGCACATCTTCGCCGTCCTCACCGTCTCGCTGCTGGTGGCCTGGCTCGCGCCGGGCTGACCCCACCATCGTCCGCCGGAGTCGTCAGATGAAAATCTCCCCCGACAGTGCCGCCGCCCTGATTGCCCGCCTGCTCAAGCGCCGCGGCGTGAGCCGCGTGTTCGCGCTGTGCGGCGGCCACATCATGCCGATCTGGATGCGGCTCGACGCCGAGGGCATCCGCATCATCGACGTGCGCGACGAGCGCGCCGCCGTGCACATGGCGCAGGCCCATGCCGAATTGACGGGTGAGCTTGGCGTCGCGCTGGTCACGGCCGGGCCCGGCATGACCAATGCGATCACCGGCATCGCCAACGCGCATGTGTCGCGCGCGCCGGTGCTGGTGATCTCCGGCGGCAATCCGCGGCCGCAGGAGAATCGCGGCGGCCTGCAGGACATGGATCACACCCAGCTGGTGCGTTCGATCACGCGTTATGCCCGCACCGTGCGCGAGCCGTCGCTGGTACTGCAGGAGCTCGACGAGGCGATCTCGCGCGCCTTTGGCGATGGCGGTGAGCCGGGGCCCGTCTTCATCGATTTTCCGGTCGACACCTTGCGCGGGATCGTGCCCGAGGCCTTGCAACTCGAGGAGCATCTCGCGCCGAAGCCGCGCGCGGCGCCGCGGCCTGATCCGGCTGAGGTGGAGAAGGCGGTCGAGCTGCTGTGGTCGGCGCGCCGCGTACTCGTCATCTCCGGCCGCGGCGCGCGCGGGGCGGGTCCCGAGCTGATCGGTCTCCTCGATCGTCTCGGCGCGGTCTATCTCGACACCGGCGAGAGCAGGGGGCTCGTGCCCGATGATCATCCCTCGGTCGTCGGCGCGATGCGCGGCGCGGTGATGGGCGATGCGGATGTTGTGCTGACGGTCGGCCGAAAGCTCGACTTCCAGCTCGCTTATGGTTCGCCCGCCGTGTTCAAGGACGCCAAATTCGTGCGCATCAGCGACAGCGCGAGCGAGCTGCGCGACAACCGCCGCGGTGCTGCCGAGATCCTGGCGTCACCGGCGGAAACGTTGCGGGCGATGGTGGCGCTGGCGGGCAATCGTGAATCCGCTGTCGATCGTCAGTGGGCCGCAAAGCTGCGCGCCGGCCATCAGGAACGCGCGGCCAAGCTGAAGCAGAGCATGGCGGCGGCGCCGGCCGGCTCCGACGGCCGGCTGCATCCGAATCGCGTGCTGTCGGCGCTGCAGGACGCGATCGGCAACGACGCCGTGGTCATCACCGATGGCGGCGATTTCCTGTCCTTTGCCCGCGTCGGCCTCAGCGCGCCGTTGATGCTCGATCCCGGCCCGTTCGGCTGTATCGGCATCGGCGTGCCCTACGGCATCGCCGCCAGCCTCGCTTTTCCCGACAGACCCGTGGTGGTCGCGACCGGCGACGGCGCTTTCGGATTCAACGCGATCGAGGTCGACACCGCAGTCCGCCACAAGGCGCCGGTGCTGATCGTCGTCGCCAATAACGGCGCCTGGCAGATCGAGGTGCACGACCAGACCGTGACGCATGGCAAGGTCGTCGGCACGAAGCTGCAATTCGCCGATCACGCCGCGATGGCGCGCGCTTTCGGCATGCACGCCGAGCGCGTCGAAACTGCGGAGCAACTGGGGCCCGCGATCAAGCGCGCGCTCGCCAACCGGCCGGCGCTGCTCGACATGGTCGTGACACCGGAGGCGGTGTCGTCGGACGCCAAGACAGGACTCGCCTGGGTGCCGGACCTGCAGCCGCTCGCCGCCTGGGACGAGGCGGAGCGGAAGTGGCGTGGTACGTGATGTCCGGTCAGCAGCACTCCTGGCGAGGAGTGCGGCTCTCAGCGTCCTTCGAGACGCCCGCCTTCGGCGGGCTCCTCAGGACGAGGGTGAGTTCGGGGCGAGGTATCAACCCTCATGGTGAGGAGCGCCGACGGCGCGTCTCGAACCATGAGGTCAATCTCCAGCGAAATGCGACGCTTCGCTTATTTCTGTTCCAGCTGCCGCGGCGTGCTGAGCCACAGCGCGAGCAGGGTGCACACCGCGCCTGACAGCAGATAGCCACCCGCTGAGATCAGCCCAAGATAAGCCGCCAGCAGCAGCGCGGCGAGCGGCGCGAAGCCCGCACCGAACAGCCAGGCGAGGTCGGCGGTCAGCGCCGAGGCCGTGTAGCGATAGGTGCGGGCGAAGTTCGCGGCGATCGCCCCGGAGGACTGGCCGAACGACAGGCCGAGCAGGATGAAGCCGAGCACCATATAGATCGTCTCGCCGACCGGACCGGCGTCGAGCAGCTGCGGCGCAAAGCCCGAGAACACCGCGATGGCGATCGCCGAGCCGATCAGCAGCGATTTTCGCCCGATGCGGTCGGCCAGCATGCCGGACGCGACGATCGCGACCACGCCGAACACGGCGCCGACCGCCTCGATGATCAGGAATCGCGCCGGCGTCTCCTTGGTGAACAGGAACACCCAGGACAGCGGAAACACCGTCACCATGTGGAACAGCGCAAAGCTCGCCAGCGGCGCGAAGGCGCCGATCACGATGTTGCGGCCCTCGTGCCGGATCGTGTTGCTGACGCTGGCCGGCTGCAGCTCGCGCGACTGGAACAGCTCGTCATATTCCGGCGTCACGACCATGCGCAGCCGGGCGAACAGCGCCACGACGTTGATGGCGAAGGCGACGAAGAACGGATAGCGCCAGCCCCAGTCGAAGAAGTCGGCCGCCGAGAGATGGCCGACGAAGAACGCAAACAGGGTGCTGGCGACAATCAGGCCGAGCGGCGCGCCGAGTTGCGGAATCATCGCATACCAGCCGCGCTGATGTTCCGGCGCGTTCATCGCGAGCAGGGACGCCAGGCCGTCCCAGGCGCCACCCCAAGCGAGGCCCTGGCCGATTCGGGCCAGCGCCAGCAGCCAGATCGCCGAAGCGCCGACGGTGTAATAGCTTGGCAGGAAGGCGATGGCGACGGTGGAGGTGCCGAGCAGGAACAGCGCCATGATCAGCTTGGCGCTCTTGCCGTAGCGGCGGTCGACCGCCATGAAGATCACGCTGCCGAACGGGCGCGCGATGAAGGCGAGCGCGAACAGCGCGAAGGAATACAGCGTCTGCGTCAGCTCGTCGGCGAACGGGAAAACCAGGCGTGGAAACACGATCACCGAGGCGATGGCGTAGACGAAGAAGTCGAAGAACTCCGACGTGCGGCCGATGATGACCCCGATCGCGATCTCGCCGGGATTCGCTTCATGCCTGCGGGAGAGATTGGTCTCGCCGTCGGCTGTCGCTGCTGCCTGTGTCATCGCTGCCTGCAGTCCTCTCGCACTCTATCTGTGCCCGTAATTGTCTGCCCGGACGCGGCTCCGGTATTGGACAAATTGTCCAATGTTGGGCACGGCGTCCGGTCGCTACGTCAGGCCTCGTTCAGAGATCCGCCTTTTGACGAGGTTAATCGTGCGTTACTGGAAATCGTTGGCCCTGCTACCGCTCGGGCTCGCGCTCGGCGGCTGCAATCTGGTGGTGCTTGCGCCCTCCGGTGACGTCGCCGCCCAGCAGCGCGATCTCGTGATCATCGCCACCGTCTTGATGCTGCTGATCGTGGTGCCGGTGATGGCTGCTACAGCGATCGTGGCCTGGCGCTACCGGCAGTCGAATGAGGCGGCGACCTACACGCCGGATTGGGATCACTCGACCCAGCTCGAGCTTTTGATCTGGGCGGCGCCGCTGCTCATCATCATCTGCCTGGGTGCGGTGACCTGGATGGGCACGCATCTGCTCGATCCCTATCGCACGCTCGGCCGCATCGCCGCCGACCGGCCGGTGACGCCGCAGGACAAGCCGCTCGAGGTCAATGTCGTCGCGCTCGATTGGAAGTGGCTGTTCATCTATCCCGAATATGGCGTCGCCTCCGTCAACGAGCTCGCAGCGCCGGTCAATCGTCCGCTCGATTTCAGGATCACCTCGTCCTCGGTGATGAACTCGTTCTATATTCCGGCACTCGCCGGCCAGATCTATGCGATGCCGGGCATGCAGAGCCGGCTGCACGCGGTCATCAACAAGCCGGGCGTCTATCGCGGCTTCTCGGCGAACTACAGCGGCGCCGGCTTCTCGGGCATGCGCTTCGCCTTCCACGGCCTGTCGGATGCGGAGTTCGCCGGGTGGGTCGACAAGGCGAAAGCGAGCGGGCAGCAGCTCACCAAGCCGGATTATCTCGTGCTCGAGCGTCCCAGCGCCAACGAGCCGGTTCGCTATTATGCCTCGGTCGACAGTGACCTGTTCCGCACGATCCTCAACATGTGCGTCGAGACCGGCAAGATGTGCATGAGCGAGATGATGGCGATCGACGCCCGCGGCGGCATGGGCATGGCCGGCGTGCGCAACACGCTGCCGCTGGCCTATGACAAGTTCGCTGGGCGCGGCGCGGTATTCGGCGCCGAGCCGAGCTTCGTCGCCGGCGGCGTCTGCCTGCCCGGCGACCAGGTCACGCGCATGTCCGAGGACTCCTCGCCGACTGTCCTGGCGCCGCTCGACTGGACGCCGCTGCAGGGACGCGGTCTGGAACGGCCCAGCCTGATGCGGCCGTCCAAGGCGTCCTTCATCACGGGGCCAACCTCCAAGTCAAATTCTTGAAAGTCGGATTCGTGAGGGTCCATCATGTTTGATACAGCAGATCTCACCAAGCTCATCTTCGGCCGGCTGACCCTGGAGTCGCTGCCGCTGCACGAGCCGATCATCGTCGGCACTTTCGCGATGGTCGCGCTCGGCGGCCTCGCGCTGTTCGGCGCCATCACCTATTTCCGGCTCTGGGGCTACCTCTGGAGGGAATGGTTCACCACCGTCGATCACAAGCGCATCGGCATCATGTACATGGTGCTTGGCATCGTCATGCTGCTGCGCGGCTTCGCGGACGCGCTGATGATGCGGCTGCAGCAGGCGATCGCCTTCAACGGCTCGGAAGGCTATCTCAATTCGCACCACTATGATCAGGTGTTCACGGCGCATGGCGTGATCATGATCTTCTTCGTGGCGATGCCGCTGGTCACCGGCCTGATGAACTATGTCGTGCCGCTGCAGATCGGCGCCCGCGACGTCTCGTTTCCGTTCCTCAACAATTTCAGCTTCTGGATGACCACGGCCGGCGCCGTGCTGGTGATGTGCTCGCTGTTCGTCGGCGAGTTCGCCCGCACCGGCTGGCTCGCTTATCCGCCGCTGTCGAACCTGTCCTACAGTCCGGACGTCGGTGTCGATTATTACATCTGGGCGCTGCAGGTCGCCGGCGTGGGCACGCTGTTATCCGGCGTCAACTTGATCTGCACCATCGTGAAGATGCGGGCGCCCGGCATGACCATGATGAAGATGCCGGTCTTCACCTGGACCTCGCTCTGCACCAACGTGCTGATCGTCGCCTCCTTCCCGGTGCTGACGGCGGTGCTCGCGCTGCTGTCGCTCGACCGCTATGTCGGCACCAACTTCTTCACCAATGATTTCGGCGGCGATCCGATGATGTATGTGAACCTCATCTGGATCTGGGGGCATCCGGAGGTCTACATCCTGATCCTGCCGGCGTTCGGCATCTTCTCCGAGGTGACCTCGACCTTCTCGGGCAAGCGGCTGTTCGGCTACACCTCGATGGTCTATGCCACCGTCGTCATCACCATTCTGTCGTACCTCGTCTGGCTGCATCATTTCTTCACGATGGGCTCGGGCGCCAGCGTGAACTCGTTCTTCGGCATCACCACGATGATCATCTCGATCCCGACGGGCGCGAAGATGTTCAATTGGCTGTTCACGATGTATCGCGGCCGCATCCGCTTCGAGCTGCCGATGATGTGGACGGTGGCCTTCATGCTGACCTTCGTGATCGGCGGCATGACCGGCGTGCTGCTGGCGGTGCCGCCGGCCGACTTCGTGCTGCACAACAGCCTGTTCCTGGTCGCGCATTTCCACAACGTCATCATCGGCGGTGTGCTGTTCGGCCTGTTCGCCGGCATCGCCTACTGGTTCCCGAAGGCGTTCGGCTTCAAGCTCGACGTGTTCTGGGGCAAGATGTCGTTCTGGTTCTGGACCGTGGGCTTCTATTTCGCCTTCATGCCGCTCTACGTGCTCGGCCTGATGGGGGTGACCCGGCGGCTGCGCACCTTCGACGATCCGAGCCTGCAGATCTGGTTCGTCATCGCCGGCATCGGCGCGTTTCTGATCCTGCTGGGAATCGCGAGCTTCCTGATCCAGATCGCGGTCAGCATCCTCCGCCGCGAACAGCTCGCCGATGTCAGCGGCGATCCCTGGGATGCGCGCACGCTGGAATGGGCGACGTCGTCGCCGCCGCCGGCCTACAATTTCGCCTTCACGCCCGTGGTGCACGACAACGACGCCTGGTGGGACATGAAGCGCCGCGGCTACGTGCGTCCGCTCGCCGGCTTCAAGGCGATCCACATGCCGAGCAACACCGGCACCGGCGTGATCCTGGCGGGCCTCAGCACCACCATGGCGTTCGGCCTGATCTGGTACATGTGGTGGATGGCGGCCGGCAGTTTCGTTGCGCTGCTGGCGGTCGCGATCGGCCACACCTTCAACTATCACCGCAGCTTCCACATTCCGGCCGATGAGGTGGTCAGCGTCGAGCGCGCGCGGACCGAGCTGCTCGCCGCAGGAGCCAAGTCATGACCGTTGCGATGGGCTCCATGAAGGCCGGCGAGCCGGTGTTCTACGTCGTCGACGAGCACGAGCACCCCGAGGGGAGCAGCACGATGCTCGGCTTCTGGATCTATCTGATGAGCGACTGTCTTATCTTTGCGATCCTGTTCGCCGTCTATGGCGTGCTCGGGGCCAAATATGCCGCCGGCCCGGCGCCGAAGGATCTGTTCGACCTGTCGCTGGTCGCGGTGAACACGTCATTCCTGCTGCTGTCCTCGCTCACCTATGGCTTCGCGATGCTGTCCATGCAGCAGAACCGAGTGGGCGCCATGCAGGCCTGGCTGGCAGTCACCGGCCTGTTCGGCCTGGCCTTCCTCGGCATCGAGCTGACCGAGTTCGCACACATGATCCATGAGGGCGCGACGCCGCAGCGCAGCGCGTTCCTGTCGTCGTTCTTCACCCTGGTGGGAACCCACGGCCTGCACGTGACGTTCGGTCTGATCTGGCTGGTCACCTTGATGGTGCAGGTGAAGACCTACGGCCTGATCGAGGCCAACCGGCGGCGCCTGGTCTGCCTCAGCATGTTCTGGCACTTCCTCGACGTGATCTGGATCGGTGTCTTCACGTTCGTCTATCTGATGGGGATGCTTCGATGAGCTCTGATGCCCACGCCCACGCTCATGACTCGGCCGATGCCCATGCCGGCACCCGGCAGGGACAGCTGATCGGCTTCGGCGCCTCCGTCGTCCTGACGGCGATCCCGTTCCTGCTGGTCATGCACGGCACGCTCGACAAGCAGGCGACCGCGCTGATCATCATGGCTTTCGCGGCCGTGCAGGTCGTCGTCCACATGATCTTCTTCCTGCACATGAACACCAAGGCCGAGGGCGGCTGGACCATGATGGCGCTGATCTTCACCATCATCATGGTGGTGATCGCGCTCAGCGGCTCGCTCTGGGTCATGCATCATCTGACCACCAACATGATGCCGGTGCACGAGATGGGCCAGACGCCGTGATGTCAGCTCCTGCCGACAGGGCAGGGGTGACAGACGCGCCCGGGCGCCGGCGGCGCCGAGCGCTGCGGCCGGCGACGCTCGCGATCGGCGCAGCCTGGGTCGCATGTGTGGGAGTCCTGCTGGCGCTGGGCGTCTGGCAAGTCGAGCGCCGCGCCTGGAAGCTCGATCTGATCGATCGGGTCGAGCAACGGGTGCATGCCGATGCGGTGCCGGCGCCTGGCCCCGCGGCGTGGCCGGCCATCAATCGCGCCGATGACGAATACCGGCGTGTCACCGCCAGCGGCCGCTTCCTGCATGATCGCGAGACGCTGGTCCAGGCCCTGACGGTCGAGGGGCCGGGCTATTGGGTGGTGACGCCGCTGCAGACCGCTGACGGCGTCCTGTTGATCAACCGCGGCTTCGTGCCGTCGGAGCGCCGCGACGCCGCGAGCCGTGCTGCCGGGAATCCGGACGGTCCGGCCGCCGTGGCGGGATTGCTGCGGATCTCGGAACCGGGCGGCGGCTTCCTGCGCCACAACGATCCCGCGGCCAACCGCTGGTATTCGCGTGACGTCGCGGCCATTGCGGCGGCGCGCGGCCTGCCCGGTGTTGCGCCGTTTTTCATCGATGCGGATGCGACGCCCAATCCAGGCGGGTACCCGGTCGGCGGACTGACCGTCATCGCGTTTCCGAACAACCATCTGGTTTACGCGCTGACGTGGTTTACATTGGCTCTGATGCTGGCCGGGGCCGGGCTGCAGCGGCTGCGCCGCGGGCGCGGCGAGGCCGGCGCAGCGGCAGCGCGGGATGCGGAATGGGATCATCGGCGGCAGAGCAGGCGTGGACACGAGGCGTCGCCATTGTGAGCGGACGCACCTTGCCGACCTCGACGCTGATGTTGGACGCCGCCGCATGAGGAATGAGGCGCCAAACCTGCCGATCGGGGCGGTGGCCGCGCTCGCCACGCCCGAGATCCACGCGCCGCTGCCGACCAAGGACGCCACCAACCGCAAGAACATGGTGCTCCTGATCCAGCTGCGCTGGATCGCCGTGGTCGGTCAGATCGTGACCATCGCCTTCGTCACCTCCTGGTTCGGGATCGCGCTGCCGGTGGTGCCGATGGCCGCGATCATCTGCGCCCTCGTGGCGCTCAACATCGCCAGCCATGTCTGGCTGCGCACGCGCGATGATGTCGGCAATCGCGATCTCCTGATCGCGCTGATGCTCGACGTCGTCGCGCTGACGTCGGAGCTCTATCTCACCGGCGGCGCGTCGAATCCGTTCACCTGCCTCTATCTGCTGCAGGTGACGCTCGGCGCGGTGCTGCTCGACGCGCGCTCGTCCTGGTCGCTGGTTGCGCTGACCGTGCTCAGCTTCATCTGGCTCACCATCGAGTACCGGCCGCTGGAGCTGCCGCACCGTCACGTCAGCGATCCTTTCAGCCTGCACGTCACAGGCATGTTCGTCGGCTTCGTACTCGACGCGGTGCTGCTCGTCGTGTTCGTCACGCGCATCAACCGGAACCTGCGCGAACGCGATGCCAAGCTTGCCGATCTGCGGCAGCACGCCGCCGAGCAGGATCACATCATCCGCATGGGCCTGCTCGCCTCCGGCGCGGCGCATGAGCTCGGCACGCCGCTGGCGTCGATCTCGGTGATCCTCAACGATTGGCGGCGAATGACGGCCATCTCGGCCGACCCGGCGCTGGCGGAAGACTTCACCGAGATGGAAGCGGCGGTGCAGCGCTGCAAGTCAATCGTGACCGACATTCTCGTGTCAGCCGGGCAGGCGCGCGGCGAAGGCTCGGCGCCGACGACCTTGAAGGCGTTCCTGAGCAATCTCGTTGCCGAGTGGAGCGCCGCGCGCTCGGCGCGCAACCTGATGTTCCGCAATGAGTTCGGCTCGGACCCCGCGATTGTCTCCGACGTCGCGCTGAAGCAGGCGATCGTCAATGTGCTCGACAACGCGTTTGAGGTGTCGCGCGAGTGGGTCGAGTTCGTCGCTGAGCGCGACGGTGATCAGCTGCTGCTCAGCGTCAGCGATCGCGGACCCGGCTTCGATCCTGCGATGCTGGCGCAGCTCGGCCGTCCCTATCAGTCGAGCAAGGGGCGCCCCGGCCGCGGCCTAGGCCTGTTCCTGGTGGTCAATGTGATCCGCAAGCTTGGCGGCGGCGTTTCTGCCTGGAACCACCGGGGACGCGGGGCAACCGTGCGGCTGTCTCTGCCGCTGTCGATGCTTGCGATTGGAGAGCCCAGTGGAGATTGAACGCTCTCTTCTGATTGTCGAGGATGACGACGGCTTCGCGCGCACCCTGAAGCGGTCGTTCGAGCGGCGTGGCTATGAGGCCGTGGTCGCCGCCTCGCTCGAGGAAGTCGACGAGGCCCTGAAAGAGAAGACGTTCGGCTATGCGGTGGTCGATCTGAAGCTCGGCGGCGCTTCGGGTCTCGTCTGCGTCGAGAAGCTGCATGCGCATGATCCGGAGATGCTGATCGTGGTGCTCACCGGCTTTGCCAGCATCGCCACCGCGGTCGAGGCGATCAAGCTCGGCGCCTGCCATTATCTCGCCAAGCCGTCGAACACCGACGACATCGAGGAAGCCTTCCGCAAGGCCGAGGGCAATGCGCAGATCGCGCTCCCCGAGCGCTCCACCTCGATCAAGACCCTGGAATGGGAACGCATCCACCAGACCCTGATCGAGACCGACTTCAACATCTCCGAGGCGGCACGACGGCTCGGCATGCATCGCCGCACCTTGGCCCGCAAGCTCGAAAAGCGGCCAGTGAAGTAGGCGGCTCGCCTTGCCTGGTCGTAGTCAGCTGCCTCGGCACCGACGGGGCGCTCCCGCTCCCCGTTGTACACGGGGGCGCGACGAGCTTCGCTCGCGCTGAGAGGGGAGGGGTGAGGTAAACCGCGCAAGAGGCACGGCATCAGCGCCACATCAGCAGCTCATCCATCTCCTTGGGCGAATTCGCCCTCATCATCACATCGGATGATGCGACAGGTAGGCTGTCGTCTTGAGGATCACCATCAAGGTCAGCAGGCCGCAGGCGCCGGTCAGCACCAGCGCGAAGCGAGCGAACTGACCGAGCAGGGCGCGGGCCCTGTCGTTCGCGCGCGCCTGAGGTTTTGACCATGCCGCACGATGCAGCTGCTGGTGGTGAGACGTGAGAAGGGACATCTGATCCATCCATATGTCCGGTCGGCCAAGCCGACCTTCGCTCGGATGGATATGCCTCCGCATGTCATAGGAATGCGAGATGCGGCCGCGTGCGGCCGCATAGGAAAATCATAAAAGTAGTATAGTGGTGCAGAGCTACGGCCGAATGCGCGCGGGCGACGCGCCTACTCCGCCGCCTGGCTCTTGCCCTCGATCAGCAGCACGTCGAGGCTTTCGATCTCCTGCATCGCTCGTCCGGCGATGCCCTGCAGGTCGCCGTAGAGGCCCGCGGTGGAATCCAGCACGCCGCGCAGTTGCTCCTCGCGCTTGGCCCACACACGCATCATGGTCTTGCGCTCGCGATCGAGATCCGACTGCATCTCGGTGAAGCGTTCGACGATGGCGTCGATGCGGTGACGAAAACGGGGACCTGTGAGATAGGCGTAGACCATCTCCATCTTGGTCTGCTGGCCCTCCTGGGCGAGCTTGCTGCCGGCGACGTCGATCAGCGACTGGCGCAGCGCCAGCGAGAGCGGCAGCGCGAACCGCGGCTCGGCGACCCAGACGCCGTCGATCAGGTCGAAGCCGTCGACGCCCTTGGGCAGCGCGGTCGACACGATCAGCGCGATGTCGGCCTTGGCCGCGCGCAGGTCGTCGCGCAGCTTGACAAGCCAGCCATCGCTCCAGTTCTTGGTGCGCTTGGATTCCCACAGGATCGCGCCGCAGACCTGGCCGCTCGGGGCCACCACCCGATGGATCACGTCGCCGCCGAACTCGCCCTTCGGTACCGGCTCGACCAGATCGCGCGGGAAGCGCGCGCGCAACTGCGATTCCAGCTCGATCTCCAGCGCTTCGCCCTGCAGCTGCTGCGAGCCCTGCTCGGCCTTGCGGCGCAGCTCCTCGATCTGGCGCTGCATGCCGGCGATCTGGGTCTCCTTCTCGGCGACCTTGGCTTTCAGCCCTTCTTCGGCCTCGAGCCGCGCCTTGTCGCGCACGGCGACGAGCGACTCCTGGACCTTCTTCTCGACGGTGAGATCGAGCTCGCGGCGGGCCTCGTCGAGTTCGCGCTGCTTGCGCATCATCTCGGCCTGCGCCTTCTGGGCGTCGGCGAGCTTGGCGTCCTTGCTGAGGATGGCCTCGTGCAGTTCGGCGAGCTGGCGGTCGCGATTGCCCATCTCATCCGCGACGGCCTGGCGTGCCTTCGCCGCCTCGGCCTCGGCGATCGCGGCGCGCTCCGCCTTCAGCTTGGCGGCGACCTGCTGGTCGATCGCGGCCTTGGCCTGCGCGATCTGCTCCTGCGCCGCTTTGAGCTGCGCCTCGCGGCGGCCAAAATCGGCCTCCTTGGCGGCAAGCTGCTTCTCGAACTGCCGGCGGGTCTCCGCGATCAAGGGCGCGGCGAGCTGCTCGGTGAGCTTGATCTCGGTGCGGCAGGAGGGGCAGACGATCTGTGGATCGGTCATGATTCGCATCCTTCCATGGAAGCCGAACCTAACCGGCCGCCGCGTGGCGTTTAACCCACGCGAACGGCTTATCCCATGCAATTATCTGCGATTCCGGAAGCCCCGACTTAGGCTCCATGCGGAGCGGCATCGGCCGCTGCGCTGTTCTCCGGCGTCTTGATGCGGAACCAGGCGACGTAGAGCGCCGGCAGGAACAGGAGCGTCAGCACGGTGCCGACGATGATGCCGCCCATCATCGCATAGGCCATGGGGCCCCAGAACACCTCGCGGGCGATCGGAATCAGCGCCAGCGAGGCTGCGGCGGCGGTCAGCATGATCGGCCGCATGCGGTGCTCGGTCGCCTCCATCACCGCCTCCCAGGGCGGCCGGCCCTCGTCGCGCAGATGCTCGATCTGCACGATCAGGATCACCGAGTTGCGGATCAGGATGCCGATCAGTGCGAGCACGCCGAGGATGGCGACGAAGCCGAGCGGCGCGCCGCTCGGCAGCAGCGCCGCGACAACGCCGATCAGCGCCAGTGGCGCCACTGCGAACACCAGGAACAGGCGCTGGAAGCTCTGCAGCTGCAGCATCAGGATGGTGGCCATCGTGAACAGCATGATCGGAACGACGGCAATGATCGGCGCCTGGCTCTTGGCGCTTTCCTCGACCGCGCCGCCGGTGACGACCTTGAAGCCGGCCGGAAGCTTGGCGTTGAAGGCCGTGATCGCGGGCTTGAGCTGATCGACCACCGTGTTCGGCTGGACCTGATCGATCACGCTGGCCTTCAGGGTCAGCGTCGGCTGCCGCGAGCGCCGCCAGATCTCGGGCTGCTCGATCTCGTAGCGCAGCGTCGCGAGCGCGGCGAGCGGGATCGACTGGCCGTTCGAGCCCGACAGCTGCAGGTCGCGCAGCGTCTCCAGCGATTGCCGTTCCTTGGCCTGGGCGCGGCCGCGCACATCGATGAGATAGATGTCGTCGCGCACCTGGGTGATCGAGGAGCCGTCGAGCACGCTGTTGAGCGCGTTGGCGATGTCGGATGAGGTCACGCCGAGCTGGCGCGCCTTGTCCTGCAGCACGTCGACCTTCACGACGCGGGCGGGCTCCATCCAGTCGAAGATGACGGCGCCGAGATGGCTGTTGGCCCGCATCACGCCGGCGAGCTGCTGGGCGATTTCGCGCACCTTGGCGACATCGGGCCCGCTGACACGATATTGCACCGGGCGGCCGACCGGCGGCCCGATGTCGAGCAGATGCACATAGGCGTCGGTGCCGGGGAAGGTCTTGGTGAGATAGGTCTGCAGCTTGGCGCGGGCGCGGTCGCGCGCCTCCAGGCTCTTGGTCACGACGATGATCTGGCCGAACGACACGTCGGCCGGCTGCACGTCGAACGACAGGACGAAGCGCTGCGCACCGGAGCCGACATAGGTCGACCAGTGGTCGATATCAGGATCGCCCTTGAGCGCCTCCTGCTCGAACTTCGCCATCTGCGCATTGGTCTCGGCGATCGAGGAATTCTGCGGCAGGTTGAAGTCGATCACCAGCTCGTTGCGGTCCGAGGAGGGGAAGAACTGCTGCTGCACGAAGCGCATCCCGAACACCGAGAGAGCGAAGATCAGGACGGTCACGATGATCGTGGTCCAGCGATACCGCATGCAGGCGTCGAGCATGGCGCGGAACATCCGCGTCAGCCGGCCCGCCTCGGCATGGTGGCTCGGCAGGCTCGCCGGCAGGATGGTGACGCCGAGCAGCGGCGTGAACAGCACGGCCACGATCCACGATACGATCAGCGAGACCGCGATCACGACGAACAGCGTGAAGGTGAATTCGCCGGCGGCGCTGTTGTTCAGCCCGATCGGGATGAAACCGGCGACCGTGACCAGCGTTCCCGTCAGCATCGGAAACGCCGTGGACGTGTACACATAGGTCGCCGCCTTCTTCAGCGAATCGCCGACCTCGAGCCGCGCCACCATCATCTCGACCGCGATCATGGCGTCGTCGACGAGGAGGCCGAGCGCGATGATCAGCGCGCCCAGCGAGATGCGCTGCAGCGAGATGCCGGTATAGGCCATGACCAGGAAGGTGATCGCGAGCACCAGCGGGATCGAGATCGCGACGACCAGGCCGGCGCGCACGCCGAGGCTGACGAAGCTGATCGCGAGCACGATGATGACGGCCTCGTACAGCGCCTTGGTGAAGCCGCCAACCGCTTCCTCGACGATCTTGGGCTGGTCCGAGACGAGATGCACGCCGACGCCGACCGGCAGGTCGGCAACGACCTTGGTCATCTCCTCCTTCAGCGCCTCGCCGAAATCGAGCAGATTGGCGCCGGCCTTCATGCCGATGGCCAGGCCGATGGCCGGCTGGCCGTTGAAGCGGAACAGCGAGGTCGGCGGATCCTCGTAGCCGCGGCTGATGGTGGCGACGTCGGTGAGCGGGAAGAAGCGGTCGTTGATGCGCAGGTTGATCGCCTTGAGGCTCTCCTCCGAGGTGAACTGGCCGGAGACGCGCACCGCAACGCGCTCGGGGCCCGCCTGGAGCACGCCGGACGGCGACACCGCGTTCTGGGCCTGCAGCGCGTTGAGGATGGTGCGCTGGTCGATGCCGAGCGCGGCCACCTTGCGCGGCGAGAATTCGAGATAGATCACCTCGTTCTGCGCGCCGACGATGTCGACGCGGCCGACATTCGGCACCGTCAGCACCTTGGCGCGGACCTCCTCGACGCGGTCGCGCAGCTGGCGCTGGCTCAAGCCGTCGCTGGTGAAGGCGTAGATGTTGCCGAACACGTCGCCGAAGCGGTCGTTGAAGCCGGGCCCGACCACGCCCGACGGGAAGTCGCCCTTGATGTCATTGATCAGGTTGCGGACCTGCAGCCAGGTCGGCACCACGTCGCGCGCCTTGGTCGTGTCGCGCAGATTGACGAACACGGTGGTCTGGCCCGGCACGGTCAGGCTCTTGGTGTAGTCGAGCGCCGGCAGCTCCTCGAGCTTCTTCTCGATCCGCTCGGTGACCTGCCGCGTCATCTCCTCGGCCGAGGCGCCGGGCCATTTGGCCTGGATCAGCATCGTCTTGATGGTGAAGGACGGATCCTCCTCGCGTCCCAGATGCAGATAGGAGTAGAGGCCGGCCGCCATGAAGGCGATCATGAAGTACCAGACGAGCGAACGGTGCTCGAGGGCCCAGTCGGAGAGATTGAAGGACTTCACGGCTGAGTTTCCTGATCGATGCGGATGGACTGGCCATCCTTGAGACTGTTCACGCCGGCGGTGACGACGCGCTGGCCGGCTTCGAGGCCGCCGGTGACCCGGAGGCTGCCATCCTCATTGGTGGCGATCGTGACTTCCTGCCGCTTCACCGTCTTGCTGGCGGTGTCGATCAGCCAGACGAAGCGCTTGTCGTTTTGCTCCAGCACGGCCGAGCGCGGCAGCCGGATGACCATCTTCTGCTCCGCATCGAGACTGGCG
Source organism: Bradyrhizobium denitrificans (assembly GCF_013179005.1). NCBI lineage: Bacteria > Pseudomonadati > Pseudomonadota > Alphaproteobacteria > Hyphomicrobiales > Nitrobacteraceae > Bradyrhizobium > Bradyrhizobium denitrificans. The sequence continues at coordinate 293,466 of NZ_JABFDP010000002.1, read as the reverse complement.
GTGACCGTGGTACCGAGACGCATGATCTCAGGCGGATTGTCGAGCGCGATGCGGACACGGCGGGTGCGCGTCGTCGCGTCGGCGCGTGGCGCAATCTCGCGCACTTTGCCCGAGGCGCTGACGCTGGGATCGACCTGGAGACGCACCGTGAATGGCGTGCCGGCCTGCAATCCGCTTGCGAGGTCGTCGCCGACGTCGATGACCGCCTCGCGGATGTCGGGCCGCGCCACGGTCACGACGCTCACGCCGGGCGAGACGACCTGGCCGACCTCTGCGCTGACGGCGGTGACGATGCCGGCGAAATCCGCCTTCAGCTGGGCGTAGCCGAGCTGCTCGCGCGCCTTGGCAAGATTGGCCTGCGCCTTGATCACCGAGGCCTGCGCCGCCGCCCTTGACTGCTCGGCACTCTCCAGCGTCGCCTTCGTGGTTGCATCGGTTTCCAGCAAGGTGCGCTGCCGGCCTTCGGTGCCGGTGGCATTGGTCAGCTGCGCCTGGCTGCGGGACACGTCGGCGACCGAGGCGCGAACCGCCAACTCGAGCGCGGCGGGATCGATCGCCGCGACGACCTGATCCTTCTTCACGATGTCGCCGACATAGACCGGCCGGGCGATCAGTCGTCCCAGCACACGGAAGCTGAGATCGGCCTTGTAGCGCGGCTCGACCGTGCCGGTGACCGCCGAGGCATTGGCAGCCTGCGGCTCGACCTTCATCGACAGCACCGGCCGGATCGGCTCGGGCGCCTCGTTCTTCTCGTTGCAGCCGGCGAGCACGGCGAGCGCGAGAACCGGAAACACAGAACGCATCGGCGTCATCACGACCGCGTCTCCTCGTTGAATGTGACCTTCTGTCCGACGCTGAGCAGCTTGCCGCCCTCGGTCACGACGCGATCGCCCGGCTTCAGTCCGGAGGAGACGACGATGGCGCCGGTCTCGTAGTCCTCGATCGTGATCGGCTTGAGCGACACCGATTTGTCGCTGTCATCGACCAGCCAGACAGCCGGCGTCTTGCCGGTCGCGGTCAGCGCGCTCCACGGCAGCACGATGCGCTGCTCGGGCTTGATGAAGCCGGTGGCGGACACGGCGCTGCCCAGGATCATCTCGGGCGGCGGATTCTCGATCGCGATCTTGACGCGAACCGTTCCGGATTTGGAATCGATGGTCGGCGAGACCTCGCGCACGCGGCCCTTGGCGGTCACGGAAGGATCCGAGAGCAGTGCCAGCGCGACCTTGGTGTCGTCGAATTTCAGCGACAGCGCTGCTTCGTAGACATCGATGACGGCATCGCGGTCGCCGTCACGGGCGAGCGTGAACACCGGCTGTGCGGCCTGCGCGACCTGGCCGGCCTCGATGTTGCGCGCGGTGATCGTGCCATCGGCGTCGGCGCGCAGCTCGGTGTAGGTGAGCGCATCCTTCGCGGTGTCGCGCTGCGCCTTGGCGGCTTCCAGCGATCCTTCCGCGGTCCGCAGCGTCTCCTGGGCCTGATCGAACGTCGCCCTGGTCGTGAAGCCGCTCGACAACAAGGTCTGCTGGCGATTGAAATTGGAGGTCGCGACCTTGACCTGCGATTCCGCGGCGCTGACCGCCGCTTCGGCGGAATCCAGGTCGGCCTGCTGTTCGGCGGGATCGATCCTGGCCAGCACCTGGCCAGCCGTGACATGTGCGCCAACCTCGACGAGCCGCTCGGTGACACGGCCGCTGACCCGGAACGACAGGTCCGCGAGCACGCGCGGCTGGACATCGCCCGTCAGCGTGATCGATTGCCGCCGCTCCGACAGCTTCACCGTCTCGATCTGCACCAGCCGGGCCGGTTGCTTGGCGACGTCCGCCTTGCGGTCGCAGCCCGTCAGCAGCAGCCCTGCCGCGGCACAACCAGCCATGATCACAAGGCGAGGGCTTGATGACCAAGCGGGAGGGGGAGATCGCATGAATGAGATCATGGTTGCACGTTCAGGCCCAAAGCGAAGGGTTGACAGTTTCCATCCGACCGAGCGGACCGTCGGTCGCATGGCATCCGGACGATGAAACGGGTGGCGCAGCAGGCCGAAGAACCCCAACCAGCGGTTTCCCGTCGGGAGGGATCACGGCTTCGGGAACCATGCTGAGCATCATCCCCTTGACAGTGCGTGAATTAGACAATCATGTCTAGAAATAATTGTCTAGTAACATTCCTGTTGGGCGGTTTAGAACTCAGAAGGGCCGTCCCTGGGGCGAGGACATCGAGGCCTTGGGGGGGCGGAAATGAGGACGCGACCAGACGTGCGGCGGAAGGATGTAACGAAACCGGAGCCTTCGACGCGGACCGCGGCCCGCGCGCCCCGCCAGGCGCGAGGGCGTGAGCGCCGCGAACAGCTCCTTGATGCGGCGGCAGCGCTTATCGCCGAGTCCGGCCTCGCTGCGGTCAGCATGCATGCCGCGGCCCAGCGGGCAGGTGCCTCGATTGGCTCCGCGTATCACTTCTTCCGCGACAAGGACCAGATGCTCGATGCGCTGGCGGAGCGGCACGATGCCGAGCTGCGGTCGGCATTCGATCGTGTGCTGCAGAGAACCGATGCGGAGTGGGCGGCGCTGTCGCCAGCCGAGATCATCGAACAGCTGATCGGCTGGGCGATCCGCTACTTCGTCCGTCATCCTGATGCGCTGGCGACGCTCGATCTGCATGACAAGGCCATGCATGGCGAATTCAAGGCGGTCATCGACCGGATCCTGCGTGCCAGGCTCGGTGAGGAGCTGGGGCCGCCGGCGGCCACAACCATCGACGCGGTCATGCTCGGCACCTTGCTGTTCACGCGCGAGCAGGACCCAAGCAGCCGCGATCTCGTGGTCGCCGTGCTGCCAGACATGTTGGCGTCCTATCTGATCGCGCTGGAGTCGAAAGCGAAGCGAATGAAACGGTGACGCGGCTTCGCGCTCGATGTGCAGTTCGCCGGCGGCTCGAAGCTCATGCGGACATGCATCTCAGCCGCCTCTCGGTGTCGGCGGCGCGGCCTGATCGACGCTCGTCATCGACAGCGGCGCTGCGTCCTCGGTGAGGACCGAGCGAACCGACGCGATGCGCCGTTTGATGCTCGCATCGCGTTGCCTGACAAGCGCTTCGATCAGCCACGCGACAAAGCCGACGACCGCAAAGCTGACGAGCAGCGAGATCACCAGAAGTCCGAGATAAAGCTTCAGCACCGAACTCGCGAAACAGGCGATCGCGATGAGCGCGACAACAATGGCCAACAGGCTTTTGACGGAGGTCGACATTGTGGGCGTTTCGCTGCGACTGGTTGTTGCCGCACTGTAGCGTCATCTCCTCCGCAGCCAAGTCGCGTGGCTGAGGGTGGTAAACAGTACTGCAAAGCTCATGGCGAGAATCACGCGTGCTCGAACTGAATCGTATTTTGTGACGCCTGAGCTCAACCGCGCGTTGCGCTTGTCGGGTTGTCCCCGCGCTCGTCTCCCGCATTCCTCGCACGATTCGCGGGTGATGGTTGGAAGCGATGGCGCCAGGACACCAATTTCGCGAAGCTTCCCGTCTGATGAGGCCGGCCCGTTCCTCGCCGAAAAAAACTCTTTCGTTTTATCAGAAAATGCGGTTCTCTAGCGTNCGTTTTATCAGAAAATGCGGTTCTCTAGCGTCATCCCGCCTCATGCAGAGGGACGTGCGCGTCGTCACGATACGTTGGGGTGGGTCGCGGTGGCCGTGAATGGCGGTGCAGGACGAGCGCTGTCGGGCACGGACGCAAAATCGTGTGGTCCTGGCGCCCCGATGCTGGTGCCAAGTCCGTGGGGATGATGAACCCGAGGACGACGGTGGCTAAAGGCCGGACACCGAGGAGAGCGCGACATAAGCGTGAAACCCATCGCGCAGGGAAGGCCGGATGACCGGCTGTACCTGTGGTTCCTGCCCCGTGCATTTTTTTCACGCACGGGGGCCACGGGCCTCAGCCGAGGTCCGGCCTTCCCTGCGCCCTCTCATCTCGTAGGGGGTGAAACAAGCCGCATCACCCGAGCCGATCGCGCTGCGGGAATGTCGCGGTGCGTCCTGTCGGTGCAAGCGCGATGTGAGTGAGAGGGATGCGACCGAAAGACCTGAGGTCGACGCGACGATGCTTCCGGTGAAGTCGGTGATTCGACATGTGGCGCAGGAGCACGGAGGTGCGCTATTGCGCGCCGGCCCAGGCCGCGAGGACGGCGCGCTCCTCACCGGTGATCTCGGTGATGTTGCCGGGCGGCATGGCGCTTGACCACGCCGCATTGCGCGCGATCAGCCGCGCATTGCGCTGGATATTCTCGGCAGTGTCGAGCAGCACGCCCTTGGGCGCGGCAACGATGCCCTCCCACACCGGCTCGGTAGCATGACACATGCTGCAGCGAGAGGTCACGATGTCCGCGACCTCAGCGAAGCTCGGCGGCGCCACCGCTGCCGCCTTCGCGTCGCGGGGACCGGCCGCCGACAGCAGCAGGATCGCGATCATGCCGGCAGCGGCAACGCCCCACACCCACCAGGGCGAGGGATGGCCCTTGTGGCGCTCGTTGAAGAAATGGCGGATCACCGGACCGAGCGCCAGCACGATGGCGACGATCGCCCAATTGTAGCGGGTGCCGAACAACAGCGGATAATGGTTGCTGATCATCAGCACGACGACCGGCAGGGTCAGGTAGTTGTTGTGGACCGAGCGCTCCTTGCCGGCCTTGCCCAGCTTGGGGTCGGGCGCCTCGCCCGCCAGCAGGGCGGCGACGATCTTCTTCTGGTTGGGGATGATGACCGCGAATACATTGGCGACCATGATGGTGCCGATGATGGCGCCGATCTGGTTGAAGGCGCCGCGTCCGCTCAGCACATGCGTGAACGCATAGGTGAGCGCGACCAGGAAGATATAGCCGCCGATGGCGAACGGCAGCTCATGCTTCGCAAGTCCGCTGCGGCAGGCGGCCTCATAGAGCAACCAGGCCAGCGCCAGCGAGCCGAAGCTGAACAGGCCGGCCTGGACGGGCGTCAGATCGAGGATCGACTTGTCGACCAGGAACAGGTCGGCATTGAGATAGTACACCACGATCATCAGCACGAAGCCGGACAGCCAGGTGGTGTAGGCCTCCCATTTGAACCAGGTCAGTTCGCTCGGCATCTGGGCCGGCGCCACGAGATATTTGACGATGTGGTAGAAGCCGCCGCCATGGACCTGCCAGGCCTCGCCCATCACGCCGTTCGGCAGCCCCGCGCGCGGCTTCAGGCTCAGATCGAGCGCGATGAAATAGAACGAGCTGCCGATCCAGGCGATGGCGGCGATCACGTGCAGCCAGCGGAAGATCAGGCTCAGCCATTCCGAAATGATCGAAGCCCACATCGTGCGCTCATCTCCTCATGCGGGGCGCCGCGGAAGCTGGGCGCCTGGCTGTCATCTGTCGCATCGATCGGGAGTGATTTCCAGCGCATCGCGGCGGCGGCCCCTGCACAGCAGACAGGCCGGCCTGCACGCGCGATGTGGTGGACTTCGGCGCTGCGATTGCGTTCAATGCGCCGGATAGCGAAGCGGGGCGGATGCGATGAAGAGACTGATCCTGGTCATGCTGGTGGCGGCGCAGACCGCAATGTCGCAAGCCGTGCTGGCACAGATGGCGCCTGCGCCAAAGCCCGGTGTGGCCAAGCGTGCCGATGCCTGCGCGCCGATCGGACGCACCGAGGACGGCAAGTTGGTGTATTCGATGAAGTGCGAGACCCTTCCCAAACCGGTGACGCCGCCGCAGGCGGCCGCTCAGCCGAGCGCGCCGGCTGCGGCCGCCGAGCCGGAGCCCGAGACGGAGCGCAGCGGTCTGTTCGGCATGTCGTTCGATCGCCGTCCCAAGCAGTAGCGCAGTCATCCTTCGCCTCAGACGTGCTGGGCGGACGAGGCCGCGGCTGCGGCGTCGGTTTCCGCGGCCTTGCTGCTGCCGAGTCCGTTGAAGAAGGCATTCAGCAGCACGGCGACCAGGGTGCACAGCAGGATGCCGGATTCCAGTAGCGGCTGCAGGTCCTTGGGCAGGTTGTGAAAGAACCCGGGTGCGGCGAGCGGGATCAGCCCGAACCCGACCGAGATCGCGACAATGAACAGATTGAAGCGGTTGGTCTTGAAATCCACAGCGGCGAGGATGCGCGCGCCGGTCGCCGCCACCATCCCGAACATCACCAGGCCGGCGCCGCCGAGCACCACCTGCGGCACGGCCTCGACCAGCGCCGCCATTTTCGGCAGCAATCCGAGCAGCAGCATGATGACGCCGCCGGTCACCGTGACCCAGCGCGTGCGCACGCCGGTGACCGACACCAGCCCGACATTCTGCGAGAAGGACGTATAGGGGAAGGTGTTGAAGAGGCCGCCGAGCAGGGTGCCGACGCCGTCGGCGCGCAGGCCGCGCGCCAGCGCCTCGCGATCGACCTTCTTGCCGGTCATCTCGCCGAGCGCCAGGAACATGCCGAGCGATTCGATCATCACCACGATCATGACGATGCACATCGTTACGATCGGCACCGGCTTGAATTGCGGAACGCCGAACTTGAACGGCACCACCAATGCGCCCCAGGGGGCGGCCGCGACCTTGTCGAAATGCATCACACCCAGCGCGCTGGCGAGCACCGCGCCCGCGACGATGCCGAGCAGCACCGACACATTGGCGACGAAGCCGGTGCCCCATTTGATCAGGCCGAGGATGACCAGCAGCACGAACAGCGCGATGCCCAAGCCCTGCAACTGACCATAGTCCGGATTGGGAAAATTGCCCCTGACGCCGTCGACGACCTTGATGATGGTCGGCTGGCCGCCGCCGGCCCAGTTGATGCCGACCCGCATCAGCGAGACGCCGATGATGAGGATGATGGTGCCCGTCACGACCGGGGGAAACAGCGGCAGCAGCCGGCTGATGAACGGCGCAATGATGATGCCGAACAGGCCGGCGGCGATCACCGAGCCGTAGATGCCCAGCAATCCGATGTCGGGCGAGGCGGCCATCGACAACATCGGCCCGACGGACGCGAAAGTGACGCCCATCATGACCGGCAGGCGGATGCCGACGCCGGGAAAGCCGATGCACTGCACGAGCGTGGCAAGCCCGCAGGCGAACAGATCGGCGCTGATCAGGAAGGCGACGTCCTCTGGCGGCAGCTTCAGGGCGCGGCCGATGATCAGAGGCACGGCGACGGCGCCGGCATACATCACCAGCACATGCTGCAGCCCCAGCGCAAGCAGCTTCGGCACGGGCAGCATCTCGTCGACCGGATCAATCGTCTTGCTCATGTGTCCCCCCAGATCGTCCCCTTGGTCGTGTCAGGCGCCGAACTTCTCCTGCAACAGCGGAAACAGCCGGTCCGGCTTGAAAGGCGTGGCCGTGAAGCGGATGCCGGTTGCCGCGCGCAGCGCATTGCCGAGCGCCGCGGAGACCGGGTTGTACGGGCTCTCGCTCATCGACTTCGCTCCCAGCGGCCCGATCGTGTCGGTCGTTTCCGCGAACAACACCTCGGTGCGCGGCACGTCGGCATAGGACGGCAGATGATAGTCGCGGAAGCGCGGATTGATGACGCGGCCCGTCTCGTCGATGACGATCTCCTCGTAGAGCGCGGCGCCGAGCGATTGCGCGACGCCGCCTTCGATCTGGCCGCGGCATTGCATCGGATTGGCGACCCGGCCGGCATCGGCCGCCTGCACGCTTTTGAGGATCCTGACCACGCCGGTGTACTTGTTCACGGCGACACGGAAACCTTGGACGTTGAATGCGACCGATCGCGGCGTGCCCTGGGAATTACCCTGCGCGGTCAATGGTGGCCCACCGGCCTTGATGAGGTCAGTGAAGGGAAGACGGCGAGCGCCGCAACTGACCGCGTCATCCGCGAGCCGGCACTCGCTCGGATCGACGTTCCAGTGATCCGCGGCGACGCGCTTGATCGTCTCGGCGAGCGCCTCGGCTGCGGCCTGTGTCGCCCGCCCCGCCACGAAGGTGCCGGTCGAGCCGTAGGCGCCGGTGTCGTGGCCGCCATGGGCCGTGTCGGATTGCTTGAGCGTGATGCGTTCGACGGTGGTTCCGAGGATCGTTGCGGCGATCTGCCGGTGTACCGTGCTGGTGCCGTTGCCGAACTCGGCGGTGCCGACGGTGAGCGTGAAGCCGCCATCGGCGCCCAGGCTGATCGCGGCATCGGCGATGTGGCCGTCGGGCGGCACGGTGTCGATCATCGTCAGTGCGATGCCGTCGCCGGTCAGCCATTCGTCGGAGAGTTCCGGCGTCGGCGTCGCCTCGGCCATCGCGCGCTCCACCAGATCGAGGCATTGGTCGAGCCCGTAGGAGCCGTACAGAACGTCGCTGTGCTCGGCGCCCGGCGGCGACAGCATGGGATCGCCGGGCCGCACGATGTTGCGGCGGCGCATCTCAAACGGGTCGATGCCGAGCTGCAGCGCGAGCTCGTCGATCGCGGCTTCGACCGCCAGGGTCGTCTGCGGCAGGCCGTAGCCGCGATAGGCGCCGGCAGGCACCGTGTTGGTGTAGACGGCGGCCGCGTCGACCTTCTTGTTCGGACAATTGTAGACCGCGATCGACTCGCCGCAGGCATGGAACAGCACCGGCCCGGCGTGATTGCCGTACGCGCCGGTATTGGACAGCACGTCGAGCTGCAGCGCGGTGAGCTTGCCGTCCTTGTCCGCACCCGCCTTGACGGTGACGCGCATCGGATGCCGGGTCGAGGTCGCGATGAACTGCTCCTCGCGGGTGAATTCGAGCTTCACCGGCCGCTTCGTCTTCAGCGCCGCGAGCGCCAGAATATCCTCGACGAACATCTCCTGCTTGCCGCCGAAGCCGCCGCCGACGCGTTCGCAGAACACCCGGACCTTGTCGGGGGCGAGTGCAAAGATCTCGCTCAGCGCCCGCCGCGTCAGGAATGGCACCTGTGTGCTGGAGCGGACATTGAGGGTGCCGTCGTCGTCGAGCCAGGCAAGGCCGCCATGCGTTTCCAGCGCGGCATGCTGGACGCGCTGTGTCGTGAAGGTGCCTTCATAGGTCGCCGCGGCGGCGGCAAGCGCCGTCGCGACGTCGCCGAATTCGCCATGGGTCTCGGCGACGATGTTGCGGCTGACGTCGGCGATGCGATGCTCCCGGCTGCGGCCGGCGTGGATGCGAGGGGCGCCGGGCGCGATCGCTTGTGCGGGATCGACGACCGCGGGCAGCACCTCGTAGTCGACGCGCAGGCGCCGGCAGCCTTCCTCGGCTGCAGCTTCGCTGTCGGCGACCACGGCCGCGACCTTCTGGCCGATGAAGCGGACGGTATCGTCGAGCACGCGGGTGTCGGCGGGATCCATCCATGCCTGCTCGTGGCGCGCGGTGGAGAACAGCGTCGCCGGCGCATCCTCATGCGTCAGCACGGCGTGCACGCCCGGCACGGCGAGCGCCGTCGCTTTGTCGATGCCGGTGATGCGCGCATGCGCATGCGGGGAGCGCGCGAGCTTGACATGCAGCAGGCCTTCGATGGCGGTATCGAAGGTGTAGCGCGCCTTTCCGCGCACCACGTCGGGCCCGGCGGGCGCGGGCAGGCTGCGGCCGAAGGCTTCGCCGGCGGCGACATCCTCGACATGGCTGCGGCCGAGCAGGGCGTCCTCGATGGCCCGGTAGCCGGTGCAGCGGCACAGATTGCCTTTCAGCGCGGCGCCCAGGTCCTTCTTCTGGGCCTGGTTGAGCGAGGCGCAGGTGACGATCATGCCGGCGGTGCAGAAGCCGCATTGGAACGCCTGGGCGTCGAGGAAGGCCTGCTGCATCGGATGCAGGCCGTCGGCGGTGGCGAGACCTTCGACCGTCGTGACCTCGCGGCCATCGGCGCGAAAGGCCGGGATCAGGCAGCTGTGCACCGGCTCGCCGTCGAGCAGCACGGTGCAGGCGCCGCAGTCGCCGGCATCGCAACCTTTCTTCACGCTGAAATGGCCGGTGTCGCGCAGAAAAGTGCGCAGGCATTGCCCAGGGCGCGGGGCGGCATCGACAGCCTTGCCGTTGACGACGACGCTCATGATCGTGCGCCGCTTGCGAGCTGGCCGCGGATCTCGTCCGCGAGGCGTAACGTCATGGCCTTGCGCCAGGTCGGCTTGCCGTGGACATCGTCGTGATAGAGCGCGTCGGACACGCCGTCGAGAATGCTGGCGCGCAGCGTGGCCGCGTCCGGCATGGCCGCAAAGCGCAGCTGCAATGGTCTGACCGTCGATGCGGTGATCGTGAGCACCAGGTCGCCGTCACGGCCGGCCGTGCCGATCAGCAGCGCGCCGGAGCGTCCGACGGGCGTCAGGGCGATCTGACGAAATGCGGTGCGGCGCTTCAAGGCGGCGAGGGGGACGTCGATCTGGCGCAGCAGGTCACCGGGGGCAAGGAGGTTGCTGTTGTTGCCGGTGACGAAGTCGGTGACCGCGACGCGCTGCTCGCTGCCGTCATTCTTCCAGATCGTGCAGATGCCTTCGAGGGCTGCGAGCAGCGAGATCATCGGCCCCGCCGGGAGCGACATGCAGAGATTGCCACCGACCGTCGCCGTTTTCCAGATCTTGAAGGACGCCAGGAACGCGCGGCAGCATTGATCGATCAGCGGCGCCGCGATCCAATCGGACGGGCATGGCAGCGCGTCGAGCTCAGCGACACTGCAGGTCGCCGCGATGCTCAGCCCCTGATCGCCGATCGTGAGGGATGGCCAGGCGAAATCGCCGAGGTCGATCAGCCGCGACAGTTGCGCCTGCGGCTCGGAGAACAGCCAGGTGCCGCCGGCCAGCCAAGCGTCGCCTGCCTTCCAGCTGGGCAGCTCTGCCCGCGTTCTAGGACGCACGATCTCGGTGACAGTGTTCAGATCCATGGTAACGCAAGCTCATTGGCGCACGGTATCGGGGGTGAAATCCTTGCAAGACCAGCGCCAACTGGCAATAGGATGAGGTTGGCCTTTCGTTTGCAAAGCACCGGTACACGCGAGCGCCCACATAGCGAGACGAGACAGCCATGAGCACCATGCCGATCTGGATCAAGGACCCACTCGCCATTCTGGCCGAGGGTGCCGGCCGCGGCCTCGTCGTCAAGGACGGCCGCATCGTCGAGCTGGTGCCGGCCGGCGCCGAGCCCGCGACCGCGGGCGCGGTTGCATACGATGCCAGTGGACATGTCGTGATCCCCGGGCTGATCAACACGCACCACCATTTCTACCAGACGCTGACGCGTGCGCTGCCGGCGGCGATGGACCGCGAGCTGTTCCCGTGGCTGAAGGCGCTGTATCCGATCTGGGCGAAACTGACGCCGGAGGCGCTCGACGCGGCGGTCACGGTCGCGATGGCCGAGCTGATGCTGTCGGGCTGCACCACGACGACGGATCATCATTACGTGTTCCCTGCCGGTCTCGATGACGCTGTCGGGATCGAAGTCGAGGCCGCGAAGCGGCTCGGCATCCGGGTGCTGTTGACCCGAGGCTCGATGAATCTGTCCGAGCGCGACGGCGGATTGCCTCCGGACAGTGTGGTGCAGGACGAGGATACGATCCTCGCCGATAGCGAGCGCGTGGTCGCGCAGTTTCACCAGCGCGGGCCGGATGCGATGGTGCAGATCGCGCTGGCGCCGTGCTCGCCCTTCTCCGTCACGGGATCCTTGATGCAGCAGACGGCTGCCTTGGCGGAGAAGCTCGACGTGCGCCTGCACACGCATCTGGCGGAGACCGAGGACGAGAACCGATTCTGCGAAGCCATGTTCGGTTGTCGTCCGCTCGATTATCTCGAGAAACATGGCTGGCTCGGCCCGCGGACCTGGCTCGCGCACGGCATCTTCTTCAACGCCGACGAAATGAAGCGCCTCGGCAAGGCCAAGACGACGATCAGCCATTGCGCCTGCTCGAACCAGCTGCTTGCCTCCGGAGCTTGCCCGGTGTGCGAGATGGAAGATGCCGGTGTCGGCATCGGTATCGGCGTCGACGGCTCTGCCTCCAATGACGGCTCCAATCTGATGCAGGAGCTGCGGGCCGCGTTCCTGATGCAGCGCGCCCGCTACGGCGTCAGCCGGCTCAGCCACAAGGACGCGCTGCGCTGGGCGACGAAGGGCTCGGCAGCCTGCGTCGGCCGTCCCGAGCTCGGCGAGATCGCGGTCGGCAACGCCGCCGATCTCGCGCTGTTCAAGCTCGACGAGCTGCGCTTCTCCGGCGCCAGCGATCCGATCGCGGCGCTGGTGCTGTGCGGCGCGCACCGCGCCGACCGCGTCATGGTCGGCGGCCGCTGGACGGTGATCGACGGCGCAATTCCGGGCCTCGACGTCGCCGCGCTGATCCGGCGCCACAGCGCGGCGGCAGAACGGATGCGGGCCGGCTGACGGCGATCGTCAGGCCGGCTGTGTGTCCAGGAAGCGCTCGGCGTCATGGCAGGCGACGAGGCGGCCATCGAGCGGACGCAGCGGCGGGCGCTGTGCGCGGCAGAGCTCCGTCACATGCGGGCAGCGGGTCGAGAACACGCAGCCGGCGGGCGGTTCGAGCGGCGAGGGCAACTCGCCCTTGGGCACGATGCGCCGTCCCTTGCGGCCAAGCCCCGGGGTGGCGTCGACCAGCGCCTGTGCGTAAGGATGCAGCGGCCGCGCAAAGATGCGCTCCTTCGGCCCATGCTCCATGACCAGGCCGAGATACATGATCAGCACGTCGTCGGCGATATGCCTGACCACGCCGAGGTCATGCGAGATGAAGAGATAAGCGAGACCGAGCTCGCGCTGCAGGTCGGCCAGCAAATTGAGCACCTGCGCCTGCACCGACATGTCGAGGGCGGAGACCGGCTCGTCGGCGACCAGCAGTTTCGGCCGCAGCATCAAGGCCCGCGCGATCGCGATACGCTGCCGCTGCCCTCCGGAGAACATGTGCGGATAGCGGCCATATTGCTCCGGGCGAAGCCCGACCTTCGCCATCATGTCGAGCGCCTGCGCCCGACGCTCCTGTTTGCCGAGGTTGGTGTTGATGATCAGCGGCTCTTCCAGGATGGCGCCGATCCGCTTGCGCGGATTGAGCGAACCATAGGGGTTCTGGAACACGATCTGCACCGTTCGCCGCAAGGCTTTCGCGGCGCCGGCCGGCGGATGCACGGCGTCGAGCCCGTCGAGCGAGAGCGTGCCGGCGCTGGGCTTCTCGATCAGAGTGACGAGCCGCGCGAGCGTCGACTTGCCGCAACCGGATTCGCCAACGATCGCCAGCGTCTTGCCGGCGTCGATCGCAAAGGATATGCCGCCGACGGCCTGCAACTGCGCCGGGGCGCGGAACAGGCCACGCCTGATGTCGTAGCTGCGCTTGAGATCATTTGCAGTGACAAGCGCCGTCATGACACGGCCTCGCGGCGGTTGGCGGCAGCGCTGTCACCGCCGTCAGCGGCACGTCGCGCCTCGCGCGTTGAATCTCCGAGCGGATAATGGCAGCGGATCAGGCCATCGCGCCAGGGGCGCAGATCGGGGCGGAGCTCGTCGCTCAACGGCGTCGCGTAGGCGCAGCGCGGACTGAACAAGCATCCGCGCGGCCGATCATAGGCACCGGGCACTACGCCCGGAATGGTGGCGAGCCGCCCGCCATCGCTCGCCTCGGGGCGCGCTGCCAGCAGCGCGGCCGTATAGGGATGCTGTGGCGATTCGAGCAGGCTCTGCGTCGGCCGCATCTCCATGATCTGCCCGGCATACATCACCGCGACCCGTTCGGTCGTGTCCGAGACCACGCCCATATTGTGCGTGATCAGGATCAGCGCCATGCCGCGGTCGCGCTGCAGCGACAGCAGCAGATCGAGGATCTGAGCCTGGATGGTGACGTCGAGCGCGGTGGTCGGCTCGTCAGCGATCAGGAGCTTCGGATTGCAGGCGATCGCCATCGCTATCATGACGCGCTGGTTCATGCCGCCCGAAAGCTGGTGCGGGTAGGCCGACAGCCGGCTCTCCGCGGCGGGAATGCCAACCTGTTCGAGCAGTTCGATCACCCGCCGCCGCGCGGCCTTGCGGTCCATCCCCTCATGGATACGCAATGTCTCGGCCAGTTGATAGCCGATCGTGAAGGACGGGTTCAGCGATGTCGTCGGCTCCTGAAAGATCATCGCGACGTCCTTGCCGGTGAGGGCCCGCCGCTCGCGCTCGGACAAGCGTTGCAGATCCTTGCCCTCGAACCGCAACCTGTCGGCCTCGACGCGCCCTGGGTGAGGGACCAGCCCCATCAGCGCCAGCATGCCGACGCTCTTGCCGGAGCCGGATTCGCCGACGATTCCGAGCACCTCGCCCTTGTCGAGCGTCATGCTGACGCCGTCCACGGCGCGCAGCATGCCGTTGCGCGACGGGAAGGCGACCGACAAGTTTTCGATCTCGAGAAGCGGCATCGGGGAGCCTTTACTGCGTTGCCTGCGTCATCGTTTGAGCTTGGGATCGAGCGCATCGCGCAGCCCGTCGCCCAGCAGATTGAAGGCCAGCACGGTCAGCAGGATCGCCAAGCCCGGCAGTGTGACGACCCACCAGGCCCGCAGCACGAATTCGCGCGCGTCCGCCAGCATGGTTCCCCATTCCGGCGAGGGCGGTTGCGCACCAAGACCGAGGAAGCCGAGTGCGGCCGCGTCCAGGATCGCGGTGGAGATGCCGAGCGTCGCCTGCACGATCAGAGGCGCCGCGCAATTCGGCAGCACCTCCTTGAACATCAGCCGGAGCCGGCCGGCGCCTGCGACCTTGGCTGCGGTGACATAGTCCTTGGACACCTCGCTGATCACGGCGGCACGCGCGATCCGCACGTAATGCGGCAGCAGCACGATGGCGACGGCCAGCATGGCATTCATCAGGCCCGGCCCGAGAATCGCAACGATCACGATCGCGAGCAGAAGGCTCGGCAGCGTCAAGGTGATGTCCATCAGCCGCATGATCGCGACCTCGGTCACGCCGCGGAAGAAGCCCGCGACGAGACCCAGGATTGTCCCCGCGATCACGGACAGGCTGACCACCGCGATGCCGATCAGCAGAGACAGCCGGGCGCCGTGGATCAAACGGGACAGAATATCGCGTCCGATCGCGTCGGTGCCGAGCGGATAGGTGAGCGATCCGCCTTGCTGCCAGAATGGAGGTCTCAGGAACGCCGTATCATTGGTGAGAACCGGCGAATGCGGCGCGACGAGATGGGCTGACAGCGCCAGCAGGATGAGGACCGTGATCAGGACGAGGCCTGCGACCGCGCCTGAATTCTTCCGGAAGTCGAGCCAGAACTCCAACACGGGAGACGGCGGTGCGGCTGCCGGCGCTGTCACGGCGGGGGTCGGAAGGGGGTGTGCGGTCATCGCGTGTACCGGATGCGCGGATTGATCAGCCCATAGGCGAGATCAACCAGGAGATTGACAGTCATGACGACCGCGCCAATCATCAACGTGCCGCCCTGCAACACGGGATAGTCCCGGCGGTTGATGCCCTCGATCAGCCATTTGCCGACGCCCGGCCAGGAAAAGATCGTCTCGGTGAGGATGGCCCCGGTGAACAGCACGCCGACCTGCAGGCCGATCACCGTCACCACCGGGATCAGGGCATTGCGTAAGGCATGGATCGCGATCACGCGGAAGCGCGGCAGGCCCTTGGCGCGGGCGGTGCGGATGTAATCCTCGCCCAGAACCTCCAGCATCGCCGAGCGCGTCATGCGCGCGATCACTGCAAGCGGCACGGTGCCGAGCACGATCGTCGGCAGCACGAGATGCGACAGGGCGGACCGGAACGCGCCGACGTCGCCGGCAAGCAGCGTATCGACCAGCAGAAAGCCTGTGACCGGCTCGATGAAGTACTGCACTGCGATCCGGCCCGACACCGGCGTCCACCCAAGCTGTACCGAGAACAGCAGGATCAGCAGCAATCCCCACCAGAAGATCGGCATCGAATAGCCGGTGAGCGAGATCCCCATCACGCCGTGATCGAAGATCGAGTTGCGCCGCACCGCCGCGATAATGCCGGCCGGCAGCCCGATACAGAGCGCAAACAGGATGGCGCAGATCGACAATTCGACCGTGGCCGGAAACAGGCTCTGGAATTCGGCGATGACCGGCTCATGCGTGACGATCGAGCGGCCGAAGTCGCCATGCACCAGCCGCGACAAATAGAATCCATATTGGACCAGCACCGGCTGATCGAAGCCGTAATCTTTGCGAAGCTGCGCGAGGCGGGCGGGATCGATGCCGCGCTCGCCGGCCATGGTCTCGATCGGATCCCCGGGGATCAGACGGATCAACACGAACACGAGCAAGGTGATTCCGATGAACGTCGGAACCACGAGGCTCAATCTGGTCAGCGCGAATCGAAGCATGCCTGGCTCTGTCGTCCCCGGCCGCGAGGACAGATTAATCGAATTCAACCGCGAGATCGAGGATGGCCCCGCTCAACTCGCCCTGGCCGGATCTGCTGGCGTCGAACCATGCTTCCGCGTGCCATGCTGGCAAGTACAGGGATCACGAAGTTCAGGGATCATGGAGGGCAGCCCCCGACGGCTGCCCTCGTACGACAGCGGAGTCCGTCAGTCCTTGACGTCGACACCGTAGAAGCTGTGCCGTCCGAACGGCGACAGTTTGAAGTCGATGACGCGCTTGCTGACAGGCTTCAACTGCACGGCATGCGCGATGGTGTACCACGGCGCCTGCTCCTTGAAGACGACCTGGGCCTCCGCGTAGAGCTTGGCACGCTCGGCCTGATCGCTGACCGTTTTGGCCTTCACGACCAGATCGTCGAACGGCTTGTAGCAGAACTTCGCGATGTTCGAGCCCGAGCCCGAGGCCGAGGCGCAACCGAGCAAAGTGTGCAGGAAATTGTCTGGATCGCCATTGTCGCCGGTCCAGCCATACATGCCCATCTGATGCTCGCCGGCCTGCAATCGCTTGCGATATTCACCCCATTCGAACGACTTGATCTCGGCCTTGACCCCGATCTTGGCGAGGTCGGCCTGCATCAATTCGGCGATCCGCTTGGCGTTCGGATTGTAGGGACGCTGCACCGGCATGGCCCACAGGTCCGTGTCCAGCCCGTTGGGAAATCCGGCTTCGGCGAGCAGCTTCTTGGCGGCCTCCGGATCATAGGGATCGTCCTTGACGTCGTCATTGTAGGACCACATCGACGGCGGGATCGGGTTCTTTGCCGCAATGCCGGTCGACAGATAGACGGCGTCGATGATCGCCTTCTTGTTGATCGCCATGCTCAGGGCTTTGCGCACGCGGACATCATCGAACGGCTTCTTCTGCGTGTTGAACGCCAGATAGCCGACATTGAGGCCGGGTTGTTCGAGGACCGTGACGTTCGGGTCCTTCCTGATCGCGTCGATGTCGGCCGGGTTCGGATAGGGCATCACGTCGCATTCGCCCTTTTGCAGCTTGGCCCAGCGAACGGACGAATCCGGCGTGATCGAATAGACGAGGTCGTCGATCTTGGCCTTGCCGCCCCAATATTGCGGGAAGGCCTTGTAGCGGATCACCGCGTCCTTTTGATACTGCACCAGATAGAACGGACCCGTGCCGATCGGATCCTGGTCGATCTTCTCGGGCGTCCCCGCCTTCAGCATCGCATCGGCATATTCCTTCGACTGGATCGCGGCGAACGGCATCGCGAGATCCGCAAGGAACGGAGCTTCCGGCTGATTGAGGGTGATCTTGATCGTGTAGTCATCGATCTTCTCGACCGACTTCAACAGTTTCGGCAGCGCCATGTCTCCGAAATAGGAATGGTTCGGGCTCGTCACCTTGAAATAAGGATGATCCTCTTTCCACTGCCGCTCGATCGAGAACAGAATGTCGTCGGCATTGAAGTCGCGCGTGGGCTTGAACGATTTGGAGGCCGTATGCCACTTCACGCCCTTCCGCAGATTGAACGTATAGGTGGTGCCGTCGGGCGAGATCGTCCATGTTTCGGCCAAGCCTGGCACCACTTGCGTGCTGCCGCGATCGAACTCGACAATGCGGTTGTAGATCGGCTCATTGCCGTCGAACGAGGTCCCGGTCGTGTTGATGCCGGGATAGAAATTTTCAGGGCTGCCTTCTGAGCAGAATACGAGAGTCTTCGCGAAAGCGGCGGGAGAGGCCAGCAACGCCGAAGCGCAGACGGCAACAAGCAGGTTACATTTGTTCACGGATGGAACTCCAGGTAGAAACTGGCGATGCAAAGAGGGGATGCGCCGCATCGTCGCGCCTGCCTCAACCTTGCTATTGTGTATTGCTGCTGTCAATGCATCGTAAGGTAGAGCGCAGGTAGCTCTCTATGCAGGCGCTTGTCCGCCGCTCTCCATGAACACGCCTCTCGGCGTGTTCATGGTCCGGTGTGCAGTGCCTCGGCTTTTGCCCCTCATGGCGGACCGCTTCACCTGCGAACCCCTGCCGCAATGCGAACGGCAGGGGGTCTTGGTCGCTGATCGCGATTACTTGCCGGGAAGCTTGTCGTCGACGCCTTTGACGTAGAAGTTCATGCCGAGGATCTGGCCGTCGGCGAGATGATCGCCGCCCTTGCACTCCACCTCCTTGCCGTCCTGGCCGACGACCGGGCATTTGAACGGATGCAGCTTGCCTGCGGTGATCGCGGCCTGCGTCTCCTCGGCCATCTTCTTCACATCATCAGGCATGTTGGTGTAGGGCGCCATTTCGAACATCTTGGAGTCGAGGCCACCCCAGGTGTCCTCCGACTTCCAGGTGCCGTCGAGCTCGGCCTTGACGCGGGAGATGTAATAGGGCGCCCAGGTGTCGAGGATCGAAGTCAGCTGCGCCTTGGGGCCGAACTTGATCATCTCGGAGTCCTGGCCGAAGGCGAGCTTGCCGCGCTCGGCCGCGACCTGCATCGGCGCCGGGCTGTCGGTATGCTGCATGATGATGTCGGCGCCCTGATCGAGCAGCGCCTTGGCGGCGTCGGCCTCCTTGCCAGGATCGAACCAGGTGTTGACCCAGATGATCTTGACCTTGATGTTGGGATTGATCGATTGCGCGCCGAGCATCGTCGCGTTGATGCCCGAGACGACCTCGGGAATCGGGAACGAGCCGATATAGCCAAGCACGCCGGCCTTCGACATCTTGGCCGCGATCTGGCCCTGGATATAGCGGCCCTGGTACCAGCGCGCCGAATAGGTCGACATGTTCTTGTCGCGCTTGTAGCCGGTGGCGTGCTCGAAATGCACGTTGGGATATTTTTTGGCGACCTTCAGGGTCGGGTCCATGTAGCCGAACGAGGTCGTGAAGATCAGCTTGTTGCCGGCGCGGACGAGCTGCTCGATGGCGCGCTCGGAGTCGGGGCCTTCCGGCACGTTCTCGAGATAGGTCGTCTCGATCTTGTCGCCGAACTCCTTCACGAGCGCCTGGCGCGCCAACTCGTGCTGATAGGTCCAGCCGAGATCGCCGATCGGTCCAAGGTAGATGAAGCCGACCTTCAGCTTGTCGGCGGCGTGCGCGACGCCGGCGATGCTCCCCGCCAGCAACAGCGCGGCGGCAGCCCCCAGAAGCCTTTTCATCATCGTCAATATCTCCAAATTGTCAGGGGAAAGCCTATTTCCAGAGCGTCGCGCCCCATCGCAGGCGCTCCGGATGAAACGATCAGCGGTCCGGGACGAACACCGTTCCCAATGCAGCCGGCGCCGTCGAGCCGCCGGTCCGGGCGCGCGACAGCAGCACCAGCACGATCACGGTGGCGAGATAGGGCAGCGCCGACATGAATTGCGAGGGGATGCCGACACCGGCGCCTTGCGCATGCAGCTGCAGGATCGTCACCGCACCGAAGAGATAGGCGCCGATGACGAGACGGCCCGGTCGCCAGGATGCAAACACGACGAGCGCGAGCGCGATCCAGCCGCGTCCCGCCGTCATGCCGGGAATGAAGAATGGCGTGTAGGCCAGCGGCAGATAGGCTCCGGCGAGCCCGGCGCAGGCGCCGCCGAACAGCACGGCCAGCATGCGGATGCGCAGCACGGGACAGCCGAGCGCATGCGCGGAGATGTGGTTGTCGCCGCAGGCACGCAGGACGAGACCGGCGCGGGTGCGATAGAGGAACCACCAGACGGCGACAATCAAGGCCAGCGACAGATAGACAAAGGCGTCCTCGCCGAACAGGATGCGGCCGACCAGCGGGATGTCACTCAGGCCGGGAACCGAGAGGTGCGGGGCGGTGTTGATGCGCTCGCCGACAAAGCGCGCCCCGATCAGGCCGGAGAGGCCGATGCCGAAAATGGTCAATGCCAGGCCGGTCGCGACCTGATTCACCGCGAGCCCGAGCGTCATGAATGCGAAGATCAGCGACATCAGCATGCCGGCGATGATGCCGCACAGCGCGCCGACGACGATCGAGCCGGACAGCCAAGCGCCGCCAAAGCCACAGGCGGCGCCGACGATCATCATGCCCTCGACGCCGAGGTTGAGCACGCCGGCGCGCTCGGTGACCAGCTCACCGGTCGCTGCCAGCAGCAGCGGCGTCGATGCGGCGAGCACCGACAGGATGATTGCTTCAACCAGCACCACTTTGCACCTGTCGGGCGGCGAAGACGAGCTTGAACCGGTAGAGGATGAGGGAGTCGCAGGCGAGCACGTAGAACAGCAGGATGCCCTGGAATACCTTGGTCACGTCGAGCGGAATCTTCATCGTGATCTGGGCCTGCTCTCCGCCGATGAACGTCAGCGCGAGGAAAAGTCCTGCAATTAATATTCCAACGGGATTGAGCCGGCCGAGGAAGGCGACGATGATCGCCGTGAAGCCATAGCCCGGCGAAATGCCCGGTTGCAGATGGCCGATCGGACCCGCCACCTCGATGATGCCGGCGAGTCCGGCCAAAGCACCGGAGATTGCGAAGGTCACCAGCACGAGCTGATTGGCGTTGAAACCGCCGAAGCGGGCGGCGCGCGGCGCGACGCCGACCACCCGGATTTCAAAACCCTTGATGGTGCGATCGAGCAGCACGAACGCGCAGATGACGACAATGAGCGCGATGATGCTGCCGAGATGCAGCCGTCCGCCCTCGATCAGCAGCGGCACGGTCGCGACCGGATCGAACTCGGCGGTGGTCGGGAAATTGAAGCCGGCCGGATCACGCCACGGGCCGCGAACGAGATAATCGAGCAGGAGATCGGCGACATAGACCAGCATCAGGCTGGTGAGGATCTCGCTGGCGCCGAACTTCACCCGGCACAGCGCCGGAATCAGCGCGTAAAGCGCGCCCGCGGCAGCGCCGGCGAGCAGCATTGCCGGCAGCACCCAATGGCCGGCTTCCGTGCCCTGTGTCTTGACCGCGATCCAGCTGCCGGCGACGGCGCCGATCAGAAACTGGCCTTCGGCGCCGATGTTCCAGGCATTGGCGAGATAGCACAGCGATAATCCGATCGCGATCATCACCAGCGGCGTCGCCTTCACGGCGATTTCCTGCAGCGAATAGCCGTCGGTGAGAGGGGCGATGAAATACACGCCGAGCGCGGTGATCGGGTTCTTGCCGAGCAGGGCGAACAGCACGCTCATGGTCACCAGCGTCAGCCCGATGGCGATCAGCGGCGAGACCAGCGCTATGGTGCGTGAGCGCTCGGCGCGCTTCTCAAGCACGAGTTGCATGCGCGGCCTCCTTCTGGTCGAGACTGGCGCCGCCCATCAGCAGGCCGAGTTTTTCGCGCGTGGCTTCCATGCGCGGCAGGGCTGCCGAGAGCCGGCCATGAAACATCACGGCAATGCGGTCGGCGATTTCGATCAGCTCATCGAGATCCTGGCTGGTGACGAGCACCGCGGCGCCCGCACTTGCGAGGTCGATCAACGCCTGACGGATGATCGCCGCAGCGCCGGCATCGACGCCCCAGGTCGGCTGGTTGACGACGAGCACCGCTGGTTGCCGCAAGATCTCGCGGCCGACGACGAATTTCTGGAGATTGCCGCCGGACAGGCTGGCGGCTTCGGGATCGCGCTTGGCCTTGCGGACGTCGAACGTCTCGGTGGTGCGATCCACCGTCCGCAGCGTGGCGGCGGCATTGATGAAGCCGTGGCGCACCATGTCGCCGGCGGCGTGCCCCGTCAGCAGCGCATTCTCCGACAGCCTCATCCGCGGCGCGGTGCCGTGACCGAGCCGTTCCTCGGGCACGAAAGCCGCGCCCATCTTGCGGCGCTCGCTGATCGAGAGATTGCCGCAGGCGATGCCGTCGATGATGATCGTTCCCGGCTCCTTGACAAGGCGCTCCCCGGAAAGCGCGGCGAACAGTTCGTCCTGTCCATTGCCTGCGACCCCGGCGATGCCGAGGATCTCACCGCCCTTCAACTCGAACGAGATATTCTGCAGACGGACCCCATGCAACTCGGCCGGTTGCAGCGTGAGATCATTCACGACCAGGCGCGGCACCGTCGTGCGCCGCTCGGCCGACGGCTTCACTTCCTTGATCTCGCTCCCCACCATCATACGGGCAAGCGATCCGGCCGTCTCGAGCTTCGGATTGCAGGTAGCAACCTTCCTGCCGCCGCGCAGGATCGTGGCGGTGTCGCACAGCCGCTTCACCTCGTCCAGCTTATGGCTGATATAGAGGATCGCGCGCCCCTCTTGCTTCAGCCGCTCAAGCACGATGAAGAGCTGATCGGCCTCCTGCGGCGTCAGCACCGCCGTGGGCTCGTCCAGGATCAGGAATTTCGGGTTCTGCATCAAGGCCCGTACGATCTCGATGCGCTGCCGCTCGCCCACGGAGAGTTGCCAGACCTCCCGCTTGGGATCGAGCGGCAGTCCGTAGTCGCGGGCGACGTCGGCCAGCCGGGCCGACACCGCCCTGAGCGGCTCCTTGCCATCTAGCCCGAGCGCTACGTTCTCGGCGACGGTCAGATTGTCGAACAGGGAGAAATGCTGAAACACCATACCGATGCCTAGCGATCGGGCCTCGGAGGGCCCGGAGAGCTTGATCGGTCGGCCCTGCCAACGCAATTCCCCGCCACTCGGCTGCACCAGTCCGTAGATGGTCTTGACCAATGTCGACTTGCCCGCGCCGTTCTCGCCGAGGAGAGCGTGGATTTCGCGCGGGACGATCTCGATGTCGATCCTGTCATTGGCGAGGAAATCGCCGTAGCGCTTGGTCAATCCGACCGTCTGCAGGAGCGGCTGTACGGGGGCTGGGCGAGCCAGCGCGGGATCGGGCATGTGCTGCGTCTTAGGCAGGGAATGGAACTGCCTCAATTGTGAGCTAATTTAGCTCGCCGCGTAAGAGGCGAAAAGCGCCATCGTTTGCACAACTCTTGCCCAGCCCCTGGAAACGTCCCCCCGTCCATTTCCGCTTCAAGGCCAGTTGCATCGGCCCGGCAATGCAATTGGATTGCCTCCGTCCGCGCGACGCGACATGTGGCACTTTTGCGACAGTTGCCGGGAATCAATCTCGGACAGCAGCGTGCCCGTTGGATGAGCAGCATCATCTCAACGGCCGAGCGAACCTCGGTCGTGTGGTTGCAGCGTTCCGCAGCGGCCGATGAAGCTGCTTCTGCCCTGTCCAGAAAACTCCAACGATGTGAAGTCGAAAGCCCCGTTTCGCGGTTCCATTTGCCGCGGCCAATCGTCTCACATCCTGGAACACCGGCGCGAGGCGCGCGTCACCGCCTGGGGCGGAACCTTGATCAAACTGCGGGCAAGACGTGGAGAATCTTGAGGCTTCTCGCGACGAAGCTTCGGCGCAACTGTGCAGGCAAGTGCGGAATCGGCGCTTGTTCATTGGGGGTGTCTACATGTCATTTCGTCATTTCATCACTGCTGCCGTTGCGCTGGGCGCAGGCGCGATCGCGGCGCTGGGGCAGGCCGGCGCTGCGGATCTGCCGGCCAAGGCCGCGAAGAAGGCTCCGGCTGATCTGCCGTTCTTCCTCGTCGTCGACAACCGCGTCAGCTTCTCCTGGATGCCCAAGGGCACCGATCCCGGCGTGTTCTCGGTGCGGCCGAATGGCAGCATCAACAGCACCACCGCCAAGCAGGTCTATTCGTTCAGCCACTTCGACGTCTGGCAGTACGGCACCAACTTCTTCACCATTTCGATGTTCAAGTCGGATCATAACGACCCGGCCAATCCCTGCACCAATGCCGGCGTGATCTTCAATCCCGGCACCGGGATCGCCACCCCCGCAACGTGCGAAGGCGCCACCGAGATCTATGGCCTGTTCCGCTCGACCTTCGGCTGGAATCAGATCTTCAACACCAACGCTTTCACGATGGGGCCGCTGCACAACATCTCGTTCGAGGTGGGCATGGATGCCAACACCGAGAACAACTATCTGTCGCCGGCCAAGCGCTCCATGGTCGCCGGTCTGCAATTCGCGTTCGATCTGCCCTACAAGGGCTACTTCAACGCCGCGCCGCTGCTGTATTACGAATTCTACAACCGTAATGCGTTCACCCAGTGCGGAGCGGGCTGGCAGCTGCCGGCAGCGGCTGTTCCGGGCGTGAACTGCTTGACCGACGGCAATCGCAGCTTCAACCCGACCTGGGCGCTCGAGCTGAATTACTACATGGATCTCGGCTTCCTGCCGCCAAACATGCAATTCTGGTCGATCAGCGGCCGCGCCGGCTGGTACGGTGAGAAGGGCAACGAGAACAGCCCGCTGCCGGGGACCAAGACCGCGATCGAGTTCAACTCCGAGCCGATCCGCCTGACCTTCGACGCTTCCAAGGCCTTCATGGGCGACAAGTATTCGCACTTCGTCGACGTCTGGGTTGCCTATCGCTACTGGCAGAACAAGTTCGGCCTCGACCACAAGACCAGCGGGGCCTGCGTCGGCAATGCCAGCTGCACCGAGGAGACGGTCTATGGCGGCGTGACCGTCAAGTTCTGATCTGGCGTGACCAGAGGAGGGCGCTGCAGCCAGGCTGCGGCGCCCTTCTCGTTTGATCATATGTCTCAGATGATCATAGGCCCCTGACGCCGTCATGCAGCGCGGCGGCTTCGTCGTCCAGCAGCGGTCCACGACCTCCGCCATACGCTGGCCACTCAAGAAGACCTTGCGGCAGGGTAGGTCGAGCGTCGGGTTTCCTGGTGTTTGCCGTGAAGTCGCGCAGCCGCCGATCGCTCGGCCGTGGACCTCCTGTCCAATGCCGGCCCGGTAGATCATGTGCTGCGTCTTGGACGGCGAATGGAGCTGTCTCAATTGTGAGACATTTGCCGGCTGTGTAAGAGACAAAATACACGCAATGCTTGGTGCGATTCGCGCTGATTACATTGGTTGTCTATTAGTTCGTATTCACTTGTTTGTTGGTGTTTGATTAGTTGTAAGTAATTTGAGTCAATTCATTTGCGTGAAGCGACGTGTGGCCCTTTTGCGACAGTCATTAGGATTCACTCTCGCGCATTCGCCTGCTCGTTAGATGATCAGCGTCATCCAAAGCGGCCAAGCGATCGCTTGTCAGTCTCTTGCCGGGGGCCTCAGATGACGATGAATCGGCCTCTGTCGGATCCATAAAACTCCAACGATGTGAAGTCGAAAGCTCGGTTTTGCGATGCCATCTGCTGCTGCGGATCGTCTCACATTCTGAGATCCCGAGGCGAGGCGCCAGCGCGGCTTGGGGCGGAAGCTTGCTCAAACCGCGAGCGAGGCATGGAGAATTTTGAGGCTTCTCGCGACGAAGCTTCCGGGCAACTTTGCATGCAAGTGCTGAATTGGCACTTGCTGCTTGGGGGATCTACATGTCGTTTCGAAAGTTCATCATTGCTGCGGTCGCGCTGGGCGCAGGCGCGATCGCGGCGCTCGGGCAGGCCGGCGCCGCGGATCTGCCGGGCAAGGCCGCGAAGAAGGCCCCGGCTGATCTGCCGTTCTTCCTCGTCGTCGACAACCGCGTCAGCTTCTCCTGGATGCCCAAGGGCACCGATCCCGGCGTGTTCTCGGTGCGGCCGAATGGCAGCATCAACGGCACCACCGCCAAGCAGGTCTATTCGTTTACTCACTTCGATATCTGGCAGTACGGCGCCAACTTCTTGACCATTTCGATGTTCAAGTCGGATCAAAACGATCCTGCCAATCCCTGCACCAATGCCGGCGTGATCTTCAATCCCGGCACCGGCATCGGTACCCGCGCAACGTGTGAAGGCGCTACCGAGATCTATGGTCTGTTCCGCTCGACCTTCGGCTGGAATCAGATTTTCAACACCAAGGCCTTCACCATGGGGCCGCTGAACAACATCTCGTTCGAGGTGGGCATGGATGCGGGGACCCAGAACACCTATGTGGCACCGGCCAAGCGCTCCGTGGTTGCCGGTCTGCAATTCGCGTTCGATCTGCCCTACAAGGGCTATTTCAACGCCGCGCCGTTGCTGTATTACGAATTCTACAACCGTAATGCGTTCACGCAGTGTGGAGCGGGCTGGCAGCTGCCGGCTGCGGCCGTCCCCGGCGTGAACTGCTTGACCGACGGTAACCGCAGCTTCAACCCGACCTGGGCGCTTGAGCTGAACTATTACATGGACCTCGGCTTCCTGCCGCCGAACATGCAGTTCTGGTCGATCAGCGGCCGCGCCGCCTGGTACGGTGAGAAGGGCAACGAGAACAACCCGCTGCCCGGGACCAAGACCGCGATCGAGTTCAACTCCGAGCCGATCCGCCTGACCTTCGATGCTTCGAAGGCCTTCATGGGTGACAAGTATTCCCACTTTGTCGACGTCTGGGTTGCCTATCGCTACTGGCAGAACAAGTTCGGCCTCGACCACAAGGTGAGCAGGGTCTGCGTCGGCAATTCGACCTGCACCGAGGAAACGGTCTATGGCGGCGTGACCGTCAAGTTCTGATCTGACGTGACCAGAGGAGGGCGCTGCAGCCAGGCTGCGGCGCCCTTGTTGTTTGTCATGTGTCCCAGATGATCATAGGCCCCTGACGCCGTCATGCAGCGCGGCGGCTTCGTCGTCCAGCAGCGGTCCACGACCTCCGTCATACGCTGGCCACTCGAGAAAACCTTGCGGCAGGGTAGGTCGAGCGTCGGGTTTCCTGGTGTTTGCCGTGAAGTCGCGCCGCCGCCGTTCGCTCGGCCGTGGACCTCCTGTCCAATGCCGGCCCTGTAGATCATGTGCTGCGTCTTGGATAGCGAATGGAGCTGTCTCAATTGTGAGACATTTGTCCGGCTGTGTAAGCGGCAAAATACACGAAATTCTTGGTGTGATTCGCGCTGGTTCCATTGGTTGTCTATTAGTTCGTGTTCGCTTGGTTGTTGGCATTTGATTAGTTGTAAGTAATTAGATTTGCTTCATTTGCGTGAACCGGCATGTGGCGCTTTTGCGACAGTCATTAGGATTCGATCTCGCGCATTCGCCTGCTCGTTGGATGATCAGCGTCATTCAAAGCGGCCAAATGATCGCTTGTCAGTCTCTTGCCGGGTCCTCAGAGGACGATGAAGCGGCCTCTGTCGGATCAAGAAAACTCCAGCGATGTGAAGTCGAAAGCTCGGTGGTGCGGGTCTATCTGCTGCTGCCGATCGTTTCATATTCTGGCCCCCAAACAGGGGGCGCGCGCCACCGTTTGGGATCGAACCTCGATCAAGCTGCGAGCAAGGCATGGAGAATCTTAAGGCTTCTCCTGACGAAGCTTTGGGGCAACTGTGCGTGCCGGGGCTGCATCGACTCTTGTTGCTTGGGGGTTTAAATGTCCTTTCGGAAGTTTATCACTACTGCGTTTGTGCTTGGTGCTGGCGCGACCGCGGCGCTCGGGCAGGCTGGCGCTGCGGATCTGCCGGCCAAGATCGCGAAGAAGGCCCCGGCTGAACTGCCGTTCTTTCTGCTCGTCGACAACCGCGTCACCTTCTCCTGGATGCCCAAGGGCACCGATCCCGGCGTGTTCTCGGTGCGGCCGGATGGCAGCATCAAAGGCACCACCGCCCAGCAGGGCTATTCGTTCACTCACTTCGACATCTGGCAGTACGGCACCAACTTCTTCACCATTTCGTTGTTCAAGTCGGATCACAACGATCCGGCCAATCCCTGTACCAATGCCGGGGTGATCTTCAATCCCGGCACCGGCGTCGCCACCCCCGCAACGTGTGAAGGCGCCACCGAGATCTACGGTGTGTTCCGCTCGACGTTGGGCTGGAATCAGATCTTCAACACCAACGCCTTCACGATGGGGCCGCTGCGCAACATCTCGTTCGAGGTGGGCATGGATGCGAATAGCCAGAACACCTATGTGTCGCCGGCAAAGCGCTCCGTGGTCGCCGGTGTGCAATTCGAGTTCGATCTGCCCTACAAGGGCTATTTCAACGCCGCGCCGTTGCTGTATTACGAATTCTACAACCGTAACGCCTTCACGCAGTGCGGAGCGGGCTGGCAACTGCCGGCTGCGGCCGTCCCGGGCGTGAACTGCCTTGCGGATGGCAATCGCAGCTTCAATCCGACCTGGGCACTCGAGCTGAACTATTACATGGACCTCGGCTTCCTGCCGCCGAACATGCAGTTCTGGTCGATCAGCGGACGCGCTGGCTGGTACGGTGAGAAGGGCAACGAGAACAACCCGCTGCCCGGGACCAAGACCGCGATCGAGTTCAACTCCGAGCCGATCCGTCTGACCTTCGACGCTTCGAAGGCCTTCATGGGCGACAAGTATTCCCACTTTGTCGACGTCTGGGTTGCCTATCACTACTGGCAGAACAAGTTTGGCCTTGATCGCAAGGTCAGCGCGGTTTGCAGAGGCAATTCGACGTGTACCGAGGAAACGCTCTATGCCGGCGTGACCGTCAAGTTCTGATTGGACGTGACCGGAGGAGGGGCGCCGCAGTTCGGCCGCGGCGCCCTTGTCGGCTATGATGTGTCCCCGATAATCATCTGTCCCAGACGCCAATATGCAGCGCGGCGGCTTCGTCCTCCAGCAGTGGCCCGACGACCTCCGTGGTACGCTGGCCGCTCGCGAAGACGTTGCGACAGGGCAGGTCGAGCGTCGGATTCTCCGGATGGTTGCCGGTGAAGTCGCGCAGTCGCCGTTCGCTCAGGCCGTAGACCACCCGTCCGATGCCGGCCCAGTAGATCGCGCCCGCGCACATCGCGCACGGCTCGGCCGACGAATACAGCGTGGCCGTCGCTCGAATGTCGGCGGCGATCGAGGTGCAGGCCTGCGTCGCCACGAGCCGCTCTGCATGCGCCGTGGCGTCGCGCGCCGGCATGTAGCCATTCTCCGCCTCGATCAGCACGCGACCGCCGGCGTCGACGAGAACGGCTGCGAACGGATGGTTGCCGTGCGACATCGAGCGCCGGGCGACGGCAAAGCTGTGACGCAGGAAATGGGCATCACGCGCCTGCGTGCCGGCGGCACTTTGATCATCCGCCGTGCTATCGTCATTCATCGCCATCGCACTGCTCCATTGCGCATTGGGCAGAGTCTGTGCCGGCATGCCGGAACGCGCAAGGGTAACCTGCGTGGGGATGGCGTCGAACTCGCCGTCGTCGCGATCGAGACCGAGCTGCGTGCCCGCCATCCCGAGATCGCGACGTTGTTCGTGAAACCCCAGACCGGCCGCCGCTATCGGGAGATCAGCGCCGCCCGGCATGCGGTCAGCGGTAGACGACGTCGCTGCGTGCGGACGACAGCCGCACCAGCATGCCGATCTGATAGATCGCCGAGAGCGCGACCAGAATATAGACGATCCGGGCGATCGGCGAGGATGTCGCGGTTTCCGCCGCACCATTGCCGAAGATGGCGGTGACGAGATCGACATCGAACAGGCCGACGAGGCCCCAGTTCAGTCCGCCGACGATCACCAGAACGAGAGTGAGGATATTGAGTGCGCGCATGGTTCTGCTCCTTGGCCAATGCATTCGATATTGACCAAGGCGAGGACGGCCGGCTCGTTCCTATCGCGGCGCAGTTGCGACCAAAGGCGCACTCGCAAGCACGACGACCAGCAGCGCCGCGAGCAGCCAGAATGCGGTCGACAGGCTCGTGGCCGCGGCGACGAAGCCGATGCCGGCGGGCCCGAGCAGCACGCCGGAGTAGCCGGCGGTGGTGACGGCCGCGACGGCCAGGCCGACCGGCATCACGGTCTGTGCTCCGGCTCGTCGGAACAGCACCGGCACCAGATTCGAGGCGCCGAGGCCGACCAGGGCAAAGCCTGTCATCGCACTGACGACCGAGGGAACGGCCAGCAGCACGACGAATCCGGTGATCGCCATGACGCTGCCCCACAGCAATGTCGCCCGATCTCCGATCCGCGCGACGACGACATCGCCGGCGAGACGGCCGATCGTCATCGTGATCGAGAACATGATGTAGCCGAGCCCGGCCTGCGCGGCCGGCAGACGGCCGGAGGCCGTGAGCAGCAGCGCGCTCCAGTCAAGCATCGCGCCTTCGACCAGGAACATGATCGCCGCGAGCGCCGCCAGCAACAGCACCGCGCCGTGCGGCAGCACCAGCAGCGGGCCCGATTCTGCCGGCTTGCCTGCGATCAGCCGCGGAACGGCGATGATCATCGCCGCCAATGCGATCGCGCAGCAGGCGAGCGTGCCCGGCAGCGGCGCGACCTCGAAGGCGAGCAGCGCGGTCATGACGCCGGAGCCGGCAAAGCCCCCGATGCTGAATTGGGCGTGAAAGCCGGACATCAATGGCCGTGCGCTGAGCCGCTCGACCTCGATGGCCTGGATGTTCACGGCGACGTCGAGCGAGCCGAGCGCCGCGCCGAAGGCGAACAGCGCGAGCGCGAGCGTGACCGGCGTCGTGGCGATGACGAGCGGAGGCAGCAGAACGCTGAGGGCAAGTCCGCTGACGATCACCACCGGCTTGCTGCCATAGCGCGCGCTGAGCAGGCCGGCCGCCAGCATCGATGCGACCGAGCCGACACCGAGCGACAGCAGCAGGAGTCCGAGCGTCGCATCATCGACGCCGAGCCGCTGCTTGGCGAATGGCACCAGCGGCGCCCAGCACGCGATGCCGAAGCCGGCGACGAAGAAGGCCAGGCGTGTCGCGAGCTGCGCCGCGCGGTGGTCTGAAATGGTCATGGATGGGGGTCCGGAATGCGGATGAAGCCGCGCCTGACAGCGGCTGCGGGAGATCGGGAAGCCAGGCGCCGCGCCTTTGCAACGCAACAAAGAAGGGACGATGCCGGCGGACCTGCCGATCCACTGGCCGAGCTTGTCGGCCGCGACATATCATGCATATAGGGCGGGCGTCATCCGAGCTGGGCCTCCAGAGTGTCGCAGCGCAGCCGCAGAGGAACGATGAGCTCGATCGAGATGTCCAAGGCGGCCTTTGTTGCCGTCGACTGGGGAACTTCGAGCTTCCGCGCCTGGCTGATGGCCGCCGACGGAACGGAGCTCGCCGAGAGCCGAGGCCCCGAGGGCATGTTGCAATGTGCGACGTCGGGGTTCGCGCCGGTGCTGCGCGATCATCTCCGCAAGCTCGGTGGACCGGCCGACCTGCCGGTGCTGATCTGCGGCATGGCCGGCGCGCGGCAGGGCTGGGTCGAAGCGCCATATCTGCAAACGCCGACCCGCCTCGACGCGCTGCATGCCGGCGCGATCTGCGTCGAGACCGAGGGCGACGTCAGGATCCTCCCTGGTCTGGCCCAGGCCCGCGCCGATCAGCCGGATGTGATGCGCGGCGAGGAGACGCAGCTGTTCGGCGTCACCGAGCCAGGCTTTTCCGGGATCGTGTGCATCCCCGGCACCCACAGCAAATGGATCCGGGTCGAGGCCGACGCCGTGGTCGCATTTGCAACCTACATGACCGGTGAGCTGTTCGCGGTGATCTCCCAGCACAGCATCCTGATGCATGCCGTCGAGCCGGACGCCGCGCCAGCCGAGGACGGCGCTTCGTTTCGCGCGGGCCTCGCGTCCGCGCTATCGTCTCCGGCGAGCCTGACCAGCGCGCTGTTCCGGCTGCGCGCGGCCCAGTTGCTCGGATTCGAGCCGCGCTCCGAAGGCGCCGCGCGGTTGTCGGGACTGTTGATCGGCAGCGAGATCGCGGATGCCCGCATGCGCTTCGGCAGCGACCTCCCGCTGCGGCTGATCGGAGCAGGCCGGCTCGGCCGGCTCTATCGCGAGGCCTTGACGGCGTCTGGTTTCACCGTGAACGAATGCGATGCTGAGCTGGCCTCGCGCCAAGGCCTGATCAAGGCGGCCCGGCAGATCTGGGGAGCGCGTTTCTGACATGACACAGTCTGTGAACTGGCCCAACGTGAAGCGGTCGCTGGTTGCGATCCTGCGCGGCATCAAGCCTGACGAGGCCGAGGAGATCGTGGCTGTCCTGGTCGAAGCGGGTTTCGAGATGATCGAGGTCCCGCTCAACTCGCCCGAGCCGTTCGTCTCGATCGAACGGCTGGCCAGGCGCTTCGGCCAGGACTGCCTGATCGGCGCGGGGACGGTGACCAATGCACCGGATTGTGTGCGGGTTGCGGAGGCAGGCGGCCGCTTGATGGTCAGCCCGAACGTCGATGCCGAAGTGCTGGCAACGGCGCAGGCTTACGACATGGTGACGATGCCCGGGGTGTTCACCCCGACAGAGGCATTTCTTGCCCTGCGCTGCGGCGCTTCGGCGTTGAAGTATTTTCCTGCTTCGGTTCTCGGCCCCGCCGGCATCGCGGCGCAATTGGCCGTGCTGCCGAAAGGCGTCGTCGTCGGGGCGGTCGGTGGCGTTTCGGACAAGAACCTTGCGACATATGTCGCGGCTGGCGTGCGCGCGTTCGGCCTCGGCTCGAGCCTGTACAAGCCGGGCATGACGGCGAGCGATGTGCGTGACACCGCGCGTGCCTCCGTGCTGGCCTATGACGAGGCCATGAAACAGCAGGTTTGACCGGCTGCAGCTGCGTCCGGATCGCTCGGCATGCGCCGGACGCGGAGCAGCCCGGCGCGCGCTGCCCCGAAAATAGATTGAATTCAAATCATTTTGGTTCAAGTAAATGGGGCATGGCACCGTCGGCATCCACCGCCCGTCTTCGCTTCGGCTTTGCGCTCGTTGGCCTCGCCCGCCGCTGGCGCCGCGCGCTGGACGAACGGATGGGCGCGCTCGGATTGTCGGATGCGGCATGGCCGCCGTTGGTGCATCTCGATCGATCGGGCGACGGCATCACCCAGAATGAGCTTGCGGCCCGCTGCGGCATCGACGGATCGAGCCTGGTGCGCCTGCTCGACATGCTCGGTGAGCGTGAACTGATCGAGCGGCGGGTCTCCCCGACCGACCGCCGCTCGCGGCTGGTCTTTCTCACCGCGAAGGGCCGGCGGCTGCTCACCTCGGTCTATCGAGTGCTGCGCGAGGCCGAGAGCGCGATGCTCCGGGACATCGACGACACGCGCCTGCAGGCGACGCTCGACATGTTCGACCGGATCGAGCAGCGGCTCATCGAAGGAGACGGCAAGGAATGAATGCGCCACCCGCTTCGCGGTTCGGCTTCGAATGGCCCCGCCTCGCATTCGGCTTTCGGACCGCGCTCGCCGCATGTCTTGCGCTCCTGCTTGCCTGGCTGGCGGGACTGGAGCATCCGCAATGGTCGGGGATGACGGTGTGGGCGGCCTCGCAACCTCTCCGCGGACATCTTCTGGAGAAGAGCGCGGCCCGGCTCGCCGGCACCATCATCGGCGTGTTGTTCGGACTGGCCTTGATGCGTGTCTCGCACGGCGACGCCATGGTGCTCGTCATCGGCATCTCGCTCTGGATCGGCCTGTGCGCCTTTGCCGGCAATCTTGTCCGTGGCTACGCCTCCTATGCCGCCATGCTCTCCGGCTATTCGGCGGCCATGGTGGCCCTGCTCGACGCGGCCCATCCGGAGCATGTGCTGGCCTTGGGCGCCGATCGCGTGCTGACCGTTGCCGTCGGCATTCTGGCCGCGCTGCTTGTCGGCTGGCTGTTCGCCGCGCCCGGCGACGATATCTCGGTTGTGGAGAAGGCGCGGCTTCTCAGCGAGCAACTGGCAGCCGACATCGTCGCGCGTCTGCGCGGGGCGCCGGTCTCGGAGAATGAGCAGCGTTCGATTCTGTCGGACATCTCGGCGCTCGAAGGCACGCTCGACCTGCATGGTGCTGGCTCACGCCGGCGACGACGGCTGGTTCGGAAGATCCGCGCGCTGCTGGCGGCGCAGGTCTCGGCCGTGCTGTGGCTGCGCTCGGAGGACAGCCGGGCCATCGATGCCGCGATGGCGGACTCGCTGGCGCGAACAGACATGTCCGAGACCGGAGTTTCCGTGCCGGCGCTGCAGCGGTTGGGCGAGGCCGCGGCCGCCGCGAATCCGCATGAACCATTGGCGTCGGTCCTGAATGACCTCGCCGCGGCGACAAGCAATCTGGCTGATCTCGACGGACGCCCTGCTGCCGAACTGCTCTTGCATCGCGATTGGATGCTGGCGCGCCGCGCGATGTTGCGCACCCTTGTCGCGATGCTGGCCACGGGTCTGGTCTGGCTCGCAACCGGCTGGGAGATGGGCGGCTTCATGATGCTCGGCACGGCGATCATGCTGTCGGTCTTCTCGACCTTCGAGAAACCGGCCGCCATCCTGCCTCACGTGCTCGCAGGGCAGGTGCTGGGGACGGGCCTCGCCCTGATCTGCCGCTGGCTGATCTGGCCATACGTCGGTGGATCGCTCGGGGCGGTGCTGGCGATGGTCCCCTTCATCCTGCTCGGTGCGCCGCTGTCGGCGCATCGCCTGACCCAGCGCATGGCGTTCGACGTCAACATGGTGCTGTTGCTGATGCTGCAGCCGACCTGGCCGCAGACCATGAGCTTCGGGCATTCGCTGATGGCTAGCCTTGCCGTGGTCGCCGGACCCGTGGTCGCGCTGATTGCCTTCAGCCTGATCTATCCCGTCGACAGCCGCCGTCGCTATGAGGCGGTCAGATATTCGATGATCGACGATCTCGAATATCTCGCGGCCAGCGCCCTGCGATCGGATCGCCGCAAGCGATGGCGCGCGCTGCTGCATCACCGCGTCCTGCTCGCCACCTATTGGGGCGAGCGGGCCTCGTATCCGACTGCGCGCCTGGCCGACGATGCCCTTGCGCTGCTGTATGTCGGACAGGCGATCGAGCAGCTCGGCGAGTTCGCTGCAAGCACAACGTCGCCGAGCGCCAGACGGCGCTGCACGGCGACGCTGGAGCGGCTGCACCGCATCGGCACGGATCCGCTGCGCGCGGCCCGCGCCTTGCTCGATGCCGTGGGCCGGCTGCCGGCCGAGATGTCCGGCTGCACACCCGTTCTGACGCGGGCGGCGGCCCAGCTTGCAGAACGCCCTGCAGCCTTTCGCAAGATGGCCGCCGACGCCGGTGCTAGCTCGCCGCGGCGTTGATCTCCGGCGAGCCGCTGTCTTCGGCAGGCTGGGTGAACGCCTGCAGCGCCTCCGCCATCTGCACGCGACCACCGACACCGGTAATGACGATATCGACCATCGTGAACGATGAGTGGAAATGGCCGCGGGCCTTGAGCTGTCCGACGGGGACGCCCGCCGTTGCCAATGCCTCCGCATAGGCCACGCCTTCGTCGCGCAGCGGGTCGAACTCGCAGGTCACGATATAGGCCGGCGGCAGTCCTTTCAGCTGGCCGCGCAGCGGCGACACGCGCGGATCGGTGCGATCGGCCGGCGAGCAGTAGATGTCCCAGAACCAGAACATCAGGCCGCGCGTCAGGAAGTAGCCGGCGGCATTCTCGGTGTACGACGGACGATCGAAGCTGCAATCGGTGACCGGGCACACCAGCAGCTGGCCACCGATAACGGGACCGCCGCGATCGCGCGCCAGCTGGCATGTCACGGCGGCGATATTGCCGCCCGCGCTCCAGCCCGCGACCAATACTGGACCTTCGCGGCCGCCGAGTTCGGCGGCGTGCTCCGCAACCCAGCGGGTGGCGGCGTAGCCATCTTCGGCCGCCGCCGGGAAGCGATGCTCGGGAGCGTGGCGGTAGTTCACGCTGATGAAGATCATGTTGGAGCGGCGGCACATGTCGCGGCAGAACGGATCATCCGACTGCTCGTCGCCGAGCACCCAGCCGCCACCATGGAAGTACACCACGATCGGATGCGGCCCGGGTGTCGCCGGGCGATAGAGCCGGTAGGCGAGGGGGCCATCCGCGCCTGGGAGCGTGCCGTCCTTGACCTCACCGACGGGGCGTCCCGGCGGCCGGGTCTTGTTGAACTCGGTGATGAAGTCGCGGGCGCCCTGCGCGCCCATCGATTCGATCGGCGGCAGGTTCATCTCGGCGAGCATGTTCAGCACCAGCCGCACATCCGGCTGCAGCTGCACGATCTCTCCGTCATTGCATTGGGCCGCGCCGTTCGGACCAGCCAGCTTGAAGCCGAGCATGCCGCGCTTCACGATCTCGTTGCAGATGCCGCGATAGGGCCCGACGCCGCCGGTATAGGGCATCAATGTCTGCGGCTTGCCTGGCACGTTGGCGCCCGTGTACCAGGTGTTGGCGAGCCGATGCAGCGTCACCGTCGCGCAGTCCGCCATGTGGCGCATCCAGCCGGCCTGCGCGGTGTCCGTCGGCTCGATCGTCGTGAAGCCGGCCTCGCGCATCTCGGCCAGGCGGTCCACCACGAAGTCGACATGCTGTTCGATCGACACCGCCATGTTCGAGAGCACCGATGGGCTGCCGGGCCCGGTGATCAGGAACAGATTGGGGAAGCCGGCGACGGTCAGGCCGAGATAGGTCTCCGGGCCGTTCGCCCAGGTCTCATCGAGCGATTGGCCGCCGCGGCCCTTGATCGGATGCACGGCGCGGATCGCGCCGGTCATGGCATCGAAGCCGGTGGCGAACACGATCACGTCGATGTCGAAGCTGCGCTTGTCGGTCTTGATGCCGTTTGCCGTGATCGACGTGATCGGCTCCTTGCGCAGGTTGACCAGGGTGACGTTCGGCCGGTTGAACGTCGCGTAGTAGTTGGTGTCCAGACACGGACGCTTCGCGCCGAACGGATGATCATGCGGCGTGAGCGCCTCGGCCGTCTCGGGATCCTTGACGATCTCGCGGATCTTCTCGCGGATGAGATCCGCGAGCAGCGCGTTGCCGTCGGCGTCGACCCCCTGGTCGGCCCAGAGCTGCGTCAGCATGCCGACGAGGTCGCCCGCAGCCCATAGCTTCTCGAAGCGCGCGCGGCGCTCACTCTCGCTCATCTGCCAGCTGAATTCGGTGGCCGGCGGAATCGGCACGCCCGTCAGCGACCAGCGCGCCTGCTCGCGCAGGCCGTTGCGATCCTGCGCCAGCTGGGCGGCACGATCGGCCGGCAACGGGCCGTTATGCGCCGGGAGAGCGAAGTTCGGCGTGCGCTGGAACACGGTCAGCTGCGCCGCTTGCTCGGCGATGATCGGGATCGACTGGATGGCGGACGAGCCGGTGCCGATCACCGCGACGCGCTTGCCCTTGAGGTCGACGCCGTCATGCGGCCAGCGGCTGGTGAAGTAGATCGCGCCCTTGAAGTCGTGCACGCCGTCGAATTCCGGCGGCTTGGGCTGCGACAGGCAGCCGGTCGCCATGATGTAGTGGCGGCAGGAGACGGCCGGGCCGTTGTCCGTCGTGAGCAGCCAACGCTCCTTCGACTCATCCCAGGAGGCGCCGAGCACGCGGGTGCCGAAGCGAATGTCCCGGCGCAGATCGTAACGATCGGCGACGAAGCCGAGATAGCGCAGGATCTCCGGCTGGGTGGCATATTTCTCGGACCACTGCCAGGCGGTCTCGAGTTCGGGATCGAACGTGTAGCTGTAGTCGACGGTCTGGATGTCGCAGCGCGCGCCCGGATAGCGGTTCCAAAACCAGGTGCCGCCGACATCGGTTGCGGTATCCAGCGCCACGGTCGAGAAGCCCGCCTTGCGCAGGCGGTAAAGCAGGTACAATCCCGCAAATCCGGCGCCCACGACGGCGACGTCGACCGTCTGGGTTTCACCCTGAGCGGATTCCGACGCGCGTGCCTCGACCATTCCGTCTGACATGCTGACCTCCCGATGATTTTGTGATTGCCGGAAGGCTAGCGCCGCTCGCGTGGTTTGTCAGCAGCCAAAACAACGATCTGCGGTTGCTGCAGTGCGGGCGTTGCCGGGCGTTCCACCGGTCAGGCGCTGATTTTGCATTGCCTGTCAAAAAACGCCAATGGAGTGGACAAGGCCCTGAGAAAGCGACAGAAAGCGACGCTGCCGCGCTGCATTCACCAAGTTTCAACGCATCGCGACTGTAACAAGCGCTACACTACGCCACACCCACGATTGATCAGGCCAGGCCCATGCCGCTATCGCTGCCCAAGCAAAAGATCCGCGTTCTGCTCCTGGAGGGCGTGAACGACTCGGCCGTCCGCATGTTCGAGGCCAACGGCTACACCGAGATCGAACGGCTGCCCAAGGCGCTCGGCTCGGCTGAACTGAAGCGCATGCTGTCCGGCGTGCATATGCTCGGCATTCGCTCGCGCACGCATCTGACCGAGGACGTCCTGCAGGCCGCAGACCGGCTGATGGTGGTCGGCTGCTTCTCGGTCGGCACCAACCAGGTCGATCTCGACGCCGCCAAGCGGCTCGGCATTCCCGTGTTCAACGCGCCGTACTCGAACACGCGCAGTGTCGCCGAATTGACCATTGCCGAAGTCGTGATGCTGAAGCGGCGCATCTTCCCGCGCTCGGTGGCGGCGCATGCCGGTGGCTGGGACAAGTCCGCCAATGGCAGCCGCGAGGTGCGCGGCAAGACGCTCGGCATCATCGGCTACGGCAATATCGGCTCGCAGCTGTCGAACCTGGCCGAAGCCATGGGCATGCGTGTGATCTTCTTCGATCTCACCGACAAGCTGCGCCATGGCAACACCGAGCCGGTCGAGAGCCTCGATGAGCTGCTGGCGATGAGCGACGTCGTCTCGCTGCATGTGCCGGAGACGCCGGCAACCGCCAACATGATCGGCGAGCGCCAGATCCGGCACATGAAGGACGGCGCCTATCTGATCAACAATTCGCGCGGCACGGTCGTCGATATCGAGGCGCTGGCCAGCGCGCTACGCGACGGCAAGCTCGCTGGCGCGGCGGTCGACGTCTTCCCCGTCGAGCCGGCCTCGAACGCCGATCCCTTTGTGTCTCCGCTGCAGGGCCTGCCGAACGTGATCCTGACCCCGCATGTCGGCGGCTCCACGGAGGAGGCGCAGGACCGGATCGGTGGCGAGGTCGCGCGCAAGCTGATCGACTATTCCGACGTCGGCTCGACCTTCGGCGCGGTCAACTTTCCGCAGGTGCAGTTGCCGGCGCGTCCGACCGGCACACGCTTCATCCACGTCCACCGCAACGTCCCAGGCGTGCTGCGCCAGGTCAACGAGGCGGTCTCGCGGCACAACATCAACATCCTCGCGCAATATCTGCAGACCGATCCCGAGGTCGGCTATGTCGTGCTGGAAACCGACGTGGTCGGCGGCGAGGGCGAGGAGCTGCTGTCGGAGCTGCGCGCCGTGGAGGGCACGATCCGCGTCCGCGTGCTGTACGATCACGATCGGCCGTGACGTGATGGAGGCGCTTGCGCGATGACTGCCGAGGCTCCCTCGTCTCCAGCCTCCGCCGTGGTGCTCAGCACCACGGTGCCTGCGCGGGTGCTGCGGCACGATCCGAAATATGGCATGTCGACGCTGTTTTTCGCCGATGGCGAGCTGCGGGTGCCGATGGTCGATGCCGCGATCGATGCCGGCGTCTCCGTGATCATCGAGGCGCGTGACGTGTCGATCGCATTGTCGCGGCCGATGGACGTGTCGATCACCAATCGGC
Source organism: Bradyrhizobium denitrificans (assembly GCF_013179005.1). Lineage (NCBI taxonomy): Bacteria > Pseudomonadati > Pseudomonadota > Alphaproteobacteria > Hyphomicrobiales > Nitrobacteraceae > Bradyrhizobium > Bradyrhizobium denitrificans. Next base: position 253,904 of record NZ_JABFDP010000002.1, on the reverse strand, counting down.
TGCCGGGCCGCATCGAGGCGATCCTGCCGCTGGATCCGCCCTATGTGCGCGTCACATTCGATCTCGGCGCGACGAAGCTGCACGCCTTGGTGACGCTCGAATCGGTCGAGCGGCTGGCGCTGGAGCCGGATCTGTCGGCCTGGGCGATGATCAAGAGCGTCGCGATCGGACCCGGCGCGGTTCGGCCTTCGGAGCTGCCTCGGCCGCGCCGCTGGCCCGCTTCTGATAATGAGGGTCCGTAGCCTTCTGTAGCTCGCCCAGCGCCGCGGCCGTGGCCGTGCGCGTGCGCCGCTCCATCGAGCGATACAGCGCGATCAGACGCTCGCCGAACAGTGTGATCTCGGCGCCGCCGCCGCGGCGGCCGGGATGGGTCTCGAAAACCGGCGTCTCGAAGGTGCGGTTGAGCGCATCGACCATCAGCCAGCACTTGCGATAGGAGATGCCGCTGGCCCGCGCCGCACCGAGAATCGAGCGCTCCTTGCGGATGAATTCGATCAGCTGCAGATCCTCGGGGGCGAGGCTGCCGCCATTGCCGAAGGTGATGGTCAATGCGATCTGAGCTTCGCGCTTCATCCCAATCCGATCCGCTCGCGTGGTGAGCCGATCATGTCACGCGCGCTCCGCGCTGTCACCATGCGGCCGGACCACGCCTCGATCCATCCTGGCCCGCGCGCGATCTCGGCCGGAACGCATGCGGCGAAGGGGCCGGCGAAATTGCTCCATGCCACCATCATCGCCGGCGACACCGCGGTGATGATCGGAAGCCCGGCGGCGATGGCCGAGCCGAAGGCGTCGGCGAGGCCGCCGCCGGCGGCTTCCTGCTTGCCGAACTTGCTGAGGATCACGACATCGGTGCCCCGCGCGATCGACTGCTGCACGGCGGCGCAGGCGAGCACCAATCCTTCGGGATCGAGATTGCAGGCCTGCGACCCCGGACCGAGATCCTGCGAGATCGAGAACAGGCGTTCGTCATCGAGATTGCGCAGCACCATGGCCTTGCAGGGCTTGGCCTTGTCCGCACTGCTCTCGATCACGCCGGAGACGCGCAAACCCGAGTCCGCAAGGCGCAACGCGAACTCACCCAGCAGATCCTGGATCACGGCGGATGCGGCGCCCTGCAATGCCACGATCTGACACGTCCCGGCTTCTGCGACATCCATGGCAGTCCTCCTCACACGATGGCGGAGACGCGGCCCGCCTTCCGACCGGTTTGCATGATCTGGTGAACGGCCGACACGACGCTCGCGGCGATCGCCTGGCCGCGCTCGTCCATGCCGGTCCAGGCGGCGTGACGGCCGCGCGGATCGATCTCCAGCAGCTTGACGTTGGCCGGCACACGCACGCCGTCACGCGCGATGCCGCGCAGCGCGCCGTCGAGCGGCGCGAGCACCGGCGCGCCGCCGAGCGAGCCGAGCTGCAGCCCCTTGTAGACGCGGGTGCCAATGTCGAGCGGCGTGTGCCAGACCGCCTCCTGGTCCGAATAGACGAAGCGCTCGCTCCCGGCGCCGCCGAGATCGCGCGCCTTGCCGTCGGCGTTGCGTGTGGTGCCCTGCGCGACGATCGCCCCGGTCTCGCACGGATGCGTCTCGATCGCGACGTCGCAATTGTGCCCGACAGCAAAGCGCGGGCCGATGCCGACGGCGATGCCGGCGACGCCGCGCAGATCCGGCGTGACCAGATGCTTCTGCATGCGCGCGTCGACGATGACGGCTGGATAGCGGAAGGCGATGATGTCGGTGAGATGCATCGCGGTCACGGCGACCTGGCTGGGCGCGCGGTGAATCCGCACGACGTCTGCGATGCTTTCGGCGCGGCAACCGATCACGCCGCCGAGGTCGCGCGCTTCGCCGAACAGCACGTCGTGGAAGGCCATGCCGCGTCGGATCACCGGCGGAAACGCGTCGTGGCAGAGCACGACCGCAAAGCGGGCGTGGTTCAGCCTTGCCGCGACGGCGGAGGCGATCTCGTTGGTGCCCAGCAGCAGCGCGAGCGGCTCGGGCGCGTTCGGATGCCAGGTGACGGCGGCGGCTTTCATGCTGATGACCTCATGTTGCAAGGCCGAACTAGCAAGCCCCGGGCCATTCGGCCGATCGTCGGTCAACTCCCTGATGACGTTGATGAAACGTAAGATGTTCGGCGTTGGTGTGATCCGAAGCTATATTGTCAATGATATAACATCGGATGCTATATTGTCACTTATACAACATTGCAGGCGATGGATCGTGACGGACGGCTGGCTCAGGCGGCCGGGTCTTCGCGGCGAACCAGGGCGACGCCCTTGACCTGGGCGTAGACGGCAAGCCCCGTTTGCAGGCCGAGCTCGTTCCACGAACGCTGGGTGACGCGCGAGAGCAGCCGCGCCCCCTCGCCATCGTCGCCGAGCCCAAGCAGCGCGGTGACGCGATGATCCGCCTGCCTGCGGATCTCCAGAATCCTCGCCCGAAGTACATTGACGATGGTGCTGCGGCTCGGGGCTTCCAGCGCCAGGCTGACGTCGTCGGCCAGCACGCGCAGCCGGCGGCGCGTGCCCGGCGGCAGTGGCTCGGCCGGCAACAGGAATTGGCCGCCGGGCACGACGAGGGTCGCCATTCCGTCGGCGGCGTCCTGGCCCACGACCTCTGCATCGAAACTCACGGCCGCATCGCGCGATAGCGCGAGCGGCAGCGACAGATCGGCCTGGAGCTTGGACAGCGGCCCGGAGGCGAGGACAGTGCCGCTCCGCATCAGCACCAGCTGATCGGCGAGCCGCTCGACCTCGGCGATGTCGTGGCTGATATAGAGGATCGGCAGGTCGAGCGCGGCATGCAGCCGCTCCAGATAAGGCAGGATCTCGTCCTTGGTCATCTGGTCGAGCGCCGACAGCGGCTCGTCCATCAGCAACAGCTTGGGTTGGCTGAGCAACGCGCGGCCGATCGCGACGCGCTGGCGCTCGCCGCCGGACAGATGCCTCGGCGAGCGCTCCAGCAGCTTGGCGATGCCGAGCAGCGATACGACCTCGTCGAAGCCGATCGCAGCGGCGCCAGTCGTGGCGGGATGGCCGTACATCAGGTTGCGGCGGACCGAGAGATGCGGGAACAGATTGGCTTCCTGGAACACATAGCCGATCGGGCGCTGGTGCACGGGACGGAACGTCTTCTCGTCCTGCCAGACGTCGCCGGCCACCGAGCAGAGTCCGTCAGCGAGCCGGTTGAGCCCGGCAATGCAGCGCATCACCGCGGTCTTGCCGCAGCCGGAGGGACCGAAGATCGCGGTCACGCCGCGGGCCGGCACCTCGAACCGCGCGTTCAGCTCGAAGCGCCCGAGCGTGCCGCGGAAATCGACCTTGACCGTGCTCATGACGCGCTTTTCGTCATCTTCTTCTCGATCAGCATCATCGTCAGGATGACGCAGAACGAGAACACGACCATGCCCAGCGCGAGAACCGAGGCTTCGGCCCATTGCGACGTCTCGACATAGTCGTAGATCGCGACCGACAGCACCTTGGTCTTGCCGGGGATATTGCCGCCGATCATCAGCACGACGCCGAACTCGCCGACCGTGTGCGCAAAACCGAGGATCGCGCCGGTGAGGAAACCGGGGCTCGCCAGCGGCACGGCGATGGTCCAGAACGCCCGCCAAGGCGAGGCGCGCAATGTCGCCGCAGCCTCCATCGGCCTGTCACCCATCGCCTCAAACGCGTTGCGGATCGGCTGCACCACAAAGGGCATCGAGAACAACACCGAGCCGATGACGAGGCCCGGAAAGGTGAAGGCCAGGGTGCGTGCGCCCCACAACGAGGCCAGCGCGCCGCCCGGACCACTCGGCCCCAGCGCCACCAGCAGGTAGAAGCCGAGAACGGTGGGAGGAAGCACCAGCGGAATGGCCACAAGCGCCGCGACAGCCTCCTTCCACCACGCCCGCGACCGTGCCAGCCACCACGCGATCGGCGTCCCCACGACCATCAGGATGACGGTCGTGAGGGCGGCGAGCTCGAGAGTCAGCCGGATCGGTTGCCAGATGTCGGCCGAAACGTGGAGGTTCATCCTTCAAGCATCATCGATGCGCGGGTTCAGGTGCCAGACTTCGGATCCAGAGCATAGCCGAACTTCTCGATGACAGCACGGGCTTCCGGAGTCTTGAGGAATGCCAGGAAGGCTGTCGCCGCCTCATTGCCGGCGGAGGCCTTGAGGAGCACGGCGTCCTGGCGGATCTCGGTGTAGAGGTTCTGCGGCACCAGCCAGCGCGACCCGCCGGCATTCGGCATCAATTGCGAGAGCGCCACGAAACCGAGTTCGGCATTGCCGGTATCGACGAACTGGAACGCCTGCGAGATCGTGTTGCCCTGCACGATCTTCGGTTGGATCGTGTCATAGAGGTTGAGCGCCTTCAATGTCTCGACGGCTGCGGCCCCGTAGGGCGCGGCCGTCGGATTGGCGATCGACAGCTTGTTGAACGCGTTCGCCTTCAGGGTCTCCTCGCCCTTCACCGTGGCCGGGTCCCTGCTCCACAGCACGAGCTTGCCGATGGCATAGGTAAAGCGGCTTTCGGCGACGCCGAGGCCCTCGGACACCAGCTTCTTCGGTCGCTCGTCGTCGGCGGAGAGCAGGATCGCGAACGGCGCGTTCTCCTTGATCTGGGTGTAGAACTGCCCGGACGCCCCGAAGCTCAGCACGATGTCATGTCCCGTCTTGGCCTTGAACAGGCCTGCGATCTCCTTGGCCGGCTCGGTGAAGTTGGCGGCGACCGCGACATTGGCGCTGCCCGCGAAGGCGTTGGCGCCCGTCAGCAGAGCAATGGCCGCGCCGAGGGCGGCGGTGGCGAAACGCATCGATCTCATCAACATTGTCCTTGTTTTATCCACCAACACGGGCTCGTTGCGGTGAACTGCAAGTCCCATTCCGTCACATCGGCCGGAACCGATGCCGTGCTATATTCATTCGTATATATCAGAATAGACAGCTCGGCCGGTTCCCGTCAACACGAGGGCTGCGTCGGCCAACGCGATGGTTGTTAGTGTTCGACTTTCGACAATCGATGCGGCGCCGTGTCGCAAACACGACGGCCCGAGGATCGCGATCCCCGGGCCGTTGCAGGATCTTCGGGCCGTTGCAGGATCAGGACATCCGGTCCCAGAGCTGCCGCACCAGCATGCCCGCGCGCTTCTCGATCGCGGCTGCGGCATCGAGCGCGAGATCCTCGCGATAGCGGCCTGCGATCAGCTGGACGCCGATCGGCTGGTTATGATGAACCGTGACCGGCACCACCGCACCGGGCAGGCCGAGCACGTTGATGGCCGAGATGAAGCGGATCTCGTTGAAGAAGATCTCGCGAACGCGCTCCGCACTCACGGTGTCGTCGCGCGGACCCGGCGTCGGCTTGACCGTCGTTGGCGCCAGCACGACGGGGTAGTCCTCGAAGAACAGCTGCCAGGCGCGAATATGCGTCGAGCGCTGCGCCGTCGCATTCATCCACCCGGCGAGATCGAGCATCTCGGCCTTGGCGCGCATGCCGCCCCAAGCCTTGTGGAAGTCCTCGGAGGTGACGGCCAGCATCTTGGCCTCCTGCATCACCACCACCTCGTTGGTGATGATGTCGCACCAAGTCTGCCAGACGCCGGAGATGTCGGGAACCTCGACCTCGCTGACCCGGTAGCCCGAGCGCTCCAGATGATCCGCGGCCTGCCGAAGCGCGGCCTCAACCGCGGGATCGACCTCCATGTCATCAGGGATCTTGGCGAGCGCGACCTTGATCGGACGCCTCGGCTTGTCGCCCTCGAGCGGCGCCGGCACCCACCAGGGGTCGCGCGGATCTCGCCGGCTCATGACCTCGAGGGCCAGCCTCACGTCGGCGACGCTGCGCGCCAGCGGGCCCTGCGATGACATCAGATGCGCCAGCAGCGGCCGCTCGGCCGCGGCGCTTTCATTGTAGGCGGGGATGCGGCCCTGCGTCGGCTTGATCGTCACGACGCCGTTGCAATGCGCCGGCCAGCGCAACGAGCCGCCGATGTCGTTGCCATGGGCAATGGTGCCGATGCCGGCCGCGACCGCTGCGCCGGCGCCGCCGGACGACCCGCCGCAGGTGATCTCCGCATCCCACGGGTTCAAGGTCAGTCCATGCAGCGGGTTGTCGGTGAAGCCGCGGAACGAGAATTCCGGCGTGTTGGTCAGGCCGAGCACGATCGCGCCGGCATTCTTGAGGTTGCGCACCACGGGCGCGTCGGAGGGCGCAATGATGCCCATCTGGGCCGGAACACCGTTGGGATTCGGCCGTCCCTGATAGTCGACGTTCTCCTTGATGGTGACGGGCACGCCATGCAGAAGGCCGGTCTTGTTGCGTGACTTGTCGGCCGCACGCGCGGCCTTCAGGGCGTCCTCGGAGAGATCGACGACGACGGCATTGAGCTTCGGATTGACCTCCGCCATGCGCGCGATATGCGCCTCGGTCACCTCGACGGAAGAGACCGCGCCGGAGCGGATCGCAGCCGCGGTGTCGACCGCCGACCATTGCCAGACCGGTCCCTTCGGCAGGCGCGGCTTTGCCGCAGCCGCCTTCGCCGACAATGTGGGGTGCGGCTTGGCCTTGGGCGCCGGCTTCTTCACCGCGGCGCTCGCGGCCGCGCGCTTCGGCGCCGGCTTCGCCGTCTTTGCCGCTTTCTTCACTTTTGCCGGCTTCTTCGCTGTCTTCGCCATTGTCGTCCCCCCAGTGATTGTCTCAGGCCACCGACATTGTCAGCGGCGGTTCCACGTCGGCGGGCAGCGGGCTGACATAGGGCGTGCGCAAGGTCCGTTTGTTCAGGTCGGCCTTGGCAGCCGCGATCAAAGCCGGCTCGTTGAGCGCCTTGATGCCGAGGCCCGCCATCGCCTTGGCGGCCTGCACCATCGCCTTGTGGGCGGCCGGTGATTTGCCTTGGGCGACGACCTGCCAGGTGTGGAACGGCGTGCCGATGGCCACCGTCGGGGCGTGAACCTGGACCGTGGGCACGACCCAGCTGACGTCGCCGACATCGGTCGAGCCGATCTGCGGATTGCGCTTGGTGTTCAACGGCACCAGGAAATCGGCGAGCGGCTTGTCGGTCGGCTCCATGCCGATGCTGTAGTAGACGGACTCGATATCCTTCTCGGTCAGCGTCGCCTGGATCTGACCGGCGAAGTCCCGGTCGTTCTCGTCGAAATGCGGTGGCCCGAGCTCCTCCATGATCCCGTACAGCGCTTCCTCGAGCGGCGTGTTGGGCAGGATGTTCGACACCGCCGAGATGATCTTCATCTCGACCTTGGTCTCGGTCATCATCGCCGCGCCTTGTGCGATCTTGCGCACGCGCTCGACCAGCTCGTTCATGCCGGGCAGGTCGCGGGCGCGGATCGAGTAGCGGACGCGCGCATGGGCCTGGACGACGTTCGGCGCGATGCCGCCAGTGTCGAGCAGCGCGTAGTGCACGCGGGCGTCGCTCGGCATATGCTCGCGCATGTAGTTGACGCCGACATTCATCAGCTCGACGGCATCGAGCGCGCTGCGGCCGAGATGCGGCGACGCTGCGGCATGTGAGGTGCGGCCGGTGAAGATGAAATCGGCGCGGGTGTTGGCCAGCGACGGCGTCATCACCACTTCCCAGAAGCTCGACGGGTGCCAGGTGATGGCGATGTCGGCGTCCTCGAACGCCCCCGAGCGCACCATGAAGGCTTTCGCGGCACCGCCTTCTTCCGCGGGGCAGCCGTAATAGCGCACCCGGCCCGGCACCTTGTTGGCCGCGAGCCAGTCCTTGACCGCGGTGGCCGCGAGCAGGGCCGCCGAGCCCAGCAGATTGTGGCCGCAGCCGTGGCCATGACCGCCGGTTTCGACCGGCCGATGCTCGGCGACGCCGGCTTCCTGGCTGAGACCGGGCAGGGCATCATATTCGCCCATGAAGGCGATGACCGGGCCGCCTTCGCCCCATTCGCCCATCAGCGCCGTCGGGATGCCTCCGACCTTCTCGGTGATGCGAAAACCCTGATGCTTCAGCTCGGCGAGATGTTCGGCGCAGGAGCGGGCTTCAGTGTAGCAGACTTCGGGCATGCCCCACACCCGGTCGCTGAGTTCGATGAAACGGGTCTTGATTGCGTCGACGCCGCGCCAGATCTCGCTGCGGTTGTCCATCTCGGGTCTTCGTCCTCTGCTGCCATCGGAAGCGCTATCGATATCAGCTAAGTTCCCCGACGCCTAGCGACCCCCGGCGGGAGCAGCCATGCGGCGCGCTCGACGCTGTGTGCGAGCGCGCCGTCCTTGAGCAGATGTTGCTGCGGTCGGTGGCAATGCGGCGCTTTCCCGAGCGCCAGCTGAGAGGTGATGTTCTCGCATTTCGGAACTGGCCTGTGCGCCGTTACCGCGACGTCCAGGAGCGATCGCCGGCAAGTTCGGTTTTCCGTGCCAGGAGCGCCATCGTCATGCTTGCCGGACCGATCACGATCATCGTTGCGTTGCGTCCGGCGATCCCATGCCCACGGAAGGCTGGATGGCGCTGGTCCTCGGGGTGGTCTTCTCGCTGATCGTCGGCGTCGGTCTGATGGCGTTGCTGTTCTACAGCAGCCGCAAGGGCTACGATGATCCGTCGCAATTTCGCGCTGACGATCGTCCCGAATGAGCGTGCTCAGACCGGCCGCGGCGGATGCTGGGTTCGCGGATGACGGTCGTGCAGAAGCTTCGCGAGCTGGTGCCGCAGGTCGTCGCGACCGCGCATCGCGGTCTCGAACAAGGCCTCCTGGATGTCACGCGGCATGTCTCCCCATACGCTGATGGCGGCGTTGCCGAGCAGCTCTGCGAACCGGTTGTCGTCCATGAGGCACCTCCGGACGATCTGACGTCCGAGAGCGACAAAGGTTCCAGCCGGCTATTGCGTGGTGAACAGCACCACCGCAATCGCGACCGAGGCGGCGACGGCGAAAGCCGCCGCTGTGGTTGACAGCACGCCGATGCGTCGCAGCGCCACGGCAAACACGATGATGATCGGCGTGGCCGTGACCAGGCCGAGCTGTGCTTCGGTCATGAATCTGCTCCTGACGGTGCTGATCCCTAACCCAAACCGCCGGCGCAGTGTTTGTGCGGCGACAAAGAGCGGTCCTGCTGTCGCGACTAGCTTTCCGCTATCCCAGGCGGAGATGGCGATGTCGGCGGTCACATGCGAACCGGAAGACGAGGAACGTGGGGACGTGTTCGACGGCCTGCCCGGCGATCCCATGATGTGGGTTCTGATCCTCAGCGAACTCGTTGCCTTCGGCCTGCTGCTTGGCGGCTTTGTCGTGGCGCGGGCGATCAATCCGGCCGTGTTCTCGGCCGGGCAGTCGATGCTCGACGGACATCTCGCTGCATTGAACACGATCGTGCTGATCACCAGCGGCTGGGCGGCGGCTCGCGCTGCTGCCGCGGCGCACGGCGCATCCTCGGCAGCCGCGCGGCGCTGGATCGCGCTGGCCATGCTGCTCGGCGCCGCGTTCATCGCCGTCAAGCTGACTGAATATGGCGGCGAGATCGCTGCCGGCGCCGGCTTTGAGACCTCGCCTTTCTTCACGCTCTACTTCTTGCTCACCGGGTTTCATCTGCTGCACGTGGCGCTCGGCATCGTCATCCTCGCGATCGTCGGCCGCCATGCCACCGCGAGCGGCGTCGAGACCGGGACGACGTTCTGGCACATGGTCGATCTCGTCTGGATCGTGATGTTCCCGATCGTCTATCTGGTGCGCTGAGCCATGGTTCGTGATCGGCTCAATGTCGCCTGGCTCCAGCTGCTGGCCCTCGCCATCGCCACGCTCGCAGCCGCCTCGCTGCTGCCGAGCCGGTGGCTGATCGATGCGGTCGTCCTCTCGCTCGCGATGGCCAAGGGAAGGGTGATCGTCCTCGAATTTCTCGGCCTCCGTCACGCGCCTGCGCTGTGGCGCGGCCTGCTCACGACATGGCTCGCGGGCCTCACCATGCTCGCCGGGCTTGCGGTCGCGCTCCGCGCCATGGTCTGAGCGGCCATCGCCGCGTTCGTTGCGCCCCGACAAAGAGCCACCGGGCGCAATCGATAGACTGATCTCACATCATCAACCTTCACCACACGGAAAGGACGTGTCATGGCGGAACGCCTGACCAAGTCGGCCGCGCGGAACGTCTTCTATGGCGGTTCGGCATTCTTCTTTGCGATCTTCCTCGGGCTGACCGCGCACAGCCACTACTACATGGTCACGACCTCGACCAATGCCGCGACGCTGTCGGACTCGGTGGCGCGCGGCAAGCATGTCTGGGAGAGGAACTCCTGCATCAACTGCCACACCCTGCTCGGCGAGGGCGCCTATTTCGCGCCGGAGGTCGGCAATGTCTGGGACCGTTGGGGCGGCAGAGAGGACCCCGCCGCGGCCCGCGAGATGCTGAAATCCTGGATGCAGTCGCAGCCCTCCGGCGCACCGGGCCGGCGGCAGATGCCGCAGTTCAACCTGACCGACCAGGAGCTCAACGACCTCGCCGACTTCCTGCAATGGGCCGACGCGATCAAGCGTCAGGACTGGCCGCCGAACAAGGCAGGCTGAGCCCGCTTCCCGCCCTCCATCATGAGAGAGATCCTCGATGAGATATGAGACCCAGAAGGTCGCGATGCTGTATTTCTACGGCGCGCTGACGCTCTTCCTCGCCCAGGTGCTGTTCGGCCTGCTCGCCGGCACCATCTACGTGCTGCCGAACACGCTGTCGGTTCTGCTGCCCTTCAACATCGTGCGCATGATCCACACCAACGCGCTGATCGTATGGTCGCTGATCGGCTTCATGGGCGCGACCTATTTCCTGCTGCCCGAGGAGACCGAGACCGAGCTCTACAGTCCGCTGCTCGCCAAGATCCAGTTCTGGATGTTCTTCGGCGCGGCGGGGGCCGCCGTGGTTGGCTATCTCTTCCACTATCACGAAGGGCGCGAGTTCCTCGAGCAGCCCTTCATCATCAAGGTCGGCATCGTCGTGGTCTGCCTGATGTTCCTGTTCAACGTCACCATGACGGCCCTGAAGGGCCGCAAGACCACGGTGACCAACATCCTGCTGTTCGGCCTGTGGGGCGTGGCGATCTTCTTCCTGTTCGCCTTCTATAACCCGGCTAATCTCGCCGTCGACAAGATGTACTGGTGGTACATCGTCCACCTCTGGGTCGAAGGCGTCTGGGAGCTGATCATGGCCTCGATCCTGGCTTTCCTGATGATCAAGCTCAACGGCATCGACCGCGAGGTGGTCGAGAAGTGGCTGTACGTCATCATTGGCCTCGCGCTGTTCTCCGGCATCCTCGGCACCGGTCATCATTTCTACTGGATCGGCGCCCCCGGCTACTGGCAGTGGATCGGCTCGCTGTTCTCCACCCTCGAGGTCGCGCCGTTCTTCACCATGGTGATCTTCACGGTGCAGATGACCTTGAAGGCCGGCCGTAGTCACCCGAATCGTGCGGCCTTGTTGTGGTCCGTCGGCTGCTCGGTCATGGCGTTCCTCGGCGCCGGCGTGTGGGGCTTCCTGCACACGCTGTCCTCGGTCAACTACTACACCCACGGCACCCAGGTCACCGCGGCGCACGGCCATCTCGCCTTCTTCGGCGCCTATGTGATGCTCAACCTCGCGGTGATGGCCTATGCCGTGCCGCAGCTGCGCCAGCGTGCGCCGTACAACCAGTGGCTATCGATCGCGAGCTTCTGGATCATGTGCACGGCCATGCTGGTCATGACTTTCGCGCTGACCTTCGCCGGCATCCTCCAGGTGCATCTGCAGCGCGTGCTCGGCCAGAGCTACATGGACGTGCAGGACCAGCTCGCGATGTTCTACTGGGTCCGCCTCGGCTCCGGCGTGTTCGTTGCGATCTCGGCGCTGATGTTCGTCTGGGCCGTGCTGGTGCCCGGGCGCGCCAAGCCGGCCGTCATCCCCGGCGCGCTGCAGCCCGCGGAGTGAATGCCGGCGGGCGGCGGCCTCGGTGCCGCCGCCTGCCTCCCCCCGGATCTTCGGAGAGTCATCATGAAACCTGCGCTGCACGCGATCGACACCGTTCCCTCGTTTCCCTTGTACACGCCGACCGGCAATGAATGCGCGCTGTTCGAACATGCGTTCCGGCACCGCCTGCCGGTGCTGCTGAAGGGGCCGACGGGCTGCGGCAAGACCCGCTTCGTCGCCCACATGGCGGCGCGGCTCGGCCTGCCGCTGCACACGGTGGCCTGTCACGACGATCTCACCGCCGCCGATCTCACCGGGCGCTATCTGCTGCAGGGCGGCGACACGGTGTGGACCGATGGGCCGCTGACCCGCGCGGTGCGCGAAGGCGGCATCTGCTATCTCGACGAGGTGGTCGAGGCGCGCAAGGACGTCACCGTCGTGCTGCATCCTTTGACCGACGACCGCCGCATTCTCCCCTTGGAGCGCACCGGCGAGGAGCTGGCTGCGCCTGACGGTTTCATGCTCGTGGTGTCCTACAATCCCGGCTACCAGTCGCTGCACAAGGCGCTGAAGCCGTCGACCCGGCAGCGCTTCATCGCCATCGAGTTCGGCTTTCTGGCTGCCGAGCAGGAGACCGCGGTGGTCGCCGCCGAAAGCGGCCTGTCGGCGGAGCGCGTGCGGCCGCTGGTCGCGCTGGCGCATCGGCTGCGGGCGCTGCAGGGCCATGATCTGGAGGAGGGCGTCTCGACGCGGCTGCTCGTCTATTGCGCGACGCTGGTCGCGGCCGGCACGCCAATCGTGGACGCCGTCCTCGCCGCGATGATCGAGCCGCTCACCGACGATGCCGACGTCAAAGCGGGCCTGCGCGAGGTCGCGCACGCCGTGATCGGGTGAGCCATGCTCGATGTTCTCGAACTGGAGGAGACCGTCGGCCGCGCCTGGCATCGCCTCGTCGGCACGACGTCGAGCTATCCGGTCCATCCGGATCATGCCGTGGCCCTGACCGAGGTCAGCGGCCGCATCGCGGTGATGTTCCGTGCGCTGGGCGGCGAGAGCGGTGTGCAGATCGCGGGCGCCAAGGCGCGCAAATCACGCCACCGTCTCGGCTGGCGTCAGCGCATCGGGCTCGGCGACGAGTGCCTTGACCAGGCGGGGCGCGATGGCGCCACGATCTTCCTGCCCGAGAGCATCGCGCTGCTGCCGGATCGCGCCCTCAATGCGCAGCTCTATCACTGGCTCGCGGCGTGGTTTGCGACCATGCCGGCCGCCCCGATCGCGGAGACTGATCCGCTGCGGCGCGATCTGCTGGTGCTGCGCCGTGCCCGCGAGACGACCGCCCTGGTGCTGGCGTGCTTCCCGGGGCTCGCGCGCTCCCATGCGGCGCTTGCCGCGGCGCTGGCTGCCGCCCGGCCGCGGCGGCCATTGCCGCGGCTCGAGCGGCAGGTCGAACACGTGGCCATGGCGCTGCTCGGCGGCAGCGGGCCGCTTCAGGGCGCGCTGTGGAACGCCGTGATCGCCGATGGCGAACTGCCGGACACCGCGCCGCCCGGCTATCGGCCGCTGCTGCCATGCCCGTTGTGGGGCGATTGCTGGAGCCGCGCGGCGGTCGCCGCTGGGCGCGATGACGAGGAGACGCAAGCGCCGGGAGAGCAGGCCAGCGCGCCCGATACCCGCAAGCGCTTCGCACGGCGTGAGCGCGAGGAGGCGCCACGCCGTGATCCGTTCATCCTCAACCGCTTCGAGAAGATCCTTGCGATGGCGGAGATGGTCAACGTCGATCGTCCCTCGGACGACACCGACGATGACGATGCGCGCAAGGCGGCTGACGATCTCGACGAACTCGCGATCTCCAGGCGCAAGGGGCGGCCGGCGAGCAAGCTGAAATTCGATCTCGATCTGCCCCCCGAGGCGATCGACGCGGCGCGGCTAAGCAGTGGCCGGCTCTATCCGGAATGGAACTATCGCAGCGGTGCCTATCTGCCCGATCATTGTCGGGTCGTCACCGGCGATGCTGCCGAGACCGGCGACACCTGGACGCCGGATGCGGCGATGCGCCGGCGGATCCGCAGCGTACGCCGCAGATTCGAGACGCTGCGGCCGCGCCACGAGGTGATGCGCGCGCAGACCGACGGCCACGATCTCGACATCGACGCGCTGGTGCGTGTGCGCAGCGACCTCAATGCCGGGCATGGTGCGCTCGATCGCGTCCATCTCGCGATGCGGCCGCTCGCGCATGATCTCGCGGTGACCTTGCTGGTCGACGTCTCCCTATCGACTGACGCGTGGGTTGACGGCGTGCGCGTGCTCGATGTCGAGAAGGAGGCGCTGTTGGTGCTCGCGCATGGGCTGTCGGCCTGTGGCGACAGTCATAGCATTCTCACCTTCACGTCACGGCGCAATTCCTGGGTCCGCCTCGAGACAGTGAAGGCGTTCGGCGAGCCGATGAGCGGGCAGGTCGAGCGGCGCATCGGCGCGCTCCGGCCAGGCTATTATACGCGAATCGGCACCGCCGTGCGTCACGCTGCGCACGAACTGGCGGATCGTCCGGAGCGCAAGCGCCTGCTGCTGGTGCTGACCGATGGCAAGCCGAACGATGTCGATCATTATGAGGGACGGTTCGCGATCGAGGATACGCGCAAGGCGGTGCAGGAGGCGCGGCGCGCCGGCGTCGCCGTGTTCGGCGTAACCATCGATGCGGCGGCGCAATCCTACTTTCCGACGCTGTTCGGCCGCGGTGGCTATGCCATCGTCGGCAACATCCGCCGGCTGCCCGCCGCGCTGCCGGCGCTGTATCGGCAGCTGGCGCATTGAGGGCAAGCGGGCCCCGGCCTATGCAAGCCGATGCAAGCAGCCCGGGCCTCATGGGTCGAGGCGCGCCGAACAACGGCGCTCCTCAGCATGGGGGTGGAGATTGTGGCCGCAGGCCAGTGCTCACGTTGCAGGTTCGCGCAGGTTCCGCAGCGGCACGGGCAGATGGCCCATCAGCTTGTCGAACTCGCCGGGGTCGAGCTTCTCCCAGAGGATCTCGAAGATGCCGCGCGCGGCCGTGAGCGGATCGACCGGGAATTGCGGCGGCAGCTGTTGAAAGATGCCGTCGACAAACTCCTCGAGGTGGCGGTCTTTGGTCGGCGTGGCCGCGTGGTGCCAGCCCTCGTAATAGATGCCGCGGATGAGCAGCGGCAGCTGGGCACCCAGGTTCACCGCGGTCGCCAACGGCACGCGGTCGCGCAGCACATGCAGCACCGCGCGCAACGCGTTGTAGGCGTGCTGCCGGCTCGCAATCCCGAGCCTTTGCTCGATGGCCTTGAGCCAGATATTGGTTTCCTGGACGGTATGGTCCAGCGCTTTGACGCCGATCTCACTCATCTCAGTCTCCGTGACAGCTGTCTCCGATCGTCCGCAAGGCAACGAACGAGGCCGTAGCAATGCTTGAGTCGATTGGACACGCGTCGAGTAGGCGCGTCTCCTGTCGCGGAATATTGATCTGCATCAACGCCAGTGTGGAATGCGCGATCGCGGGGTAAACGGACAGTCAATGACCAAGCCGTGCGTTGACGCTGGCGAAGCCGCCGTCGTCATCCCGCTGCAGGGGATACCGGCGGCAGCGGAGGTCGCGGGTTGTCACAGGCATCGTGCCAGGATTCGCTCGCGATCGGCAATGGGGTGGCGGGCCACGCTGATTCGAATGGCGATTGGAAGCGACATCCTCAAGTAATCGTTGGGTATCAATACGCTGTCAGGTTGAACCGTAATCGTCCTGCTTGTGCAGAACGCGTCTTCGCTTGCCCGTCGCGACAGACTCACCTTACATCGGAGTCGCACGAGGCGGAGAGATCGCGCACTCGGCACTCCCTCAACTCACCAATTGACGTCGGCTCGCAATGCTCAAGTCTGCCCAAGAGAAGTCTGTTCACAACAAGCCTGCTCAAGACAAGTCCGGCAAAGACCTGCCGCTGACCGGCTATGCCGTCGTGGTCGATGGTCAGATCAAGACCGAGTTCAAGACCAAAGAGGGGGCCCATAACGGGGCGCATGATCTCAAGCGTCGGTTCCCGATGTTGCAGATCAAGGTGTACGACGCCGAGACCAGGCAGACGCACGATATCGAGCTGGCGCGGGCGTGAGATTCGCGGGCCGTGGCACTGCGAGGGCGCAATGCTCCAGCATGTGATTGACATCGTTGCTGACGTGTAGTGGGCGCAAAAGCACGCGTCTCGTCCTTTGTAGCTGTGCAGACGGTGACCGTTGATGCGCCCTCTCCCCCTTGCGGGAGATGGCTTGCATCAACAAACTCACTCGGGTGCGGGGGATGCATCTACGAGTGTTGCGTGCCGAGGGATGCCCCTCACCCGACCGAGCGCGTGGATGGGACAGCGATGCCCTTTCCCGCAAGGGGAGAGGGCGCTGTCTCGCGCAGCCTTGCTGCGGGGCCGATTGCGTCAACCTGTCCAGTCAGAGTCCGGCTTGCAGCATTCCGCACTTCATTGCGAAACGTCTTCGCCAGGTTTGACAGCGGCCTTGCCTCCGACCACAGCACATAGGCCGAGACTTTCGTGCTGGGCGTGAACGGCCGCACCACGAGATCGTGGCCGCCCTGGCGCGGCGAGAACGGATCGACCACGGCGACGCCGACACCGGTCGCGGCCAGCACGCAGGCCGTGTTGCAATAGCGGACCTCGACGGTCGGCTGGAACTCCGCGTCGGCCTCGCGAAAGCTGTCGCGCACGGCTTCGCCGAGCCGGGTCCCACGCTCAAGGCCAATCAGTGGCAGGCCGGCGAGATCCCGCGCGGAGATCACGTCGCGCTCGGCGAGAGAATGTTGCGGCGGCATCACGCAGACCATCTCGCCGGTGTGCACCACCTCATGGGCAATGCCGGGATGATCGGACAGGCCGAGCGCGAAGCCCAGCTCGGCGACGCTGCCGAGCACGCCTTCGACAACGCCTTCATAACGCCTGACGTCGAAAAACATCCGCGTCTGCGGCCTGCGCCGCAGGAACCCCGACAAGGTCGGCGGGATGATGCTGTAGGCGAGCGGCGGCGTGGCGACGATCGACAAATGGCCGGTCTTCTGTTCGCGCAGATCGCGCACGCGGTTCTCCAGCCGCGCATGCAAGGCGAAGATCGCCTCGCTTTCCTCGTACAGCGTCATCGCCTCCGGCGTCGGAAACAGCCGGTTGTTGACGCGCTCGAACAGTGTGAAGCCGGCCTGTGCCTCCATCGCCTTCAGCGCGTTGCTGATCGCGGGCTGCGACAGCGCCAGCTCCTCGGCGGCGGCGACGGTGGTGTGATGGCGGATGACGGCCCGCAGGATCTCCAGCTGGCGCAGGTTCATGTGAACGCCCTATAAGCCCGGGTTATGGTCTCGGCCAAAATATCATAGCGCAGGCCGTGCGGTGTCGATTGCAAATCCCGCGCCGCTTTCGCCAAATGAACCTCTCTTCAGCGCGCTGCAACAGGTGGCCCTGTCGCCTGATAGGCAGGCAATGCGCCCAGTACGGAGGCAATGTTGAGCCGTCTATTTCGCGCCGCCGCTGCCCAGATGGGGCCGACCCAGCGGGCCGACAGCCGGGCCCACACCCTTGCGCGCCTGATCGGGCTGCTGGACAAGGCCGCGGCCGAGGGCGCCAAGCTGGTCGTGTTTCCCGAGCTCGCTTTCACCACCTTCTTTCCGCGCTGGATCCTGGAGGGCGATGCGCTCGACAGCTATTTCGAGCGCAGCATGCCCAACCCGTCCGTCGCAGCGCTGTTCGATCGCGCGCGCACCCTCGGGGTCGGCTTCTATGTCGGCTATGCCGAACTCACGCCCGACGGCCGCCGCTTCAACAGCGCCATCCTGGTCGATCCCGACGGCGAGATCATCAGCAAATATCGCAAGGTGCATCTGCCGGGCTCGGTCGAGCCGCGTCCGGGCGCCAAGTATCAGCAGCTCGAGAAGCGCTATTTCGGCTATGGCGATCTCGGCTTCCCGGCGGTGCGCGCCGGCAGCGACTGGGGCGGCGCCATCATGGGCATGATGATCTGCAACGACCGGCGCTGGCCGGAATCCTGGCGCGTGCTCGGGCTGCAGGGCGTCGAGCTCGTCTGCGTCGGCTACAATTCGGCGGCCTATGATCCCAATGGCGGCAATACCGAGGATGCGTCGCTGCGCACCTTCCACTCGACGCTGGTGGCGCAAGCCAATGCCTATATGAACGCCACCTGGGCGATCGCCGTGGCCAAGGCCGGTGACGAGGACGGCAGCGGCCTGATCGGCGGCTCCTGCATCGTCGACCCCAATGGCTGCATCGTGGCGCAGGCCAAGACGCTCGGCGACGAGGTCATCGTCGCTGACATCGATCTCGATCTGTGCCGGCAGGGCAAGGACAAGATGTTCAATTTCGCCGCGCACCGCCGGCCGGATCAATACAAGGTCATCACCGAGCGCGCGGGCGTGGTCGAGCCGGTCGCGGTCGGTTAGTTGGTTCGTTCGAGGGAGTTCTGCAGGATGCGACGTTCGTTGTTCATCAGTTTCGCCGCCCTCGCGTCGCTCGCCTCCGCCGGCGCCGCCGAGCTGCCCGCCGAGATCAAGCAGTCGGGCACGCTCAAGCTCACGGTCAACTCGACCTACGCGCCGATGGAATATCACGACCCCGCCACCAACGAGCTCAAGGGGCTGGACATTGATCTCGCCAACGAGCTGGCGAAGCGCCTTGGCGTGAAGATCGCGTGGAGCGAGACGCCGTTCGCCGAGCTCATCCCCTCGCTGCAGACGAAGCGCGCCGACTTCATCATTTCCGGAATTTCAGACCGCGCCTCGCGGCGCGAGACCGCCGATTTCGTCGACTATCTCGTCACCGGTCCGCAATTGTTCGTGCTGGCCGAAAGCGATGCCAAGGTCGTCATCGACCTCTGCGGCCGCAAGATCGGCACTACGCGCTCGACCAGCTTCCCCGCCGAGATCGAGAAGTGGAGCAAGGCGACTTGCGAGGCCTCCGGCAAACCGGCTGCGCAATACGTTCCCGGTGAGAACTCGATCGACGTGCGCAACCAGCTCAAGCAGGGTCGCATCGACGCGGCCGTGCAGGGCAGCGAGACCTTGCCCTATGCGCAGTCGCAGGAGGCCGGCAAGTACCGCATCGTCGGCGAGCCCATCGCCTTCGGCTATCAGGGCATCATGTTTCGCAAGGATAATGCCGGCTTTCGCGACCTGATCACCGACCAGCTCAAGGCGATGATCGCCGACGGCAGCTACAAGGCCATTCTCGAAAAATGGGGCCTCGGCGCCAATGCGGTGCGCGAGCCCATGCTCAACGCGGCGCCGCAATGAGCCACGGCGACGCGCTGGCGGACGGCTTTCCGGACCTGTCCGGGCACACGATCGCGCGGCATGCGCATTGGGGCCGCTGGCTCGCCGCTGCCATCATCATCGTCATGCTCGGCGCGATCGGCCGCGCCTTTGCCAACGGCCAGATCGAATGGTCCTATGTCGAGCGCTTCCTCACGGCGCCAGTGATCCTGCGCGGCATCGTCAACACCATGATCATGGCGGTGGCGGCAATGGCGCTCGGCATTGCGCTCGGCGTGGTCGTCGCGATCATGCGGCTGTCGCCCAATCCGGTGCTGCGCTCGGTCGCCGCGGGATACACTTGGCTGTTCCGCGGCACGCCGCTGATTCTGCAATTGCTGCTGTGGTTCAACCTGGCGCTGGTGTTTCCGACCATCGGGATTCCTGGCCTGTGGAGCGCGCGCGCGGTCGATGTGATGACGCCGTTCCTGGCCGCGCTGCTCGGGCTCGGCATCAACCAGGGCGCCTATACCTCGGAGGTGATGCGGGCCGGGCTGCTGTCGGTCGACATCGGCCAGTATGAGGCGGCGCAGGCGATCGGCATGGGCCGGCTGCAGGCGCTGCGCCGGATCATCCTGCCGCAGGCGATGCGGGTGGTGACCCCGCCGCTCGGCAACGAGTTCATCGGCCTGGTCAAGGCGACCTCGCTCGCCAGCGTGATCCAGTATCCGGAAGTGCTGCATTCGGCCGAGAACATCTACTACGCCAATTCACGCGTCATCGAGCTCTTGATCGTTGCCGGCCTCTGGTATCTGCTCGTGGTGTCGATCCTGACGCCGCTGCAGATGCTGCTGGAGCGCCGCTTTGCGCGCGGCCTTGCGCGAGGTGGCCGCTGATGAGGCCGCTGGTCGCCATTCGCCAGGTCAGCAAGCGTTTCGGCGAGTTCCAGGCGCTGAAGCAGGTCTCGCTCGATGTCTTCGAAGGCGAGGTGGTCTGCCTCATCGGGCAGTCCGGCTCCGGCAAGACCACCTTGCTCCGCTGCGTCAACCAGCTCGCCACGGCCGACAGCGGCGGCATCTGGCTCGACGGCGAGCTGCTCGGCTTTCGCGAGATCGACGGCCGGCTGCACCGGCTGTCCGAGCGCGACATTGCGCGGCAGCGGCTCGCCTGCGGCATGGTGTTCCAACGCTTCAACCTGTTTCCGCACATGACGGCGCTGGAGAACCTCATCGAGGGGCCAGTCCAGGTGCAGAGACGGGCCGTGGCCGAGGCGAAGGACGAGGCGATGGCGCTGTTGCGCCGGGTCGGCCTTGCCGACAAGGCCGGCTCCTATCCGTCACAATTGTCCGGCGGACAACAGCAGCGCGTCGCGATCGCACGCGCGCTGGCGATGAAGCCGAGGCTCGTGCTGTTCGACGAGCCGACCTCGGCGCTCGATCCGGAACTGGTCGGCGAGGTGCTGAGCGTCATGAAGGAACTCGCGAGATCTGGCATGACCATGCTGGTGGTGACGCATGAGCTCGGCTTTGCGCGCGAGGTCGCCGACCGTGTCGTTTATATGGACCAGGGCGTGATCGTGGAGAGTGGTCCGGCCGCCGAGGTGCTGCGGGCGCCGCGCGAGGCCAGGACGAAGGCATTTCTGGCAGCGGAGGTTGGGTGAGGTGAGGGAATTCAAGTCGATCATGTTGGCCGCTGTCGCGACTGCCGTCGTGACCGGCGTCGCTGCGGCTGCCGAGCTGCCCGCCGACATCAGGCAGAACGGGCTGCGCATCGCCGTGGTGCCGAACTATCCACCGATGGAGTTCAAGGATCCGGCCACCGCGACCCTGACCGGATTCGACGTCGAGCTCGGTGAGGCGCTGGCGAAGAAGCTCGGCGTCAAGGCGGTCTGGCAGGAGACCAGCTTCGACCAGCTGATGCCAGGCCTCGCCACGCAGCGCTTCGACGTCATCCTGACCGGCATGACCGACTACAAGAGCCGGCAGGAAACCGCGACCTTCATCGACTACCTGCGCAGCGGTCCGCGCTTCTTTGTGCAGGCCGCGCGCGCGGCCGAGTTCAAGGAGCCAGCCGCGCTGTGCGGCAAGAAGGTCGGCGCCTCCAGGCGCACGATGTTCCCGAAGGACATCGCAGCCTGGAGCGAGAAGAACTGCGGCACGAGTCCGATCGCGTTCGTCGGCACCGAGGGCTCGGCCGATGCGCGGACACAGCTGAAGCAGGGCCGCATCGATGCCGCCGTGCAAGGCAACGAGACCTTGCCCTACATCATGGACCTCGAGCCGAACACCTATGTTCCCGTGGGTACGCCGATCGCGCTCCAATACACGGGGCTCGCGACGCCGGTAAAGGCGGAAGAGCTGCGCGAGGCGCTGCGCGGCGCGCTGGAGGTGATGATCGCCGACGGCAGCTACAAGGCGCTGCTGACGAAATGGAAGCTTGGCGACAATGGAATCGAGAAGGTGCTGATCAATGCTGGAGAGTAAGGCGCTCGCGAGCATCCCGGTCGTTCCGGCCAACACGGCACCGCCGGCGCCGGACTATCCATGGCCCACGCCGTATAAGGCGGCGATGTTCCTGTCGTTCGACATCGACGCGGAGAGCGCCTGGACCTCGAAGGATCCGGCGCATGCGGCGCGGCTGGTCACGATGAGCTTCGGCGGCTATGAGGCGCGCGTCGGCACGCCGAAGCTGCTCGAACTGCTCGCGGAGCTCGACCTGAAGGCGACGTTCTTCATCACCGGCTGGTCGGTCGATGCGCATCCGGCGATGGCGGAGGCCGTGCTGAAAGCGGGCCACGAGATCGGCCATCATGGCTATCACCATCTGCTGCCCGATCCCGGCGATCCCTTCATCGTCGAGGAGATCGAGCGCGGTTTCGAGGCGATCCAGCGCCGGCTCGGCGTCCGGCCGATCGGCTACCGCGCGCCGTTCGGCGAGTTCTGCGAGGAGCTACGCGTGGCGCTCGTGCGCCAGGGCATCGTCTACACCTCCTCCTTTCGCGACGACGTCCGGCCCTATCGTCATCGTCTCGCGGACGGCAAGCCGGGCACGATCGAGATCCCGGTGACTGCGAGCTATGACGATTGGATGCACGGCCTGTCGGCGCGGTTCTCGCCGCGCTCGATCTTCCCGAAGGAGCATGTGCTCTCGATGTGGAAGGACGAGCTCGACGAGGTGCGGGACTGGGGCGCGATGGTGACCACGGTGCTGCATCCGCAGGTCTCCGGACGGCCGATGCGCTTCCGGCTGCTGCGTGAGTTCCTGGCCTACGCCAAGTCGTGCCAGGACGTCTGGATCACGACCGGTGCGGAGATTGCGGCGAACTATCAACGTCACGAGGCGGCCGAGACGAAGGGCGCATGAGCACGACAGCGATCTTCGGCAGCTATGTGCTGACGCGCAAGGATGGCGCGCAGGACGTCCTGCGCGATCACTGGGTGCTGGTCGAGGGCCGGCGCATCGCGGCGATCACGCCGAGCCGGCCGGTGGCCGACGAGGTGTTCGACCGGCCGGGCCGCTTCGTGCTGCCGGGTCTGTTGAACCTGCACAACCACATCTTTAGCGAGGCGATCGCGCGGACCTTGACCGAGGACGGCAATGGCCGCCGCAACAACAAGAGCATCATCTATACGGTGCTGCTGCCGCTCTCCAAGCGCGGCGCCGAGATCCTCACGGCCGAGGAGCGGCTGGCGATCGGCCGCATGGGCGTGCTGCAGCTGTTGAAGGGCGGCGCCACCACGGTCATGGAGCCGTTCCGCAACGCGATCCCCGAGTTGTTCGACGCGGCCTGCGAAATGGGGCTGCGCTTCTACGGTGCGCCCTATCTGTTCTCGACCGGGGATGCCAAGGCGGATGCCTCCGGCGTCGTGACCTATGCCGGCGATGACGGCGAGGCCGACCTCGCGATCTGGAATGCGCTCTATCAGCGTTGGCACGGGCAGGGCGATGGCCGCGTCCGGCTGGCGATGAGCCCGCACGCGACCGATACCTGCGGTCCCGATCTGATGCGCGCCATCGCCGCGCGGGCGCGCGAGCTCGACGTTCCCATCACCATCCACATGGCGCAGAGCGCGGGTGAGGTGGCGACCATCGCACAGCGCCATGGCGGCCGCACGCCGGCCGAATATCTCGACTGGCTCGGCCTGCTCGCTCCCGACCTGCTCGCCGCGCACTGCCACGCCTCGACCGATGCGGATCTCAGGCTGATGGCGGCACGCGGCGCCGGTGTGCTGAACTGCCCGCGCGTGTTTGCGCGCGCCGGCATCACCGCCGCCTTCGGCCGCTTCGCCGCGCATGGCGTGCGTACCGCCATCGGCACCGACGGCTACAACATGGACCTGCTCGGCGAGCTCAATGCGGCCTCGTTGATTTCCAAGATCGCGCTGGGTAGCGCCGAGACGGCGAGCGCGCCGGAACTGATCGACGCGGTCACTGCAACCGCGGCCGCCATGATCAAGCGCGACGATCTCGGCGTGATCGCCCCGGGCGCGACCGCCGATCTCACCATCGTCGACATGACGCATCCGCATCTTCAGCCATTGCACGATCCCCGTCGCGGTCTGATCGCGCTCGCCAACCGTGCCAATATCGACCAGGTGATGGTCGACGGCCGGCTGCTGATTCACGACGGCCACTATCTCCACGGCGACGAGGCCGCGATCACGGCGGCGGGGGCGACGGCGATCGCGAAGATCTGGGCGCTGCCGGAGGCGCAGGCGGCGTTTGCGGGCTGACTGCGGCTACCGCGTGCCGTAGGCGCGATCGCCGGCGTCGCCGAGGCCGGGGACGATGAAGGCGTCGTCGTCGAGGCCGTCGTCGATCGCCGCCGTCCACAGCGCGACGTCGGGATGCAGCCCGCGGACGCGCTCGACGCCTTCAGGCGCGGCGATCATGCAGACCATGCGGATATCCTTGGCGCCGCGCTCCTTGAGCCGGTCGACCGCGGCGACCGCGGTGTTGCCGGTCGCCAGCACCGGCGTCACCACGACGGCGAGGCGTTCCTGGAGGTCGGACGGCGCCTTGAAGAAATATTCGACGGCGGTGAAGGTCTGCGGCTCGCGATACAGGCCGATATGTGCCACGCGCGCGGTCGGCACCAGGTCGAGCATGCCGTCGACGAAGGTGACGCCGGCGCGCAACACCGGCACAAACACCAGCTTCTTGCCGGCAATCTTGGCCGACTGCATCCGCGCCAGCGGCGTCTCGACCTCGACCTCGGTCAGCGGCAGATCGCGCGTGACCTCGTAGCAGAGCAGCATGCCGATCTCCTTGAGGAGCTCACGGAACGACTTGGTCGAGATCGACTTGTCGCGGATCAGGGTCAGCTTGTGCTGCACCAGCGGATGATCGACGACCGTGACGCCTTCCATGGCTTTTCTCCTATTCTCCAGCACCGTCATTGCGAGGAGCGAAGCGACCAGGCAATCCTGACTTTCTTTTCGGCCTCGGATTGCTTCGCCTCGCTCGCAATGACGTGCCCGCGAGTCGGCGAGTGTTCCCGAAAACCTCTTAAAACACCGTGCCGTCGCTGATGATGGTCAGGGGCGGCGAGCCGTCGGGGCGGCGGGCGAAGGCGAGCTTGCGGCCCGCGGCCCAGCTGCCGCCTTCGAGGATGCGCGCCAGCGGCAGCTGCTCAGGCGCCTGCCCGGTGCGCTGGCGGATCAGCTCGGCCAGCCGGTCGAGCAGGGCGACGGTCAGGGCTCGCCATTCCACGACCAGCGGCGAATCCACGGCATGGGCTCGCCCGGCATCAGCCGGGTCGCGTAGCAGCAGCACGCCGCCGTCGACGAACAGGCCGCCATTGCGGTATTCGGCAAGGCCGGTGAGGCCGTCGATATCAGCCACCTCTAAGCCGGCGCGCTGCAGCGGTTCGATCAGCGAATAGCTCAGCCATTGCGACAGTTTGTGCAGCGGGACGAGACCGGTGGTGGCATCGTCGGTCACAACAGAGTCATGCCGCCAGCAATCGCCGAGCGCAATGCCCTGCAGCGTGAGGCGTGATGGCCAGATCGGGCCGAGCTGTAGCAGGACCTGCTGCAGGATATCGGCGGCCTGGATGCGGGCGTTCGCAGCGCCAGCGGCGAACTGATCGAACAGGCAGCCGGGACGCGGGCTGTCCTTCGCACCGAAAATCTCCGGCTTCGCCGCAACGACCTCGCCCAGCCGGCGCAGCAGCGCGACGCGGCCCTCGAGTCCGACCAGAGGATTGTCAGGCCCGACCTGAAAGCCGCGCTCGAGATCAGCGACCGTGAGCTGCTTGAGCTTGGTCGCGTCGGCGCGCAAGGGATTGCCCGCGTCGGCGGAGAAAGCGCCGCTCGCGAACATGTCGAGGCTCGCCAGCGCCAGCCCCTCGGAGCGACCGATCTGAGTGCCGGTCACGGCATCCTGATAGCGCCAGGCCGCGCCGGCGCCGGCGTCCAGCAGGACGCTGGTGATGGCGAGATCGAACTCGGCGCGCGCGCGCGCGGCGGCATCCGGCCAGCTCACTCTGCCGGCCATGTCGGTCCAGCGATCGACGCCGCCGACCACGAAGTGCCGCCAGCGCGAATGAAACGGCACCGTGCCGCCGGGATAGGCCTTGCTGGTCACGTCCAGCACGAGATCGGCGATCGTATCGAGTTGGCCGAGATCGATCCGGAAGTGCGGCAGCTTGTCCGCAAGGCCGAGTGCAAGCAGCTGATGTGCCCGCTCGCGCACGGCACGGGCGGACAGGAGGTCAGAAATGTCAGTCATGATCTGCCGTGACGCTCAGTACTTCTCGAGCGGACGGCCGACCGTGTCGCCGAGCTCTTGCGGCTTCTGCGGCTCCAGCGAGAAATAGCCGGCAGCCTTCTTGGCGGCGATCTCGACATGGGCATCCGCCGGGATCAGCTCGTCCGGGATCGGCACACGCTCGACGATGTCGACGCCCTTGCCCGTCAGCGCATCATGCTTCATGTCGCTCATCGAGATGAAGCGGTCGATGCGAGTGATGCCGAGCCAGTGGATCACGTCGGGCATCAGCTGCTGGAAGCGCGCGTCCTGCACGCCGGCGACGCATTCGGTGCGCTCGAAATAGGCCGCCGCGGCGTCGCCGTCCTCCTGGCGCTTGCGTGCATTGTAGACCAGGAACTTCGTGACCTCGCCGAGCGCGCGGCCTTCCTTGCGATTGTAGACGATGATGCCGAGGCCGCCGTTCTGTCCCGCCGCCACGCACTCCTCGATGCCGTGGATCAGATAGGGGCGGCAGGTGCAGATGTCGGAACCGAACACGTCCGAGCCGTTGCATTCGTCATGCACCCGACATGTGATCTTCGTTCTCGCATCATTCAGCTTGGTGACGTCGCCAAACAGATAGACCGTGGTGCCGCCGATCGGCGGCAGGAACACCTGCAGATCGGGACGCGTCACCAACTCCGGATACATGCCGCCGGTCTGCTCGAACAGGCCGCGGCGCAGATTGGTCTCGCTGGTGCCGAAGCGCGCGGCAACGCCGGGCAGATACCACACCGGGTCGATCGCGATCTTGACCACCGACACGCTGCCATTGGCATGCACGACATGGCCATCATGGACGAGCCGCTTGGCCGCGAGCGCGGCATGCAGCTCCGGCAGTTCGATCCGCGCCTTGGTCACCGCGATGGTCGGCCGGATATCGATGCCTTCGGCGATCTCGCTGCCGAAACTCTCCGCGACCAGATGGCCCCAGGGGTCGAGGGCGACGATCTTGGCCGGATCGCGCCACTGCCCGAACGGGCCGATCGTGGCGGCGGGATGGGTGTTGGTGAGATCGGGACGGCGGATCGGATCCAGCGCGCCGGATGATACCGCGAGCGCGCGGTAGACCGTGTAGGAGCCGCCATGGCTGCCGATCACGTTGCGGTCCTGCGGCCGCGACACCGTGCCGATGATCGGCCCGCGCTCGCGCGCGCTAGCAGCGCCCCATTGCAGCGGGAAATGATGCTTGGCGCCTGGCACCGGGTGCGAGGTCAGGCGAATGTGATCCGTGCGGTTGGAGCGAGTCATCGGACGGCCACCCCCAAAACGGCAACGGCCCGCCTTGACGACGGGCCTGAGCACAACGAGTTCACGTTTTCCATGCACCAATATAGCAGTTTTTCCACAGCAAACAAGTGGTCGAAGGCCGCCGCCTATTTGTAAACGAATGGTGACGAAGCAGGGTGGCGTTGCAGCGCGGATGGCCGCCCTGGCATGGCGCTTGCCTTTTAGGTGCGAGGCCGCCAGCTTGGCGCGCACGGAGTCTTCGACGGCAAGGCGGCATGGACCTGATCATTCGCAACGCGGTGCTGGCGCAGCAAGGCGAGCTGCGCTGCGCCGATATCGGAATTTCCAAAGGCCGCATCGCGGCAATCGCGCCGTCGCTGCAGGCCGACGGTGAGGCGCGCGACGCCGAGAATTGCCTCGTCGTGCCAGGCTTGATCGAGACGCACATCCATCTCGACAAGACCTGCATCCTTGATCGCTGCACGATCCGGGAAGGTACGGTCGCCGAGGCCGTGCGCGAGACCGCGGCCGCCAAGCGCAATTTCACCGCCGAGGATGTCTATGCCCGTGCGAAGCAGACCGTGGAGCGCTGCGTCAGCCACGGCACGATGCGCATGCGCACCCATGTCGAGCTCGATCCCGGCATCGGCTTCGTTGCGTTCGAGGCGATCCAGCAACTGGCGCGCGACTATGCCTGGGCGCTCGATCTGGAGATCTGCGTCTTCCCGCAGGAAGGCCTGACGAACTATCCAGGCACCGAGGAACTGCTCATCGAAGGCCTGCGCCGCGGTGCGCGCACCATCGGCGCCGCGCCCTATTTCGACAGCGATCCGCCGGCGCAGATCGACCGCATCTTCGCCATCGCGCGTGACTTCGATGTCGACATCGACATGCATCTCGATCTCGCCGAGACGCTCGACCACATGCAGATCGAATATGTCTGCCGCAAGACCGAGGACTATGGCTGGGGTGGCCGCGTCGCGGTTGGCCATGTCACGCAGCTGTCACTGCTGCCGCCCGAGCGTTTCCAAACGATCGCAACGCAGCTTGCCAATGCCGGCGTCGCGGTCACCGTGCTGCCGTCAACCGACCTGCATCTGATGGGCCGCCGCCAGGATCACGCCATCCCGCGCGGCGTGGTGCCGCTGCAGCCGCTCCGCGACAAGGGCGTGACGTGCTCGCTCTCGACTAACAACGTGCTCAACCCGTTCACGCCCTATGGCGACGGCTCGCTGATCCGCATGGCCAATCTCTACGCCAATGTCTGCCATGTCTCGCGGCCCGATCATCTCGCCGGCTGCCTCGATATGGTGACTCATGATGCGGCGAAATTGATGCGGCTCGGCGACTACGGCATCGCTGTCGGCGCGCCGGCCGACCTCGTCTGCATCGATGCTGCTGATCCAACCGAGGCGGTGGCGACCCTGGCGCAGCCGCTGTGGGGCCTCAAGCGCGGTCGGCCGTCGTTCTCGCGTACGCGGCCCGTGCTGCATCGGCCGGGCTGAGGCGGACCGTTCTCAGATGAAGCTCTTTCAACGCGTCATTGCGAGCGAAGCGACGCAATCCAGGGCCCGCGCAAGGACTCTTGATTGCGTCGCTTCGCTCGCAATGACGGCGGGTCTAACGCCGGAGACTTACCATGCGCGTGATAAATATCGCTGCCGCCCAGATGGGGCCGATCCAGCGCGCCGACAGCCGCGCGGCGGTCGTGATGCGCATGATCGCGCTGCTGGATGAGGCCAAGCGCAAGGGCGCCGATCTCATCATCTATCCCGAGCTGGCGCTGACGACGTTCTTTCCACGCTGGTACATGGAGGATCAGGCGGAGGTCGATACGTGGTTCGAAAAGACGATGCCGAACGAAGCGGTTCAGCCGCTGTTCGATCGCGCTGCGCAGCACGGCATCGCGATGTATCTCGGCTATGCGGAGCTGACGCCGGACGGGCACCACTACAACACCGCCGTCCTGACCGATCGCAACAGCACCATCATCGGCAAGTATCGCAAGGTGCATCTGCCCGGCCACGACGAGTTCGAGCCCGCGCGCAGCCACCAGCATCTCGAGAAGCGCTATTTCGAGCCCGGTGATCTCGGCTTTCCAGTGTGGCGCAATCTTGGCGGCATCATCGGCATGGCGATCTGCAACGACCGCCGCTGGCCGGAGACCTATCGGGTCATGGGCCTGCAGGACGTCGAGCTGGTGCTGATCGGCTACAACACGCCGTCGGTGAACTCATTGAAATCAGCGGAGGGCCTGCAGCAGCGGCTGTTACACAATCGGCTCTCCGCGCAGGCCGGCGCATACCAAAATTCATGCTGGGTGGTCGCTGTGGCCAAGGCCGGTGTCGAGGACGGTCATCATTTGATCGGCGGCAGCCTGATCGTCAATCCCGATGGCGAGATCGTCGCGGAGGCGGCGACCGAGGGCGACGAGGTGCTGGTCGTGCCGTGCGATCTTGATGCCACCCGGTTCGGCAAGCAGACGATCTTCGACTTCGCCCGGCATCGCCGGGTCGAGCATTACGGGCTGATCACGAGCCGCACGGGTGCGGTGCCGCCGGATTGAACAGCGAGTCTTCGCTGATAGAACTCAGCAAAGAGCAGTTGTTGGACACCAGTGTTGCTACAACGACGGTGTCGTCCCGGCGAACGCCGGGACCCATACCGCGGAAGCTATCGAGGAACGCAGCTGCGAGTTGCCTGCCTCACCGCAGCCGATGGTTATGGATCCCGGCGTTCGCCGGGACGACAGCGAGTATGAGGCGGCCGGTCGGTCAGATCCGAAAGTTGCAGAGCGCGAGGCTCAGCGAGACATCCACTCACCCCGCAAACGCCACCGCGCCCAGCGCCATCGTCACCGCCGCCTGGGTCGGATCGATCACCGGAATGCCCAGCGCACCCTCCAGATTCTTGCGATGCCGCGCCATGCCGGCGCAACCCATGACGATCGCGCCGGCGCCGTCCTCGTCCTTCAGCGCGCGGCCGACCGCGATCATCTTCGCCAAGGTGCCTTCGCCCGACGCCGTCTCCGCCACCGTCATGTCAAGCGGCCGCTCGGCCGCGAGCCGGTCCATCAGCCCCATCTGGCGGAGATAGCGGATGTGACGGCGGATCGAACGTTGCGCGATGGCGAGCACGCCGAAGGTGTCGGCGCGGGTCAGCGCGGTGAGCACGCCGCATTCGGCGATGCCGAGCACCGGCCGCGTCGTCGCCTCGCGGCAGACATGCAGGCCGGGATCGCTGTAGCAGGCGATGACAAACGCGCTGGACGCATTATCGCCCTCGACGAAGCGTCGCAGCGGCAGGGTGACGCTGTCGGCATCCTTCTGGCTCTCGATGCCGTAAGGTCCGTCCTTCAACGTCTCGCAGACGATCTCCGGCCCATCCGCGAACATCAGCGGCCGCAGCGCAGCAGCGAGACCGTCGGTGACCACCTGGTTGGAGTTCGGGTTGATCACGGTGATGCGCGGGCGGGACATGGGAGCTACCTGCTTCTTCAGTGTTGACGGCGCGTGACAGGCAACCACTATGCCACGGCTGACGCAATGGGGCCGATGCGGCTCCCCCGCGTCCACGGCGTTCCATCTGGCAGAACTGAGGAGATCGCGATGACCGAGCCGGCCTATGACCTGATCATCCGGGGAGGGCGCGTCGCCACCACCACCGACACGTTCGAGGCCGACGTCGCCATATCAGGCGAGACCATCGCGGCGATCGGCCACGGGCTGGGGCCTGCGAAGCGCGAGATCGACGCGCGCGGCAAATATGTGCTGCCCGGCGGCGTCGACAGCCATTGCCATATCGAGCAGCTCTCTGCCGCCGGCATCGTCAACGCCGACACGTTCGAGAGCGCGACCACCTCGGCGGCGTTCGGCGGCACCACGAGCGTGATTTCCTTCGCCGCGCAGCATGTCGGTATGCTGTTGCCGCAGGTGGTTGAGGACTATCACGCGCTGGCGCGCAAGGGGGCCGTCATCGACTACGCGTTCCACATGATCGTCGCCGATCCGACCAAGGAGACTTTGGAGCGCGACCTGCCGGCGCTGATCCGCCAGGGCCACGGCTCGATCAAGATCTTCATGACCTATGACCGGCTCAAGATCGACGACGAGCCGTTGCTCGACATTCTCGTCGCCGCGCGCGAGGGCGGCGCGATGTTGTGCGCGCATGCCGAGAACCACGGCATCATCTCGTGGATGGTGAAGCGGCTGCTCGCGCGCGGCTACACCGCACCAAAATATCACGCCATCAGCCATGCCCGCTTCTCCGAAGCGGAAGCGTTCAATCGCCTGATCGGCATGGCGGCGCTGGTCGACCAGCCGATCATGATCTTCCACGTCTCGACCGCCGAAGGCGCCAAGGTGATCCGCGATGCGCGCGGGCTGGGGCTGAAAGTGTTTGCCGAGACCTGCCCGCAATATCTGTTCATGACTGCTGACGATCTCGACAAGCCGGGCATCGAGGGCGCGAAATGGATGTGCAGCCCGCCGCCGCGCCGCGCGCCGGACCAGGAGGCGCTGTGGCAGGCGCTGTCGCTCGGCGATCTGCAGACGATCTCCTCCGACCACGCGCCCTATCGCTTCGACGAGACCGGCAAGCTGCGCGCTGGTCCCAATCCCAACTTCAAGCAGATCGCCAACGGCCTGCCCGGCCTGGAGCTGCGGCTGCCGCTGCTGTTCGACGCGATGGTGTCGAAGGGACGGCTCGGGCTCAACAAGTTCGTCGAGCTGACCGCAACGTCGCCCGCCAAGATCTACAATCTTCATCCGAAGAAGGGCGCGATCGCGATCGGCGCCGACGCCGACATCGCGCTGTGGGATCCGGACAAGCGCGTGACGATCAGCGACGCTGACATGCACGACCTCGCCGGCTACACGCCGTTTGCCGGGCGCAGCGTGCAGGGCTGGCCGGTGACCGTGCTGTCGCGCGGCCGCGTCATCGTCGATGGCGGCAAGCTGTTGGTGCAGCCCGGCTCCGGCCAGTTCCTCGCCCGCAGCGGCGGCGAGGCGGCGAAGCCCACCGGGCGGCTGGTGCCGGACATGGATCCCGAGCAGAATTTTGGCGCGACGCTGCTGTGAGCAGCCGGGCCGACCACGGTCCGTGGCCTCGTGCTTCGAGACGGGCGCTTCGCGCCCTCCTCAGCATGAGGAGGAAGAGCGAGCCTTGCGGCGCGCAAGCTGGTTCTCCTCTCCATGAGCACGCTGCTCATGGTCAACGTGCAGCGCCGCACCCGGCGCTAAATCCTCATGGTGAGGAGGCTGCGCCAGCAGCTGTCTCGAACCATGAGGCCCTGACGGAGAGGCGTTTTCCATGCATGTTCTGATCTTCGGCGGCGCCGGCTTCGTCGGGCTCAACGTGGCGCAAGGCCTGCTGGAGCGTGGCCACGCCGTCACCATGTTCGATGCGGCGCCTCTGCCGAATGCTGCGCAGCGCGCCTTTGCTGATCACGGTGATCGGCTGCACGTGATCACGGGCGATGTCACTGACGAGCGCGCCGTTGCTTCTGCCATTGCCGGCGGCTGCGATGCCGTCGTGATGGGCGCGGCGATCACCGCCGGGCCCGAGCGCGATGCGGCGGACCCCGAGCGCATCCTCGCGGTCAACCTGCTGGCGCAGGTGCCGATCCTGCAGACGGCACGGAGCAGCGGCGTGCGCCGCGTGATCAACCTGTCCTCGGCGGCGTCCTACGGCGCGAGCGGCCAGCGCTTCGCCGTGCTGGAGGAGACGATGCCGTGCGAGCCGGTATCGCTTTATGCGATCACCAAGTTCGCCTCCGAGCGCGTCGCGTCGCGGCTCTCCGATCTGTGGCAGACCGACGTGATCAGCGTGCGGCTGTCGGCGGTGTTCGGCCCGTTCGAGCGTGGCGGCGGCGTGCGCGACACGCCGTCGCCGCAGGCTTTGATCGCGGCCTGCTGCGCGCGTAACGAAGCGGCACTGCTGGACGAGCCGGGCGAAAAGGATTGGGTTTACGCCGTGGACGTCGCCGACGCGGTCTGTCTGCTGCTCGAAGCCGACAAGCCGCAGCATAGGCTGTACAACATCTCCAACGAAGCGACGTTCACGGCCGAAGCGTGGGGACGCAGCTTTGCCCAAGGCCGCCCCGGCTTTGTCTGCCGCCTCGCCACGCAGGGGGAGACACCGAGCGTGCCGGTGTTTGCGCCGAGCCGCGGGCGGCTGTCGACGACGCGGCTCGCGGATGAGTTTGGCTGGCGCGCGCGCTTCGACTGTGTAGGCTCCGCCGAGCATTTCGGCCGCTGGTTCGATCAATATGGGAGAGGCTGAGATGAGGCTCGCAGGCAAGGTCGCGGTCATCACCGGTGGCGGCTCGGGCATCGGCCGCGCCAGCGCCGTGATGTTTGCGCGCGAAGGTGCGTTCCTTGCGCTGGTCGATCGCGACGCCGCGGGCGCCGAGGAAACACGCGCGCTGATGCGCGATGCAGGCGGTGACGGCAGCGTCCATATCGGAGATGTCGGCGACGCCGATTTTGCCAAGACCACGATCGAAAACGTCGCCGCGGCGCGCGGCCGGGTCGATGTGCTGATGACCGCGGCCGGCTTCTCCTGCGGCGGGACCGTCGTCACCACCGATCCCGCCGATTGGGACGCGGTGTTCCGCGCCAATGTCGGCGGCACCTGGCTGTGGGCGAAGGTCGCGGTGCCGATCATGCAAGTCCAGAAGTCTGGATCGATCATCACTGTGGCGTCGCAGCTCGCGGTCGCCGGCGGCAAAGGCAACAGCGCCTATATCGCCGCCAAGGGCGCGATCATCAGTCTCACTCGCACGATGGCGGTTGACTTCGCGACCGACGGCATCCGCGTCAACGCGCTGGCGCCGGGCGCGATCGACACGCCGCTGCTGCGCCGGAGCTTCGCCCGTCACGCCGATCCGGAGCCGGTGCGCGAGGCCTCGCGCCTGCGGCATGCGATGAAGCGCTTCGGCGAGGCGGACGAGGTCGCCGCCGCTGCGCTGTTTCTGGCCAGCGACGAGGCGTCGTTCACCACGGGCATCGTGCTGCCGGTGGATGGCGGCTGGCTGGCGGCGTAGTCGTGGTTATGAGTCCGGATCCATCCGAGCTGGACACGGGTCTGTCTCACACTCGCTAGTTTTCGATACAGATATCAGAATGCGGACGGTGCCCCGCCTCGTCCCGCGTGCGGGGAGAGGCCGGATTGCATCGCCAGACGCAATCCGGGTGAGGGGGACTCTCCGCACGGCCGGTGCGAGTGGCTGTCCCTCACCCCAACCCTCTCCCCGTAAGGACGGGGAGAGGGAGCGCACCGCTGTTGCGGCGATGGTCCGGCTCGAACTTCCGGACAACGGAGAGGCAATCTTGCTGATGGAGCAAGGCGTGGGCGAACTCAGTTCGGCTCAGCACTCATCGCTTTACTGGCGCCTTCCGGTCACGTCCGCGCAGGATATCCGCGAGCGCCGTAGCGTTGCGCGACAGCGGCTCGAAGCGCGGCGTCAGCAGATAGGCGCGCATCGGGATCTTCGGCGCCAGGGGACGGGCGGCGAGGTCGGGCCAGGCCCGGCCGCGCAGCACGAATTCGTCGACCACCGCAAGGCCCGCGCCGGCGCGGACCATCGCGCAGGCGTCGGGCGTGTAGCGCACGATGGTCGTCGGCTCAGGGCTGCCGCCGGCCAGGGCCTGCGCGACGATATGGCCGTAGGGCGTCTGCGGGCCGAAGCCGACCAGCGGATAGGGCGCGATGTCTTTCGGCCGGATGCTGCGCAGCCTTGTCAGCGCGTGATCGACCGGCATGATCACATGCAGCGCGCCCTCGGCGATCGTTTCCACCGCGACCGTCGGCTCGTCGACCGGCAGCACGGTGATGCCGAGATCGGCGCGTGCTGTTCCGACGCGGTTGACAATCTCCAGAAGCGTCAACGACTCGAACTCGACACGCAGGTCAGGAAAGCGGCTGCGCAGCCGCGCCAGCGCCTCCGGCACCATGCTGTGGCCCGCGCTCGGGCTCGCCACGACGCGGATCGTGCCGGTGCCGCCGGCGCGCAGCTCATCGGCGAGATCGTTGATGCGCGCGACGCCGCGATGGATGTGCTCGACCTCGGCGAACAGCCGTTTGGCCTCCGGCGTCGGCTGCACCCGGCCGCTGATGCGCTCGAACAGCTTCAGCTTGAGGCCATCCTCGGTATAGGCCAGCAGCCGGCTGATCGCCGGTTGCGACACCGACAACAGCCGCGCGGCGCCGCTGATCGAGCCTGATATCATGATGGCGCGGAACACTTCGATCTGGCGCAGATTGAGCGGCATGCGACCTCTTGTCTCGCAGCTGAGCGCCCGACTTTAGCTGCAGCCGGTATCCCATAACAAGCTGTTATGGGCCGCGGACA
Source organism: Bradyrhizobium denitrificans (assembly GCF_013179005.1). Lineage (NCBI taxonomy): Bacteria > Pseudomonadati > Pseudomonadota > Alphaproteobacteria > Hyphomicrobiales > Nitrobacteraceae > Bradyrhizobium > Bradyrhizobium denitrificans. Next base: position 218,424 of record NZ_JABFDP010000002.1, on the reverse strand, counting down.
AATCGGTATGGTCGGCCCTGGGCCCGCTTTGCTAAGCTTCGTGCGCCGGGTGACATGACTGATGGAGAGAGCGTGAGCGACAGCGAGCGTGTCGATCGCGATTGCGCGTGTTTCATCCGGTGGCTGGCATGAGCGACGGTCTCGCCGCGCTGACGGCCCAGGTTCGTAGCGACCTCGCCAGGATCGCCCATCCCAGCATGCCATGGCTGACGCCCGTGATCGCTCCCGATGGTCGCCCTGCGCTCGACGTTCTGATCGTCGGCGGCGGCCAGTCGGGCCTTGCGACTGCCTTTGCGCTGCTGCGCTCGCGAGTCAGCAACATTCTCGTGCTCGACAAGGCCGAAGCCGGCCGAGAAGGGCCGTGGCTCACTTATGCGCGCATGCCGACCCTGCGCAGCCCGAAGGACTTCACCGGGCCCGATCTCGACATTCCGAGCCTGACCTATCAGTCCTGGCACGAAGCGACATTCGGCACTGACAGCTGGCGCGAACTTGACCTGATCCCGCGCGAATATTGGGCAGATTATCTTGCCTGGTATCGCGAGGTGCTCGATCTTCCGGTGCGCAATGGCTGCGAGGTCGTCGACATCGCAGCCGCTGCTGACGGCCTGCTGCAGGCGACCGTGCGCGGCAAGGACGGTGAGACGACGATCCATGCGCGCAAGATCGTGCTGGCGACCGGACAGGAGGGCATGGGCGACTGGAGCATCCCGGAGCCGCTGCGGCATCTGCCTGCAACGCGCTGCGTCCACTCAGGCGCTCAGATCGACTTCGAGGCTCTGCGTGGCCGCCGCGTCGCCGTGATCGGCGCCGGCGCGTCGGCCTTCGACAATGCGGCGGTGGCGCTCGAGACCGGCGCGGCGCGCGTGGATCTGTTGTGCCGCCGCGCGGAAATTCAGCTGATCCAGCCGTATCGTTGGCTGACCTTCCGCGGCTTCCTCCGGCATTTCTCCGAGCTCGACGATGCCTGGCGCTGGCGCTTCATGCGCGCGGTGCTGGAGCTGCGCGAAGGCTTTCCGCAGCACACTTATGATCGCTGCGCCCACCATGCCGCGTTCCACCTGCATGAGGGGGCGCCGGTGGTGGCTGCGCGCGAGACCAGTGAGGGCGTCGTGCTACAGACGGCGAACGGCGAAGTCATCGTCGACTTCGTGATCAGCGCGACCGGCATCACGATGGATTTCGCTCAGCGGCCTGAATTGAAGCGCTTCGCCGGAAACATCGCGCGTTGGACGGACCGTTACACGCCGGAAGCAAGCGAGCGCAATGACCGGCTCGGCGCTTTCCCCTATCTCGCTGACGACTATGCACTGTGCGAGCGCAACGCAGGCGAAACGCCGTGGATCAGCAACATTCACGTCTTCGCCATTGCCTCGACGATGAGCTTCGGCGCCTCGGGCTCGTCGATCAACGCGATGACGACGGCGGTGCCGAAGCTCGTGCATGGTCTGACGCGCGGGCTGTTCAGAGCGGATATCGACAAGCATTGGGCCAGCTTTCAGGCCTATGATGTGAAGCAGGCCGCGGTGCGGCGTGGCACGTGATTTGCTGCTCGGCAGGCGTCGCCGGTGACCGCTGGCAGGCTATTCAGTCCCGGATTTTGAGACTAACAGGGGAACAGGGGCGATGAGTATCGAAATGTCCAAACGTTCGTTATTTGCGGCGACTGCCTTGCTCGCCGTGACGCTGGCCGCGCCTTCAGCCTTTGCGCAGAGCCGCGCCGAAACCCTGCGCTACGTCACCGGCGCCACCGTCAACACGCTTGATCCGAACATTCCGGGCTCGACGCGCGAGGCCTTTGCGCTGTCGATGTCGAGCTACGACCGGCTGGTGTCGTTCGGCCGCAAGCAGCTCAATGGTAAGTGGGTGTTCGATCTGGACACGATCACCGGCGAGCTCGCCGAATCCTATTCCGTCAGCGCCGACGGCCTGAAGATCACCTTCAAGCTGCGCCCCGACGCCAAGTTCCAGGACGGCTCGCCGGTCACGGCCGAGGACGTCAAATGGTCGCTCGACCGCTGCGTCACCGCGCCAATCCTTGGCAAAGCCCAATTGCTGACGGGCTCGCTGACGTCGGCCGATCAGTTCAAGGTGATCGACCCGGTGACGATCGAGGTGACGCTGCCGAAGCCGGACAAGCTGGCGCTGCCGAATCTGGCGACCGTCTATCCGATCATCATCAACTCCAAGCTCGCCAAGGCCCACGCGACCGCCGAGGATCCGTGGGCGCTGAACTGGACCAAGGAGAACGCGGCCGGCAGCGGCGCTTACATCGTCGAGACGTTCAAGCCCGGCGAGCAGGTGATCGCGAAGCGCAACGAGGCCTGGAACCGCGGCACGCCGGACAAGCCGGCGGCATTCAAGCGCCTGATCATCCAGTCGGTGCCGGAGCCGGCGACGCGCGCCAATCTCGTCGAGCGCGGCGATGCCGATCTCGTCATCGACCTGCAGGCGAGCGACGTGCAGTCGCTGGAAGGCAAGGGTAAGCTGAAGGTGATCTCGACGCCGCAATACAATGCGGTGACCTTCATCTCGATGAACAACACCATCCCGCCGTTTGACAACGTCAATGTGCGCCGCGCCATCGCTTTTGCGCTGCCCTATGACGACATGTTCAAGGCGGCGTTGTTCGGCCGCGGCGCGCCGCTGTACGGCGCGACCTGGGCCGACGGCAAGCCGCCGAGCGGCGGTTATCCGATCCCGCAGCCGATCAAGCTCGATCTGGAGAAGGCCAAGGCCTATCTGAAGGAGGCCGGCATGCCCGATGGCTTCTCGACCACCTTCAGCTTCAATGTCGGCCAGGCCGCAACCGCCGAGCCGATGGCGGCGCTCGTGAAGGAGCAGCTCGGCAAGATCGGCATCAAGGTCGACATCCAGAAGCTGCCCGATGCGCAGATGTCGACGGCGATCAACGAGAAGAAGCTGCCCTTCTTCATCGAAGGCATCGTCGCCTGGCTGCCCTCGACGGACTATTTCTATCGCAACTTCTACACCGGCAAGCAGCGCTGGAACTACTCCTCGACCGACAATGCCGAGCTGGAGAAGATCGCGCAGGAGGCGCGCTTCGAGGCCGACAAGGCGAAATATGAGGAGCAGGGCAAGGCGCTCAACGCCATCCATTTCGACCAGATGTTCCAGATCCCGATCTGGCAGGCTGCGCAGGACGCGGTGATGCAGCCGACGGTGGACGGCTATGTCTACCAGTTCACGCGGCAGGTCGATTATCGTAACCTGAGCCGCAAGTAGGACGACAAACGCAGTTCGGGTCGATCTGGTGCGTCGGCACGGGTGAGGGATTTGGTTGAGAGTGTTTGCCGTGGCGCCCCTTAGCCGCGCTTGCGGCGCGACCTCTCCCCGCTGGGGAGAGGTGGAAGATCGTGGCGGGCGCCTGTGTTCGATAACGATGGCTTGGGACAGAAGGTAGATCCATGGGCACGATCGGCGCAACTTTGCTGCGGGCGGGACGACGCTTCGTCTCGTCGCTGCCGGCGCTGTTCGGTGTCCTGGTCTTCACCTTCCTCTTGATGCGCGTACTGCCGGGCGATCCGGCCGTGTTCTTCGCCTCCGGCCCGAATGCCGGCAAGGAGGAGATCGAGGTGATCCGCCGGCAGCTCGGGCTCGACAAGCCGCTGCCGAACCAGCTCGCGATCTATCTCTACGACGTCGGCCGCGGCAATCTCGGCCGCTCGATGATGACCGGGCAGGCGGTCGCCAAGGACCTCAAGGAGCGGCTGCCGGCCTCGCTCGAGCTGACATTGACAGCGTTGCTGATTGCGCTGGTCTCCGCGGTGCCGCTCGGCGTGCTCGCGGCGTTGCGGCCGGGATCGCTGGTCGATCACGGCGTGCGGCTGTTCTGCTCGCTCGGCGTCTGCGTGCCGACCTTCGTCTCCGGCCTGCTGCTGATCTACGTGTTCTATTATCTGCTCGGTTTCGCGCCGGATCCGACCGGGCGTATCGACATCTTCGCCACTCTGCCGCCATCGCGCACTGGCTTCCTGATCATCGACTTCCTGCTCGCGGGCGATCTCGACGGCTGGTGGGCGGCGGCGCGGCAGCTGATGCTGCCAGCGCTGACCATGGCGCTGTTCGTGATCGCGCCGCTGGCGCGCATCACCCGGGCCTCGATGCTGGTCTCGCTCGGCAGTGATTTCGTCCGCACCGCGCGCTCGGTCGGGCTGTCCTGGTGGCGGATCGTCGTCACCTATGCGCTGCGCAACGCGATCCTGCCTGTCATCACCGTTGCCGGCATCGTGTTCTCGACCATGCTCGGCGCCAATGTCCTGGTGGAGAAGGTGTTCTCCTGGCCAGGCGTCGCCTCCTACGCGCTCGATGCGCTGCTGGTGTCGGACTATGCGCCGGTGCAGGGTTTCGTGCTGCTGATGGCGACCATCTTCGTGATCGTCAATCTCCTGGTCGATGTGCTCTACGGTATCGCCGATCCCCGGGCGACGGTGGCATGAGCGATTGCACATGAGCACGATCGAGACCTCATCCACCTTGCGCCACACCGCCTTCGTGCTGCGCGGCAATCCGGTCACGGCGATCGCGGCCGCCGGCGCGCTGCTGCTGGCGCTGCTCGCGATATCAGCGCCGTGGCTCACGCCTTACGATCCCATCGCCTCCGAGGTCTCGGCGGCGCTGCAGCCGCCAAGCGCCGCGCACTGGTTCGGCACCGACCAGCTCGGCCGCGACGTGCTGAGCCGCCTGATCGTCGCCAGCCGGCTCGATCTCACCATCGCGGTGACCGCGGTCGCCGTGTCCTTTGCGCTCGGCTCGGTCGTCGGCGCGCTCTGCGGTTATGCCGGCGGCCGGCTCGACAAGGCGGTTGGCCGCTTCGTCGACGTGCTGATGGCGTTCCCGCTGTTCGTGCTGGCGATGGCGATGGTTGCTGCGCTCGGCAACAGGGTCGAGAACATCGTGATCGCGACCGCGATCATCAATTTGCCGTTCTACATCCGCTTCGCTCGTGCCGAGGTGAACATCCGCCGCAATCTCGGCTGGGTCGAGGCCGCGCGCGCCTGCGGCGAGAGCCATGTCGCCGTTGTGCTGCGGTTCCTGCTGCCGAACGTGCTGCCGGCGATGGCGGTGCAGATGTCGCTCAATCTCGGCTGGGCGATCCTCAATGCGGCGGGCCTCTCCTTCATCGGCCTCGGCGTCAAGCCGCCGACGCCGGAATGGGGCATCATGGTCGCCGAGGGCGCCCGCTTCATCTCGACCGGACGCTGGTGGCTGGTGGCATTTCCCGGCCTCGCCCTGATGAGCGCGGTGCTGTGCTTCAACCTGCTCGGCGACGGTTTACGCGACATCCTCGATCCGAGGATGAGAACGTGATCGGATCAGAAAACATACAGCCGCTGCTCGAGGTCGAGAACCTCAAGGTGACCTTCTCGACCCGCCGCGGTCTCGTTGAGGCCGTGCGCGGCGTGTCGCTGTCGCTGCAGCCCGGCGAGATGCTCGGGCTGGTCGGCGAGAGCGGCTCCGGCAAATCGGTGACCGGCTTTGCCATCACCCATCTGCTCGACAGGGCCGGCCACATCACCGAGGGCCTGATCCGCTTCAAGGGGCAGGACATCACCCGCGCCGGCGGCGCCGATCTGCGCAGCCTGCATGGGGCTGCGATGGCGATGATCTTCCAGAACCCGCGCGCGGCACTCAATCCGATCCGCACCGTCGGCCAGCAGATTGCGGACGCGATCCTCGCGCATCGGCGGCTGTCACGGGCGGAGGCGCAGGCCGAGGCGCTGAGCCTGCTCAAGGCCGTGCAGATCCGCGATCCCGAGCGGCGCATGGGCGCCTATCCGCACGAATTGTCGGGCGGCATGTGCCAGCGCGTGATGATCGCGGTCGCGATCTCCTGCAATCCATCACTGCTTATCGCCGACGAGCCGACCACCGGCCTCGACGTCACAACGCAGAAGGTGGTGATGGACCTGCTCGCCAGGATCGCCGCCGACCGCGGCATGGCGACGATCCTGATCACGCATGACCTCGGGCTGGCCGCGCGCTATTGCGCGCGCGTCGTGGTGATGGAGCAGGGCAGGCTGGTCGAGGAGGCCGAGCCGCTGACGCTGTTCCACCGGCCGCAGCACCCCTACACCCGGCGGCTGGTTGCGGCCTCGCCGACGGCGACCTCGCGCATCGAGGACCTGGTGCCTGATGGCGAGAGGATTCCGCTGGTCGCGGTGACGGAGCTGCCGCCGCCGCACGGCACGCCGCTGCTGCTCGATGTCAAGGCTGTCAGCAAGCGTTTCGACGACGGCACGGTCGGCGTTGCTGATTTCTCGATGACCATGCGCGGTGGCGAGAGCGTCGGCCTGGTCGGCGAGAGCGGCTCCGGCAAGAGCACGACGTCGCGCATGATCTGCCGCCTGATCGACGCCAGCGCCGGCGAGATCCTGTTCGACGGCCAGTCGATCGGCCAGATCCCTGCGCGCGACTTCCACCGTTCCGAGCTGCGCAGGGACATCCAGATCGTCTTCCAGGATCCGAACGACAGCCTCAATCCGCGCTACACGGCGTTCGACTGCATCGCGCATCCGCTGCTGCGGCTGATGAATATGCGCAGCGGCGACAAGCTGCGCCAGCGGGTCGAGGAATGCGCTGACCGTGTGGGGCTGCCGCGGGAGCTGCTGTCGCGCTTTCCGCATCAGCTGTCCGGCGGCCAGAAGGCGCGCGTCGGCATTGCCCGCGCCATCGCCTGCAAGCCGCGCCTGCTGGTGCTGGACGAGCCGACCGCGGCGCTCGACGTCTCCGTGCAGGCGGTGGTGCTGCAGCTCCTCAACAAGCTCAGGCGTGAGGACAATCTCGCTTTCCTGTTTGTCAGCCACGATCTCAACGTCGTGCGCATGATGTGCGATCGCACCATCGTGCTGCGTACCGGCGTCATCGTCGAGCAGGGCGAAAGCCGGGCCTTGTTCGCCAACCCGCAGACTGACTACACGCGCGAGCTGGTCGATGCGGTTCCGCATATCGCCCCGGCGCCGGCCTGAGCGCCCCCCATAACAATCGATTATGGAGGGCCGACAACTTGGTATTGGGGCCGCGATCGGCGGACCTGTTAGTTTGCGGCCGTCGCCATCCCTCCCACTCGAAAGGCTGAAGCGCTGACCATGACGGAGCTGATTTCCAGGCTGCAGAACGCCGTCGGCGCCGCGCATGTTCTCGACGCAGTCGAGGATCAGGCGCCTTATCTGCGCGACTGGCTCGGCAAGTATCATGGGACGGCGCTGGCGGTGGTGCGGCCGGGATCGACCGCGGAGGTGGCGGCCGTGATGGCCGCCTGCGCGGCGGCCCGTGTCGCCGTGGTGCCGCAAGGAGGTCACACGAGCCTGTCCGGCGGCGCGACGCCGGATGCGAGCGGCCAGGCGATCGTGCTGTCGCTGTCGCGGATGAACCGGATTCGCAAGATCGATCCGATCGGTCAGACCGTCGTCGTCGATGCCGGCGCGGTGCTGGCCAAGGTCCAGGACGCCGCGCGGGATGCCGGCCTGCTGTTTCCGCTGAGCCTCGGCTCCGAGGGCAGTTGCACGGTCGGCGGCAATCTTGCGGCCAACGCCGGCGGCGTCGCCGTGCTGCGCTATGGCGTGATGCGCGAACTGACGCTCGGCCTCGAAGTGGTGCTGCCGGACGGGCGGATCTGGGACGGCCTGCGGGCCTTGCGCAAGGACAACACCGGCTACGCGCTGCGCGATCTGTTCATCGGCTCCGAAGGGACGCTCGGCATCATCACGGGCGCCGTGCTCAAGCTGTTTGCGCAGCCGACCGCGCGCGCCACTGCGTTTGTCGCAGTGGCCGATGCGGCGGCCGCGCTCAAACTGCTGCGCCTCTCCCGCAGCCATTGCGGCGACCGCCTCACGGCGTTCGAATTCCTGACGTCGGCGACGCTCGACATGATCCTGCGCCAGATTCCCGATACGAGGCTGCCATTCGACGCGCTTCCCAGCGCGGCCGTGCTGATCGAGCTGAGCGACATCAGCGACGAGCCGACGCTCGCGGCCCGGCTCGAAACCACGCTGGCCGACGCGATGGCGGAGGGGCTGGTCTCCGACGCCGTCGTCGCGCAGGACGGCACGCAGGCCAAGGCGTTCTGGCGCGTGCGCGAAAGCGTGTCGGAAGCGCTGGTGCGCGAGGGCAAGGCGCTCAAGCATGACATCGCCGTGCCGGTCGCCGAGATCGCCGATTTCGTCAAGGTGATGGACGCGGCGGTCGACGCCGCGCTGCCCGGCATCCGTCCCATGGTGTTCGGCCATCTCGGCGACGGCAACCTGCACTACAATCTGATGCGTCCGCTCGCCATGACGGAGGACGCGTTCTATGGCCACGGCCCGCGCATCACCCGCCTCGTCCACGACGAGATCACCCGCCGGCGCGGCTCGATCAGCGCCGAGCACGGCATCGGCCAGCTCCGCATGTCGGAGATGCCGCTGTGCAAGCCGCCACTGGAACTGGAACTGATGCAACAGCTCAAGCGCACGCTCGATCCGCATGGGCTGATGAACCCGGGCAAGCTGCTGCCGAACGTGTAGTTCGCGGCGGAGGTCGCGCGTTCGTCCGTTAAAGCCGGCGTGACGTCAGCCTGCGTTTTGCAGGATCTGCTCGACCGTCGCACGGGTTCCATTCAGGAAGAGGCGATCGAGCGCTGCCTCAACTGTACGCGCGAACCGCGGATCGTTCGGCAACTCGTGGCCGAACACCGGCGTGACCGACAACAACGCCGGCGCGAGCCGGTTCGCGACCGGGCCGGCGTCATCCGCCAGCGCCCGCAGCTTTACCGCCAGCGGGTCACGCAGCGCGATCGGCTGGCCTTGTTCGTCGGTGCCGCTGACATAGCGCATCCATCCGGCCACGGCGAGCGCGAGGCGGGTGATCGGCAGGCCGCGGGCGAGGCGGTCGCTGATGGTGCCAAGCAGGCGCTGCGGCAGCTTCTGCGAGCCGTCCATCGCGATCTGCGCTGTCAGGTGCTTGAGTGCGGGATTGCGGAACCGTTGCAGCAGCGCGGCGCGATAGGCTGTGACGTCGAAGCCGCCGAGCGCGGGCAAAGTCGGCGTGACCTCCTCGCGCATCATGTCCTCGACGAGCCCGGCGAGCTCAGGCTCGGCCATCGCCGCGGCCACGGTCTGGCAGCCCATGAGATAGCCGAGATAGGCGATGGTCGAATGCGCGCCGTTGAGTAGCCGCAGCTTCATCAGCTCGAACGGCGCCACGTCGCGCACGAATTGCGCGCCACTCGCGTCCCAGGCCGGACGGTCGCCGCCGAAATCGTCCTCGATCACCCATTGGCTGAACGGCTCGGTGACGACAGGCCAGGCATCGTCGAGGCCGAGCGCCGCGCGGACCTCGTCCCGGTCGACATCGGTGGTGGCGGGCACGATGCGATCGACCATGGTCGAGGGAAAGTGGACCTCGTCCGCGATCCACCGGGCGAGATCGCGGTCAACCAACTCGGCGAAGGCGATGGCGAGGCCGCGCAACGTGTGGCCGTTGGCCGGAAGGTTGTCGCAGGCCAGCACGGCATAGGGCGGCAGACCCTGTTGCCGCCGTAGCCGCAGGCCGCCGACGATGAATCCGAGCGTGCTGCGGGGATGCGTGAGATTGAGAATGTCGTGACGGATGTCGGGATCATCAGCGCGCAGCGCGCCGGTCGCGGGATCGTGGCTGTAGCCCTTTTCGGTCACGGTGGTGGAGACGATGCGCACGGCGGGATCTGCGAGGCGCGCGAGCAGGCCCGCTGGATCGTCCGGCGCCACGGCAAGCCCGGTGAGCGCGCCGACGACGCGCCGCTGCTGTCCGCTGCCGTCGCTCGCCGTCACGCTGTAGAGGCCGGCCTGCGGCTGCAGCGCGTCGCGCGTATCCCGCGAGCGCAGGGAGACGCCGAGGATGCCCCAGCGCGGATCGTTCTTGAGCAGCGCGTCGGTGTAGACGGCTTGATGGCCGCGATGAAACGCGCCGAGGCCGAGATGGACGATGCCGGTTGCGACCGCCGCGCGATCGTAATCCGGCTTGAGAACGCCGGAGGGCAGGCGGTGGAGCGTTGAAGGGCTGAGGCGGTCCATGCTGGGACTTCAGAAGATCAGCTGCACTTTGCAGCATTCGGTTGGATTGTGCTCGAACGTGTCGAACGCGATCGCGTAGTCATCGAGCCCGAAGCGGTGGGTGATCAGCCGCTCCGGCTGCAATGTGCCGCTGGCGAACCAGTCGATCACCTTGGCGAACTTGCCGCTGTTCAGCCGGGACGCGTGGATCGCGAGCTCCTTCGCCGTGACCTTCTGCTGCACGATGGTCGAGGGCTCGGCCGAGAAGCCGAGCAGGCCGATGCGTGCAGCGGGCGAGGCGATCTCGATCGCCTCAGCGAGAATGGACGGATGGCAGGCGGCATCAATGATCAGCGTCGGTTTCACACCGGCGTCCGCGAGGGCTGCGGGCAGGGCGGTCTGTGCCGTGTTGATGACGCGGTCGGCGCCGTTGTTCCGGGCCGCCTCGATCCGTTGATCGATGCGGTCGGTGACGATCAGCTCCTTGACGCCGTAGACGTGCTTGAGCACCTGGATCACGGTCAGCCCGATCGGGCCCGCGCCGTAGACCAGCGCGATATCGGACGCGAACACGCTTGTGTGGTCGGTGATGTTGGCGGCGATCGAGAACGGCTCGACCAGCGGCGCCTTGTCGTCGCCGACGCTGTCCGGCAGCAGGTGCGCGTTCTCGGCCGGCACGCAGGCATATTCAGAGAAGCCGCCGTCGCGGTGCACGCCGAGCACGGCAAGCTGCGCGCAGACATTGGGGCGGCCGACCGAGCAGGGATAGCAGGTGCCGCAGGCGACCACGGGATCGACCACGATGCGGGCCCCGAGCCGGGCGTGCACGCCATCGCCGAGCTTGTCGATGCGGCCGAAGAATTCATGGCCGATCACGCGCGGATAGCGCGCGAACGGATTGCTGCCGTGAAGGATGTGGATGTCTGAGCCGCAGATGCCGGCGCGTTCGACCTTGATGCGGATCTCGCCGCTCGCAGGTTCAGGGATGGCGCGGGTTTCGATCGACAGGCGGCCGGGCCGCTCCACCACCAGGCTCTTCACGCGTTCCTCCATCCCCGAGGCTCATCTCGACCGTGAGCCGGCGTCGTATAGCAATCTCAAAACTTGGATACAAGTTATCTATTGAAACGTATTTTGGTATCCATTATAGGCTTAAGAGATCGGAATGACATACAAAAGGCCCCCAAGCGGGCCGGCAGGGGAGGTTTGCCAATGTCGTCAGCCACATCCATGTCCCGTCGCCGCTTCGTCGGCTCCGCGCTCGCAGGGGCCTCGGCTCTGGCGTTCGGGTCCGCGCAGGCGCAATCGGCCAAATATCGCCTGCGCTACGGCACGGCGTTTCCCGCCACCCATCCCGGCGTCATCAGAATCATCGAGGCGTCCGAGCTGATCAAGAAGCAGACAAACGGCCTGGTCGATCTGCAGGTCTATCCGAACAGCCAGCTCGGCAGCGAGCCCGACATGTTCTCGCAAGTCCGCTCTGGCGCGCTCGACTTCATGTCGACGTCAGGCGTGAACCAGACGGTGGTGCCGATCGGCGGCATCAATGCGGTCGCCTTCGCGTTCGAGAGCTACGACCAGGTGTGGTCGGCGATGGATGGCGATCTCGGCAACCATGTGCGTGGCGAGTTTGCCAAGGTCGGCCTGCACGTGCTGCCGAAATGCCTCGACAACGGCTACCGCAACATCACCTCCGGCGCCAAGCCGATCACCTCGCCGGACGACCTTAAGGGCTTCAAGATCCGCGTGCCCGGCAATCCGCTGTGGGTGACCTTGTTCAAGACGCTGGGCGCCGCACCGACGCCGATCAATTTCGGCGAGCTCTATGCCGCCTTGCAGACCCGCATCGTCGACGGCCAGGAGAATCCGCTGGCGCTGATCCAGAGCGCCAAGCTCTACGAGGTGCAGAAGTTCATCGCGCTGTCCGGCCACATCTGGGACGGCCATCACATCTTCGCCAATGCCACGCGCTGGAGCGGTTTGCCGGCCGACGTGCGCGACGCCATCACCGCGGCGCTGTCGGATGCGGCGGTGAAGGAGCGGCAGGACATCCAGAGCTTCAACGAGAAGGCGCAGGCCGAGATGCAGGCCGCCGGCATCGCCTTCAACAAGGTCGATACCAAGCCGTTCCGCGACGCGCTGCGCACCGCCGGCTTCTATTCCGAGTGGAAGACCAAGTTCGGTGCCGAGGCCTGGAGCCTGCTCGAGAAGTCGGTCGGCCAGCTCTGAGACCGGCACAGCGCGCGGACACGCCAGCAATCTGCGGGAGGATGCAATGGCCGTTGAGATGACAGCGACGACCTCCGTGCCGTCGCATGGCGCGTTCGCGCGGTTCGACCATGTGCTCGGCCGGACCGTCGAGGCGCTGGCGGCAGCGCTCGTCGTCGCCGAGCTGGTCCTGCTCGGCGCGGCGACGGCCGCGCGCTACGTCTTCAACGCGCCGCTGATCTGGTCGGACGAACTCGCCACCGTGCTGTTCGTGTGGCTGGCGATGCTGGGCGCGGTCGTGGCGCTGCGTCGCTCCGAGCACATGCGGCTGACCGCGTTCGTGCGCAATTTGTCGCCGGCGTGGCGGGCGCGCACCGATGCGCTCGGCCTGATGCTGGTCTGCACCGTGCTAGCCGCGCTGGTGATGCCGTCCTGGCATCATCTCGACAGCCACATGATCAGCCAGATGCCGGTGCTGGAGATCAGCGAAGGTTTTCGCGAAGGAGCGATGCTGGTCGGCGTGCTGCTGATGCTGCTCACGGCGGTCGAGCGGCTCGTCCAGCAGGCGAGCCTGCCGCAGATCATCGGCGCGCTGGCGCTGGTGCTCGCGGGCGCCGGGGCGCTCTACGCGGCCGCGCCTGTCCTGGAGGATCTCGGCAACACCAATCTGTTCATCTTCTTCTTCGTTCTCGTCGCAGCCGCCATGGTGATCGGTACGCCCATTGCCTTCACCTTTCTGCTCGCCACCGTGGCCTACCTGCATTTCAGCACGACGGTGCCGGTGCTGATCGTGCCCGGCCGCGTCAGCGAGGGCATGTCGCACATGGTGCTGCTGGCGGTGCCGATGTTCGTGCTGCTCGGCGCGCTGATCGAGATCGCCGGCCTGGCGCGCGCAATGATCCTGTTTCTGGTCTCGCTGATCGGTCATCTGCGCGGCGGCCTGCAATATGTGCTGCTCGGCGCAATGTACCTGGTCTCGGGCATCTCCGGCGCCAAGGCGGCCGACATGGCTGCGGTCGCGCCGGCGCTGTTTCCGGAGATGAAGCAGCGCGGCAGCCGCGAGGGCGATCTGGTCTCGCTGCTGTCGGCCTCGGCCGTGATGTCGGAGACCATCCCGCCCTCGATCGTGCTGATCACGGTGGGATCGGTGACCGGCGTGTCGATCGCCGCGCTCTTCACCGGTGGCCTGCTGCCCGCGGTGGTCGGCCTCCTCGCGCTCTCGGTCGTGGTCTACATGCAGACCCGCAAGGAGGACATGAGCGGCGCGCAGCGCTTCGACGCCAGGACGCGGCTTAAGCTGTTCGCGATCGCCATTCCCGGTCTCGGCCTGCCGATCGTGATCCGCTCGGCGGTGGTCGAGGGCGTCGCCACCGCGACCGAGGTTGCCGCCATCGGCGTCATCTACACGGTGCTGGTCGGCATCTTCTTTTATCGCCAATTCGACTGGAAGCGGGTCTATCCGATCCTGGTCGACACGGCCTCGCTGTCCGGTGCGATCCTGCTGGTGGTCGGTGCCGCCACCGGCATGGCCTGGGCGCTGACCCAATCCGGCTTCTCGCAGCAGCTCGTCGACATGATGGTCGCCGTTCCCGGCGGCCGCTGGGGCTTTCTGCTGATCTCTGCGCTCGCCTTCGTGGTGCTCGGCAGCGTGCTCGAAGGCGTGCCGGCCGTGGTGCTGTTCGGACCGCTGTTGTTTCCGATCGCGCGCATGATGGGCGTGCACGAGGTCCACTACGCCATCATCGCGGTGTTCGCGATGGGGCTCGGCCTGTTCACGCCGCCTTTCGGTGTCGGCTTCTACCTCGCCTGCGCCATCGGCCGCGCCTCGCCGGACGAGGTCATCCGCCATGTCTGGCCGCACCTCGCCGCGCTCCTGGTCGCGCTGCTGCTGATCGTGTTCCTGCCATGGATCTCGATCGGCTTCCTGTGAATCGGATAGGCTGCCGCCATGGATGACGATCTGACACCGCTGACGCGACTGGAAGGCAAGGCCGGCCGGCGGCTCGCCGACCAGGTCTATGAGCGGTTGCTCGACGACATCGTTTCCGGCGCGCTGCCGCCGGGCACGCCGATGGCCGAGCTCGATTTGTGCGAGCGTCTCGGCGTCAGCCGCACCCCCGTGCGCGAGGCGTTGATCAAGCTCGCCGACGTCGACCTTGTGCGCATCTATCCGCAGAGCGGCAGCGTCGTGGCCCCGGTCTCGCGCGAGGCCTTTGGCGAGGCGCAGTTCATCCGCGAGCATCTGGAATGCGCGCTGGTCGCCGAGGCCGTGCGCTACATGGATGCGACCTCGTTGCGCGAGCTGAACGAGCTGATCGAGAAGCAGAAGGCTGCAGCGACGCCGGCCGAATTCTACGCCCATGACGAGGCGTTCCACCAGACCATCGCCCGTACCAGCCGGCATCCGCATGTCTGGCAGGTGATCCGCCAGACCAAGATCCATTTCGACCGCGTGCGTCATCTGACCCTGATCGAGGACGCCGGCCATATTCCGCTCCTGATCGCGCAGCATCAGGAGATCCTGGACGGGCTCGCGGCCTGCAACGAGGCGCAGGCGGTCGCGGCAATGCGACGGCATCTGCGCGAGGTGTTCCGCCGCGCCGACGGCATCTTTGCCCGTCAGGAGGAGATGGCGCAGGCCGAGCCACGGACGCGGGCCCGGCGGCGGCGCTGATCGCGCCGGCTCAGTTTTGAGAGGTAAGAGACATGGAACAGACGTGGCGCTGGTTCGGACCCGATGATCCGATCACTCTGCCGCAGGTCCGCCAGACCGGCGCGACTGGCATCGTGACGGCGCTGCACCACATCCCCTATGGTGTGGTGTGGAGCACCGACGAGATCATCAAGCGCATCGGCCTGATCGAAGGCGATTCATCGCTGCGGCTGCGCTGGAGCGTGGTCGAGAGCCTGCCGGTGTCGGAGGCGATCAAGCTGGGCGAGGGCGATCTCACCGCCCTGTTCGAGAATTATCGCCAGTCGCTGCGCAACCTCGCGGCCTGCGGCATCACCACGGTCTGCTACAATTTCATGGCGGTGCTCGACTGGACCCGCACCGAGCTCGCGTTTCGGCTTCCCGGTGGGGCCACCGCGCTGCGCTTCGACCAGGATCGCCTCGCTGCATTCGATTGCTACATCCTGCAGCGTCCGGGGGCCGAGGCCGAGTTCTCGGCCGACGTGCTCGACCGGGCCCGCTCCTGGGTGGCGCAGGCATCCGAATCCGACAAGGACCGGCTGCTCGCGACCATCATGGCCGGACTTCCCGGCGCCTACGACCGCTACGACGTGCCGGGCCTGCGCCGCATGCTGGAGACCTATCGCGGCATCGGCCATGCCGAGCTGCGTGCCAATTACGCGCGCTTCCTGCGCGAGGTGGTGCCGACGGCTGAGGAATGTGGTGTGAACCTGTGCGTCCATCCGGACGATCCGCCGCGCGACCTGTTCGGTCTGCCGCGGGTGGTGTCGTCGGCCGACGATCTGCAGTTCATCGTCGACGCCGTCCCGTCCAAGACCAACGGCATCACCTTCTGCACCGGGGCGCTCGGCGCCGGCGGCCACAACAATGTTCCGGCGCTGGCCGAGCGCTTCGCCCCGCACATCCGCTTCGTGCACCTGCGCAACGTTACCAAGATGCTCGACGGCTCGTTCATGGAGGCGGAGCATCTGCGCGGCGATGTCGACATGGTTAACGTCGTCACGACGCTCCTCAAGGAGCAGGCCCGCCGCAAGGCCGGGGGCGAGCCGGATTGGCGCATCCCGTTCCGGCCGGATCATGGCCATGAGCTTGCCGATGACATCGGTCGCGGCACGCATCCCGGCTATCCGCTGGTCGGGCGGCTCAAGGGTCTGGCCGAGATCCGCGGCGTGATGACCGCCGTTGCCGCCATCAACCGCTTGCCGGTATGAGCCTGTCGTGATCTAGGATCGGGGCACAAGGCGAGACAGGGAGAACCGGCCCCATGCGTGCGGTCGTCATTCACGCGCCCAAGGATCTGCGCATCGACAGCTTTCCCGATCCGGCGCCGGGGGCCGGCGAGGTCCGGGTCAAGATCGAGGCCGGCGGCATCTGCGGCTCCGATCTGCACTACTACCACCACGGCGGCTTCGGCACCGTGCGCATCAAGCAGCCGATGGCGCTGGGGCACGAGATTGCCGGCGTCGTGGCCGCGGTCGGCGCCGGCGTGAGCGGCCTGTCGGAGGGCACGCGCGTTGCGGTCAATCCGAGCCTGCCATGCGGACAATGTGCGTATTGCCGCGAAGGGCTGCGCAACCAATGTCTTGACATGCGCTTCATGGGCAGCGCGATGCGCGATCCCCACATCCAGGGCGGCTTCCGCGAATATGTCACCGTCGATGCCGCGCAGGCCGTGCCGATCGCGCCGTCTTTGTCGCTCAGCGAGGCGGCGATGGCCGAGCCGCTATCGGTCTGCCTTCATGCCGCGCATCAGGCCGGCTCGCTGCTCGGCAAGCGTGTGCTGGTGACGGGCTGCGGCCCGATCGGCGCGCTATCGATCCTGGTTGCGCGGTACGGCGGAGCTGCCGAAATCGTGACCACTGATGTCGCCGATGCCCCACTCGCGGTTGCGGGCAGGCTCGGTGCTAGTCACGCGTTCAATGTGGGGACGGAGCCGTCCGCGCTCGATCCGTGGCGGGCCGGCAAGGGCCAGTTTGACGTGTTGTTCGAGGCGTCCGGCAACCAGTCCGCGCTGCGGTCTGCGCTCGACGTGATGAGGCCGGGCGGCGTCATCGTGCAACTCGGGCTCGGTGGCGAAATGACTCTGCCGCTTAACACGCTTGTCACGAAGGAGCTGCAATTGCGCGGCACTTTCCGCTTCGACCGCGAATTCGAGCTGGCGCTGCGGCTGATGGGCGAGGGGCTTCTGGATGTGAAGCCGCTCATCTCCGCGACGTTGCCGTTCCAGGAGGCGATTGCCGCCTTCGAACTCGCCAGCGATCGAAGCCGGTCGATGAAGGTTCATTTGACGTTTTGATGGATGGATCGACGCCGATGAAAGTCGCCTGCATCGGAGAGTGCATGGTGGAGTTCGCGCAGGAGGACGGAAGTCTGTTCCGGCGCGGTTTCGGCGGCGACACGCTCAACACGGCGCTCTATCTGGCGCGGCTCGGCGTGCCCACCTCCTATGTCACTGCGCTCGGCGACGATCCGTTGAGCGCGATGATGCTGGCGGCATGGCAGGCGGAGGGCATCAACACCGCCGAGGTGATGCGGGTCGATGGTCGCGTGCCCGGCCTCTATATGATCGAGCGCGACGCCAAGGGCGAGCGCAGCTTCCTCTATTGGCGCGACCGGGCCCCGGCGCGCGAATTGTTCGACCGCGCCGATCCCGCGATGCTCGACCGGCTGTCGCGCTTCGACCTGATCTATCTCTCAGGCATCAGCCTGTCGCTGTACAGCGAGACCGGCAAGGCCAAGCTGCGCGAGCTCCTGACGGTGGCCCGCAAGCGCGGCGCGCGCGTCGCGTTTGACGGCAATTACCGGCCCCGCGGTTGGCCCAGCCGCGAGGCGGCGCAACGCGCGTTCCGGGCGATCCTGCCGCTGGTCGATCTGGCGCTGCCGACGCTGGAGGACGAACAGATGCTGTTCGGCGATTCCGACGTGTCGGTCAGCCTGCGCCGCTTCAAGGACGCAGGGGTCAGGGAGATCGTCGTCAAGCGCGGCGCGCGCGGCTGCCTGATCGACGCCGACGGCGTGCTGGTCGACATCACGCCGCCGCAGGTGATGCAGCCCGTCGATACGACCGCGGCCGGCGATTCCTTCAATGCGGCCTATCTCGCCGCGCGTCTCAATCGGGTGCCGCCGCGCAAGGCCGCGCTCGCAGGCCACCGGCTCGCCGGAGCCGTGATCATGTCGCCGGGCGCGGTGATCCCGCGCGCGGCGATGCCGAAGGACATTCTGGTGCAGAGCGAAACATGATGAGCATTCCGGACAAGCGTACGAAGCTCGCTGGCATCCTAGCGCTCGCGCCGGTGATCCCCGTGATCACGATCGAGGACGCCGCGCAGGCGGTGCCGCTGGCACGTGCCCTCATTGCCGGCGGCCTGCGGGTCATCGAGATCACGTTGCGGACGCAGGCCGGTCTCGATGCCGCGCGCGCGATCATCGAGGAGGTGCCGGACGCCGTGGTCGGCATCGGAACGGTGCTGACGCCCGCGGACTATGACCGTGCCGCCAGGCTCGGGGCCGCCTTTGCGATCAGTCCGGGCCTGTCGATCGACCTGCTGGACGCCGCGAATGAAGGCGAGCTGCCGTTTGCGCCGGGCGTCCAGACCCCGTCCGATCTCATCGCCTGTGTCACGCGCGGCTACGAGCTGGTCAAGTTCTTCCCCGCAATGCCGGCCGGCGGCCTCGCCGCGCTCGATGCGCTGGGTGGACCATTCCCGACCGTGCGCTTCTGCCCGACCGGCGGCATCAATGCCGGCAATGCGGCGCAGTGGCTGGCGCACAAGAAAGTCGTCGCGCTCGGCGGCTCCTGGATCGCGCCTGCGGCCGACATCACGGCCGGCGCCTGGTCCGCGATCGAACAGCGTGCCCGCGCGGCAGCGGCCCTGCGCTGAGGGGCTGGATACAACTTCAGATTTTGCTACAGTGGCCAGCCATATCTTGGCGGGCTTTTTGTGCGCTTAGGCGCGGTTTCTTACAGCGCAGGCCAAAAAGTATTACAGTCAAATAATATGACTAGTCAGGCCTGATGTTCCGTGGAATAACGGGCGCGTCGGCTGTTGCGGCCGGCTCAAGAGGTGCGACGACACCGCATGCTGCGGCGGCGCACCCAGAATAGATATTGTGGGAGAACGCCTGATGACCCTGAAAGCCCTCTTTGCGGCGTCCGCGACGGCCGCCTTGTTGCTTGCCACCTCCGCCAGCGCCGCCGAATTGACCGTCGGCTTTTCGCAGATCGGATCCGAGTCCGGCTGGCGCGCGGCCGAGACCTCGGTCTCGAAGTCGGAAGCGGCCAAGCGCAAGATCAACCTGAAGATTGCTGACGCCCAGCAGAAGCAGGAAAACCAGATCAAGGCGATCCGATCCTTCATCGCCCAGAACGTCGACGCGATCTTCCTCGCGCCGGTCGTGGCCTCGGGCTGGGATGCCGTGCTGAAGGAAGCCAAGGAAGCCAAGATCCCGGTCGTGCTGCTCGACCGCGACATCGATCCCTCGGGCAAGGACCTCTATCTGACCGCCGTCACCTCCGACAGCGTGCATGAGGGCGAAGTGGCCGGCGAATGGCTCGCCAAGACCGTCGGCGGCAAGGCCTGCAACGTGGTCGAACTGCAGGGCACGGTCGGCGCCAGCGTCGCCACCAACCGCAAAAAGGGTTTTGACGCCGTCATTGCCAAGAACGCCAACCTGAAGGTCGTGCGCAGCCAGACCGGCGACTTCACCCGTGCCAAGGGCAAGGAGGTGATGGAAAGCTTCATCAAGGCCGAGAACGGCGGCAAGTCGATCTGCGCGGTCTATGCCCATAATGACGACATGATGGTCGGTGCGATCCAGGCGATGAAGGAAGCCGGCCTCAAGCCCGGCAAGGACATCCTGACCGTCTCGATCGATGCCGTGCCGGATATCTTCAAGGCGATCTCAGCCGGCGAAGCCAACGCCACCGTCGAGCTGACGCCGAACATGGCGGGCCCGGCTTTCGACGCCATCGTCGCCTTCAAGGAGAAGGGCACCGTGCCGCCGAAATGGATCCAGACCGAGTCGAAGCTCTACACCGCTGCTGACGATCCGCAGAAGGTCTACGACAGCAAGAAGGGGCTCGGCTACTGAGCCGCACGATACTGACGTCGTCCTGGCGTACGCCGGGACGACGACTGTCGAGGTGCCGGCCAAGTCGTCCGCGAAGTAGTCAAGTCGTTCGTCATGTCTGATAGTTCAGCTCCACCGGCAGCGCGGCCCTCTCTTCTGGAGATCCGTGGCCTGACCAAGAGCTTCGGTGCGCTGAAGGCGCTGCAGGATGTCGACTTCACGCTCGGTGAGGGCGAGATCCATGCGCTGCTCGGCGAGAATGGTGCCGGCAAGTCGACCTTGATCAAGGTCGTCACCGGCGTGTTCGCGCGCGATGCAGGAACTGTCCGTCTCGCCGGCGATGAGATCGCGCCGCGCTCCGCCAAGGATGCCGTCGAGGCCGGCATCGCCACCGTCTATCAGGAAGTGAACCTGCTGCCGAACCTCTCGGTGGCGCAGAATCTCTATCTCGGCCGGCAGCCGACGCGCTTCGGCGTCGTGCGGCAGGCCGAGATGCGGCGGCGCGCGCATGCGCTGCTGCTCGATTACGGCCTGGATATCGATGTCGGCGCGCCCTTGGCGAGCTATTCGGTGGCGGTCCAGCACATCACGGCGATCGCGCGCGCGGTCGATCTGTCGGCGCGCGTCCTCATTCTCGACGAGCCGACTGCGAGCCTCGATCGCCACGAGGTCGAAATTCTTTTCAGGGTAATGCGAAAGCTCGCAGCTGATGGCATCGGCATCGTCTTCGTCAGCCATTTCCTCGATCAGGTCTACGAGATCTGCGATCGTGTCACCGTGCTGCGCAATGGCCGCCTGATCGGCACCCGCGACATCACCGATCTGCCGCGGCTCGACCTCATCCGCATGATGCTGGGGCGGGAATTGGCCGAGACCACCCACGAACGCGCCGCGAGCCAGCCCGACACGGCGCGCGAGGTCTGCGTCAGCTTCAAAGGCTTTGGCAAGCAGGGCTATGTGGCGCCGTTCGACCTGGAGCTTCGCCGCGGCGAGGTGGTCGGGCTGGCCGGCCTGCTCGGCTCGGGACGAACCGAAACGGCAAGGCTCGTGTTCGGGGCCGAGCGCGCCGACAGCGGCGAAGCCAGTGTTGCGGGCAAGGCTGTCAGGCTGAACTCGCCGCGCGACGCCGCAGGCCTCGGCTTCGGCTATTGCCCGGAGGAGCGCAAGACCGAGGGCATCGTTGCCGATCTCACCGTCCGCGAGAACATTGTGCTGGCGCTGCAGGCCCGGCGCGGCCTGCACCGTCCGCTGTCGCGGCGTGAGCAGGACGAGATCGCGATGCGCTACATCCGCATGCTCGACATCAGGCCGCCTGATCCGGAGCGTCCGATCGGGCTGCTGTCGGGCGGCAATCAGCAGAAGGCGCTATTGGCGCGCTGGCTCGCCACCTCGCCGAAGCTGCTGGTGCTCGATGAGCCGACCCGCGGCATCGATGTCGGCGCCCACGCCGAGATTATCCGCCTCGTCCGCGACTTGTGCGAGCAGGGGCTGGCGCTGCTGGTGATTTCGTCCGAGCTCGACGAGATCGTCACTTATTCCAACCGCGTTGTCGTGCTGCGCGACCGCGCCCATGTCGAGGAGCTGAAGGGCGACGCTGTCGAGGTCTCCAGCATCCTCGCGGCGATCGCGGCCGATGCGCCGACCGCGCAGGAGGTCGCATCATGACGCTCCGGATCCCGCGCCGCGGCCTCGCGCAGGCATTTGCGCTGATCGTGATCCTGATGATCGATCGCGCGGTGTCGCCGCAATTCTTCAACCTGCATCTGCAGGATGGCCGGCTGTTCGGCAGCGTCATCGACGTGCTCAATCGCGGCACGCCGGTGGCGCTGCTGTCGCTCGGCATGGTGCTGGTGATCGCGACCGGTGGCATCGATCTGTCGGTCGGCGCCGTGATGGCGATCGCGGGCGCCACCGCGGCGAGCCTCGCCGACACGCATTCGCTGCCGGTGGTGATCGGCTCCGCGCTCGCCGTCGGCCTGGCGTGCGGATTGTGGAACGGCATTCTCGTCGCCGTGCTGCGCATCCAGCCGATCGTGGCGACGCTCATCCTGATGGTGGCGGGCCGCGGCATCGCGCAGCTCATCACCGAGGGGCGCATCGTCACTTTCACCTCGCCCGACCTGGTCTGGATGGGCAACGGCGCCGTGCTCGGCCTGCCGACGCCGATCGTGATCGCCATCGGCATGCTGCTCCTGACGGGAGCGGTCGTGCGCGGCACCGCGCTGGGGCTCTTGATCGAGGCGACCGGCGGCAATGCCCGCGCCAGCGAGTTGTCGGGCGTCGGCACCCGCGCCATGATCCTCTCGGTCTATGTCTGGTGCGGCATCTGCGCCGCGCTCGCTGGCGTCATCGCCGCCGCCGACATCATGGGCGCGGATGCCAACAATGCCGGCCTCTGGCTTGAGCTCGATGCCATCCTCGCGGTGGTGATCGGCGGCACTTCGCTGTTCGGCGGCCGCTTCAGCCTGGTGCTGGCGGTGGCTGGCGCACTGATCATCCAGGCCATGAACACCGGCATTCTGCTGTCCGGCTATCCGCCGGAGCTCAATCTCCTGGTGAAGGCCGTCGTCGTGCTCGCCGTCCTCCTGGCGCAGTCGCCGCGCCTTGGCGATCTCTCGCGCTTCACCGCGCGCTGGCGGAGGAGCAAACCATGAAGGCCTCGACCTCGGTCGCCATCACCGCCGCAGTGCTCGTCGCCGGTTTTGCGCTGTGCGCGCTGCAATTTCCGAACATCGCCTCGACGCGCGTGGTCGCCAATCTGCTCACCGACAATGCCTTCCTCGGCATCGTCGCGGCCGGCATGACCTTTGTCATCATCTCCGGCGGCATCGACCTCTCGGTCGGCTCGGTGATCGGCTTCACCACGGTGTTCGTGGCGCTCGCCGTCGAGCGCTGGGGCATCCCGCCGTTTGCGGCGTTCGCGCTGGTGCTCGTGCTGTGCGCGCTGTTCGGCGCAGCGATGGGCGCGGTCATCCACGTGTTCGATCTGCCGCCCTTCATCGTAACGCTCGCCGGAATGTTCCTGGCGCGCGGCATCAGCTTCCTGCTCTCGACCGAGTCGATCCCGATCACCGCGCCGATCTACAGCGCCGTCTCCGATTTCGCGATCCGGCTTCCTGGAGGAGGGCGGCTCACCGCGATCGCGATCGCCATGCTCGCGATCCTCGTGCTCAGCGCGCTTCTGCTGCACCTCACCCGCTTCGGAGCCAATGTCTACGCGCTCGGCGGCAGCCGCACCGCGACGGCGCTGATGGGCATTCCGGTGGGATCAATGACCATCCGGATCTATATGCTGTCGAGCGTGCTCGCGGGCCTCGCCGGCATCGTCTTCTCGTTCTATACGGCAGCCGGCTATTCGCTCTCCGCTGTCGGCGTCGAACTCGACACGATCGCGGCCGTCGTGATCGGCGGAACCTTGTTGACGGGCGGCCAGGGCTCCGTCATCGGCACCTTCCTCGGCGTCCTGATCCAGGGCATGATCCAGACCTACATCAATTTCGACGGCACGCTGTCGAGCTGGTGGACCAAGATCGCCACGGGGGTTCTGTTGTTCGTCTTCATTGCGCTGCAGCAAGGTCTGATGGCGCTCGCGCGCCGCTCGTCCGTCAAGCCCGCAGGGGTCAAGCCCGTGGGGGTGAGCACGTGACCACGTCGCACATCGTCTCGATTCCGACGCGGCGCGCCCATTCCAACCATGCCGAGGTCGCCCGCAGCATCGGCATCGATATCATCTCCGGCCGTCTGGCCGAGGGCGCGCGCCTGCCGGGCGACGCCGAGCTGACGGCGACGTTCGGCGTGTCGCGCCCGGTGCTGCGCGAGAGCGTGAAGACGCTGGTCGCGAAGGGACTGCTGTCAACCAAGGCCCGCGTCGGGACCGTGGTGCGCGGGCGCTCGGACTGGAACATGTTCGATCCGGACGTGCTTGCCTGGCACCTCGACGCCGGCATCGACAAGCGCTTCCTCGCCGACCTCGCCGAGATCCGCCTGGCGATCGAGCCGCGCGCGGCGGCGCTGGCTGCCGAACGGCGCAGCGACGGCGACGTGGCGGCGATGCGCATGGCGATGGCGCAGATGGAGCGCGAGCCGTCGACCTCGGTCGCCTTCGCCGACGCCGATCTTGCGCTGCATATCGCGGTGGCCAATGCCTCCGGCAACCCGTTCATGCGCTCGATCGGCGCGGTCATCGAGGCGGCGCTGCGCGCCTCCTTCGTATTGAGCGCGCCGGTGGAGACCGCCGATCGCGACACCGTGCTGGTCTGGCACCAGCGCATCATCGACGCGATTGCCGACGGCAATCCCGAGGCCGCCTCCGAGGCCATGATCGAAGTCATCTACAACGGCCGGCGACGTCACGCGCAGTCGGCTGCACGAACGGACCAGCAATGAGCAACGACAAGTCAGACAAGCAGCTGCGCAGCCAGGCGTGGTTCGGCCGCCAGGACAAGATGGGCTTCTATTATCGCTCATTCCTGAAGAACAGCGGCACGCCGCAGGACCGCTTCGAGGGGCGCCCGGTCATCGGCATTTGCAACACCTGGTCGGAGCTGACCCCGTGCAACGCGCATTTCCGCGTCATCGCCGAGCATGTGCGTCAGGGCGTGCTCGATGCCGGGGGCTATCCGCTGGAGTTCCCGGTCTCCTCGCTCGGCGAAGTGACGATGCGTCCGACCGCGATGCTGTTCCGCAACCTCGCCTCGATGGACGTCGAGGAGGCGATCCGCGCGCATCCGCTCGACGGCGTCGTGCTCTTGATGGGCTGCGACAAGACCACGCCGGCGCTCCTGATGGGCGCGGCCTCGGCCGACCTGCCGGCGATCGGCGTCTCCGGCGGCCCGCAATTGCGCGGTGTCTATCGTGGCCAGATCATCGGCTCCGGCACTAACATCATCTCGATGAGCGAGCAGCTGCGCGCCGGCGAGATCACGCTGAAGGAATTCCACGAAGCCGAAGCGGGCATGAACCGGTCCGCCGGCAGCTGCATGACCATGGGCACGGCCTCGACGATGGCCTCGATGGTCGAGGCGCTCGGCATCGGCCTGCCGGAGAATGCTGCGATCCCCGCCGCCGACGCGCGGCGCAACCTGCTGGCCCGCATGGCCGGGCGGCGCATCGTCGAGATGGTCGGAGAAGACCTGAAGCCCTCGGACATTCTCACGCGTCAGGCGTTCGAGAATGCGATCCGCACGCTGGCCGCGATCGGCGGCTCGACCAATGCGGTGGTGCATCTGCTCGCTATCGCCGGCCGCGTCGGCGTCGAGTTGACGCTCGACGATTTCGACCGTCTGTGCCGCGACGTGCACTGCCTGGTCGACCTGATGCCGTCGGGCCGCTTCCTGATGGAGGACTTCTACTACGCCGGCGGCCTCCCGGCGGTGCTGCGCGCACTCGGCGAGCGCGGCCTGCTGCACAAGGATGCGCGCACTGTGAACGGCAAGACGTTGTGGGACAACGTCGCCGACGCGCCCAACTACAACGCCGAGGTGATCACGCCGTTCGAGACGCCGTTCAAGTCCGAAGCCGGCATCGCCATCCTCACCGGCAACCTCGCGCCCAATGGCGCCGTCATCAAGCCGTCGGCGGCCTCGCCAGAGCTGATGAACCACACCGGACGCGCGGTCGTGTTTGAAAGCGTCGAGGAGATGCATGACGCCGTCGACGACGACACGCTCGACATCGATGCGTCCTGCATCATGGTGCTGAAGAATTGCGGGCCGAAGGGCTATCCCGGCATGGCCGAGGTCGGCAACATGCCGCTGCCGGCCAAGCTGCTGCGCGAGGGCGTGCGCGACATGATCCGGATCTCGGATGCCCGCATGTCCGGCACCGCCTATGGCACGGTGGTGCTGCACGTGGCGCCGGAGGCGACCGTCGGCGGACCGCTGGCGCTGGTGAAGAACGGCGACATGATCACGCTCGACGTCGCCGCGCGCCGGCTGCATCTGCATGTCAGCGACGAGGAGCTCGCCACGCGCCGCGCCGCCTGGACGCCACCGAAGCCGCACGCGTCGCGCGGCTATCAGAAGCTCTACATCGATCACGTGCTGCAGGCCGATCGCGGCGTGGATTTCGACTTCCTGGTCGGCCGCACCGGTTCGCCCGTGCCGCGCGACAATCACTAAGAGGGGCCGCATGACCGCATCATCCAGAAAGCTCTACAAGGGCGTCTTCCCGGTCGCGCCGACCATCTTCGACGCCGACGGCCGTCTCGATCTCGAGGGCCAGAAGCGCGCGATCGACTTCATGATCGATGCCGGCTCCCACGGCATCTGCATCCTCGCCAATTTCTCCGAGCAGTTCGTGCTGACCGATGACGAGCGCGATCTCGTCATGACCACCGTGCTGGAGCATGTCGCGGGACGCGTGCCGGTCATCGTCACGACCACGCATTTCTCGACCTTCGTCTGCGCGGAGCGCTCGCGCCGCGCGCAGGACAAGGGAGCCGCCATGGTCATGGTGATGCCGCCCTATCACGGCGCCACCTTCCGCGTCCCTGACAGCTCGATCTACGAATTCTATCGCGGCGTCTCGGATGCGATCTCGATTCCGATCATGGTGCAGGATGCGCCGGTCGCCGGCACGCCGCTGTCGGTGCCGCTGCTGGCGCGCATGGCCAAGGAGATCGAGAACCTCGCTTATTTCAAGATCGAGGTGCCGCGGGCCGCCGATAAGCTGCGTGCGCTGATCGAGGCGGGTGGCGCGGCCATCGAAGGCCCGTGGGACGGCGAGGAGGCGATCACTTTGATGGCCGATCTCGACGCCGGCGCGACCGGCGCGATGACCGGCGGCGGCTATCCGGACGGCATCCGCAAGATCATCGATCCCTATTTTGCCGGCGATCGCGAAGCTGCGGCCGCGGCCTATGAGCGCTGGCTGCCGCTGATCAACTACGAGAACCGGCAGTGCGGCCTTGCGACCTGCAAGATCCTGATGAAGGCGGGTGGCGTGATTCGCCATGATACCTTGCGCAGCCCCCAGCCGCCGATTCATCCGGCGACGCAAACGGGCCTGCTCGAGATCGCGCGCCGGCTCGACCCGGTCGTGCTGCGCTGGGGACGCTAGAGATGAGCGCGCTTCGTGTCGCCATCGTCGGCTTCGGCAAGATCGCCAGGGATCAGCACGTCCCGGCCATCGCTGCCACCGAGGGCGTGACTTTGACGGCGGTCGCGAGCCGCAATGCCTCGCTGCCCGGCCTGCCGCATTTCGGCTCGATCGAGGAGCTGCTGCGCGACGGGCCGGAGATCGACGCCGTCGCGCTGTGCACGCCGCCGCAGGTCCGTCGCGCCCAGGCGCAGGCCGCGCTTGAGGCCGGCAAGCATGTGATGCTGGAGAAGCCGCCGGGGGCCGCTGTCACCGAGCTCGATCCGCTGATCGCGCTCGCGAACGCGAGGCAGCGCACGCTGTTTGCGACCTGGCACTCGCGCTATGCGCCAGCGGTGGAGCCGGCGCGCACGTGGTTGTCCTCGCGGCAGATCCGCAGCGTCCGCATCGATTGGAAGGAGGACGTGCGCGTCTGGCATCCGGGACAGGCCTGGATCTGGGAGCCGGGCGGGCTCGGCGTGTTCGATCCGGGGATCAATGCACTGTCGATCCTGACGCGCATCCTGCCCGAACCGGTGTTCCTGACCGAGGCGGAGCTGTCGTTCCCGTCGAACCGCCAGGCGCCGATCGCGGCCAATCTGTCGCTCACTACCGCCAGCGATCTGCCGATCGCGGCCGAGTTCGATTTCCGCCAGACCGGGCCGCAGAGCTGGGACATCCGGATCGAGACCGATGCCGGGCAGCTGAAGCTGTCGCTGGGCGGTGCGCGCATGAGCAGGGACGATCAGGTGATGATCGACGAGAAGGAGCGGGAATATCCCGGCCTCTATCGCCGCTTTGTCGCGCTGACGAAGACCGGCGCCAGCGACGTCGATCTTGCGCCGCTACGGCTCGTGGCCGACGCCTTCCTGCTCGGCCGCCGCAACTTCGTCGAACCGTTCGAGGATTGAGCCATGGCGGAGGCGCGGATTACCAAGGATGTGTTTGGCAGCCTGCCGGACGGTCGTGACGTCGAGCGCGTCACCCTGCGCGGCGCTGACGGTTTCGAGGCGCGGATCATCACCTACGGCGCGGCGCTGCAGGCGCTGCTGGTGCCGGATGCGCAAGGCGCCGTTGACGATGTTGTGCTCGGCCATGATGACCTGCTGAGCTATCTCAAGCTCCGGAAATATTTCGGTGCGACGGTCGGGCGCTACGCCAACCGGATCGCCAAGGCACGCTTTTCGCTCGACGGTCAGGACCTGCGCCTCGACGCCAACAACGGTGCCCATGCATTGCATGGCGGCCCCGACGGCTTCGACCGCAAGCTCTGGCAGATCGTCGCCACCGAAGATGGCGCCCAGCCCTCGGTCACGATGCTCTATGTCAGTCCCGACGGCGAGGCCAATTATCCGGGGCGGCTCGACGTCCGTGTCACCTATCAGCTGACGGGACCGATGGAACTGGCCGTCAGCTTCAGCGCCCGGACGACCCGAACGACGGTCGTCAACCTGACCAATCACAGCTTCTTCAATCTCGACGGCCTGACCGCCGGCACCGGCATTCTCGATCACTGTCTGACGGTCGAAGCCGACCACTATCTCGCGATCGACGAGACCGCGATCCCGCTGGAGGGACCGCCGCAATCCGTTGCCGGCACGCCGTTCGACTTCCGCGAAGCCCATCCGGTTGGCGCGCGCATCCGCGCCGACGATGCGCAGATCAAATGCGGCCGCGGCTATGACCACAATTTCTGCCTGCGCGACGGCACAGGTGTCCGTCCGGCGGCCCGGCTCGAGTCGCCG
The DNA here is from genome assembly GCF_013179005.1 of Bradyrhizobium denitrificans. Classification (NCBI taxonomy): domain Bacteria; kingdom Pseudomonadati; phylum Pseudomonadota; class Alphaproteobacteria; order Hyphomicrobiales; family Nitrobacteraceae; genus Bradyrhizobium; species Bradyrhizobium denitrificans. The sequence continues at coordinate 189,601 of NZ_JABFDP010000002.1, read as the reverse complement.
CGGTCGGGGAGGGTCATGGAGTTGCTCACCGATCAGCCCGGCCTGCAGGTCTATTCCGGCAACTATCTTGATGCCACCGTCAGCGGCAAGGGGCGGGTCTATCGCCAATCCGACGCCATCTGCCTGGAGCCGCAGGTCTGGCCGGACAGCCCGAACCGTCCGGATTTTCCAAGCCCGCGCCTTGGGCCCGACGACGTTTATAAGCACGAGACCGTGTATCGCTTCTCGACCACGGGAGCGTCGGCATGATGGAGCAGGTCCCGACCACCGTGCTCTGCGCCGAGCGCTGCCACCTCGGCGAAGGCCCGACCTATGATCCCGCGACCGACACCGCCTGGTGGTTCGACATCCGCGAGGGCCTGCTGTTCGAGGCCAGGATTGCCAGCGGCGAGGTTCGCCGCCATGCCCTGGGGAAGATGGCGAGCGCGCTCGGCCGCATCGATGACGCGCGACAGCTGATCGTGGCCGAGGACGGGCTGTACGTCCGCAGCATCGCTGACGGGGCGTTGTCGCTCTATCTGCCGCTCGAAGCTGACAATCCGGCGACGCGGTCGAACGATTCGCGCGTCCATCCCTCCGGCACGTTCTGGATCGGCACGATGGGGCGCAAGGCGGAGCGCGGGCTTGGCGCGATCTACGCGCTGCATCGCGGCGAGATCATCCGCCTGTTCCCGAACATCACCATTCCCAACGCCATCTGCTTCGCGCCGGACGGGTCGGTCGGCTATTTCGCCGATACGGACGAGAACGTGCTCTATCGAGTCGTCCTCGATCCAGAAACGGGTCTGCCGCGCAGCATGCCGGACGTGCTCTTGCGCCGCCGCGAGCCCGGCGGCATCGATGGCGCGATCGTCGATGCCGAGGGACTGATCTGGCATGCCTGCTGGGGCGCCGGTTGTGTCGATGTTTATAGCCCGTATGGCGAGTGTTTGCGCAGCATCGCCGTGCCGGCTAGCCAGGCGAGCTGCCCGGCCTTCGTCGGCCCGGACCTGTCGCGCCTGCTGGTCACCTCGGCGTGGCAGGACATGGACGCGGCTGCGAAGGCGGCCGACCCCGGCCATGGCCAGACCTTTCTGCTCGATGTCGGCGCCCGCGGTCGTGCCGAGCCTGACGTCAAGCTGTCGATCTGAGAGGAGGAACAATCAGTCAAGCGTCGTTCAGCCTAACAGCTAACTGGTATCAACATACGCAATCGCGTATTCATTGGTGAAATTCGAAAATCCAAAGGGAGTGAAGCATGCTGAATTTCAAGACCATCATGGCGGCCGCGTTGGCCGGCCTCGGCGCCCTGGCGCTGTCCGGCGCCGCAATGGCCCAGAGCAAGGGGACCGTGGGCATCGCGATGCCGACCAAGTCCTCGGCGCGCTGGATCGACGACGGCAACAACATTGTGAAGGTGCTGAAGGATCGCGGCTACGCCACCGACCTGCAATACGCCGAGGACGACATCCCGAACCAGCTCTCGCAGATCGAGAACATGGTGACCAAGGGCGCCAAGGTGCTGGTGATCGCCGCGATCGACGGCACCACGCTGTCCGACGTGCTGAAGCAGGCCAAGGCCAAGGGCATCACCGTGATCGCCTATGACCGCCTGATCCGCGACACGCCGAACCTCGACTACTACGCCACGTTCGATAACTTCCAGGTCGGCGTGCTGCAGGCGCAGTCGATCGTCGACAAGCTCGGACTGAAGGACGGCAAGGGTCCGTTCAACATCGAGCTGTTCGGTGGCTCGCCGGACGACAACAACGCCTACTTCTTCTACAATGGCGCGATGTCGGTGCTGCAGCCCTATCTCGACTCGGGCAAGCTGGTGATCGGCTCCGGCCAGAAGGGCATGGACAAGGTCGCGACCTTGCGCTGGGACGGCGCCACCGCCCAGGCCCGCATGGACAACCTGCTGAGCGCCTTCTACGGCAAGAAGCGCGTCGACGCGGTGCTGTCGCCCTATGACGGTCTGTCGATCGGCATCATCTCATCGCTGAAGGGCGTGGGCTATGGCAGCGCCGATCAGCCGATGCCGGTGATCTCGGGTCAGGACGCCGAGGTGCCGTCGGTCAAGGCGATCCTGCGCGGCGATCAGTACTCGACCATCTTCAAGGACACCCGCGATCTCGCCAAGGTGACCGCCGACATGGTCGATGCCGCGCTGGCCGGCAAGGAAGTCCCGGTCAACGACACCAAGACCTACAACAACGGTGTGAAGGTCGTTCCGTCCTACCTGCTCAAGCCGGTCGTGGTCGACAAGAGCAATTGGGAGAAGGTTCTGGTCGACAGCGGCTACTACAAGAAGGCCCAGTTCCAGTAATCTTGGTCGACGACTTACGCTCCCTCTCCCCGGTCTCGGGGAGAGGGATATATTTGCTGAAGCTCGCGCGGCGGGGGCGAGTTGGCGTCATGAACAGAGACACGAGACGATGACCGCAATCCTGGAAATGCGCAACGTCAGCAAGAGCTTCGGCAATGTCCAGGCCTTGCGGGACGTCAGCTTCGCCGTCGCGCCGGGCGAGATCCACGCTTTGGTCGGCGAGAACGGGGCCGGCAAGTCGACCCTGATGAAGGTGCTGAGCGGCGTCTATCCGCATGGCCGCTACGAGGGCCAGATCATCTTCGAAGGTGAGGAGCGGCGGTTCCGTGACATCAATGATTCCGAGGCGCTCGGCATCATCATCATCCACCAGGAGCTGGCGCTGATTCCGCTGATGTCGATCGCGGAGAACATCTTCCTGTCGCATGCGCCGTCACGCTTCGGCGTCATCGATCGCGACGAGGTCTACCGGCGCACCCAGCAATTACTGGCCCAGGTCGGCTTGAAGGAGTCGCCGGATACGCTGATCACGGATCTCGGCGTCGGCAAGCAGCAGCTGGTCGAGATCGCCAAGGCGCTGTCCAAGCGCGTCAAGCTCCTGATCCTGGACGAGCCGACCGCCAGCCTCAACGAGGCCGACAGCCAGGCGCTGCTCGATCGTCTCGTCGCCTTCCGCGAGCAGGGCATCTCCTCGATCCTGATCACGCACAAGCTCAACGAAGTCGCGCGCGTCGCCGACCGCATCACCGTGCTGCGTGACGGCCGCAGCGTCGACGGCATCGACTGCCGCGCCGAGCCGGTCCTGGAGGACCGCATCATCAAGAGCATGGTCAACCGCGACATGGCGCACCGCTTTCCCGAGCGCCAGCCGAAGATCGGCGAGCCGGTGTTCACGGTGGAGAACTGGTCGGTGTTCCATCCGCAGCACCCGGACCGGCGCGTCATCAAGAACGTCGATTTCCAGGTACGCCGCGGCGAGATCGTCGGCATCGCCGGGCTGATGGGGGCCGGCCGCACCGAGTTCGCCATGAGCCTGTTCGGCCGTTCCTGGGGCGTCAACATCTCTGGCCGCGCCCGGCTCGAGGGCAAGGACGTCAATCTCACCAGCGTGCCGGCGGCGATCGATGCCGGGCTTGCCTATGTCACCGAGGATCGCAAGCAGCTCGGCCTGATCCTGGCCGACGACGTCCGCAAGAACATCACTTTGGCCAGCCTGTCGCAGGTCGCGCCGAAGGGGGTGATCGACGATATTGCCGAGCTCAAGGCGGCGTCCGGTTACCGCGGCCGCATGCGCATCCGCTGCTCCGACGTCTATCAGGAGGCCGGCCAGCTCTCCGGCGGCAATCAGCAGAAGGTCGTGCTGTCGAAATGGCTCATGACCGATCCCAAGGTGTTGATCCTGGACGAACCCACGCGCGGCATCGACGTTGGCGCCAAATACGAGATCTACTGTATCATCCAGGAGCTTGCGGATGCCGGCCGCGGTGTGGTGGTGATCTCGTCGGAAATGCCGGAGCTGCTCGGGATCTGCGACCGCATCTGTGTGATGAATGACGGCGCCTTCGTCGGCGAGTTCGCCGCCCAGGAGGCGACACAGGAAAAGATCATGCGCGCGATCATGCGCAACGAAGCCATCAAGAACGAGGAGACGGCCGCGTAAGCGGTCGGAGGACGCCAGCCATGACCGACAAGACGGTTTCGCTCCCGGAAGAGAAGTCGCACGCCGGCTTCCTGAAGAATAATCTGCGCAGCTACGGCATGCTGATGTCGTTGTTCGTCATCATGCTGTTCTTCCAGTTCATGACCGACGGCACTCTGCTGCAGCCGCTCAACCTCACCAACCTGGTGCTGCAGAACAGCTACATCGTCATCATGGCGCTCGGCATGCTGCTGGTCATCGTGACCGGGCATATCGACCTCTCGGTCGGTTCGGTGGCGGGCTTCGTCGGCGCGGTCGCGGCCGTGCTGATGGTGCGCTATCACCTCGACTATCCGCTCGCGATCATCGCCTGCCTGATCGTCGGCGCCGCGATCGGCGCGGCCCAAGGCTATTGGGTGGCGTATTTCGGCATTCCCTCCTTCATCGTCACGCTTGCCGGCATGCTCGTGTTCAAGGGCCTGGCGCTGGCGCTGCTGCAGGGACAGTCGGTCGGTCCGTTCCCGGCGACGTTCCAGAAACTGTCGTCGGGCTTCATTCCGGAGCTCATTCCAAGCTCCGGCAATCTCAATCTGACCTCGCTCGCCATCGGCGCGGTGCTGACGCTGGTGCTGGTTTATGCCAGCGTGAAGGGACGCGCGCGTGAGGTCGAGCATGGCATCGAGGTCGAGCCGTTCGGCTTCTTCGCCGCCAAGAACGTCGTTCTGGCCGGTGCGCTGATGTATTTCACCTATCTGATCGCCTCGCATCGCGGCCTGCCGAACGTACTCGTGATCATGACCGCGCTGATCGCGCTCTACGGCTTCATGACGCGGCGCACCGTCGTCGGCCGGCAGATCTACGCCGTCGGCGGCAATGCCAAGGCGGCGAAGCTGTCGGGCATCAAGACCGAGCGCCTGGTTTTCATGACCTTCGTCAACGTGGGCGTGCTGGCGGCGCTGGCCGGCCTGATCTTCGCCGCGCGGCTCAACACCGCGACGCCGAAGGCGGGGCTGGGCTTCGAGCTCGACGTCATCGCGGCCTGCTTCATCGGTGGCGCCTCCGCCTATGGCGGTGTCGGACGGGTCGGCGGCGCGGTCGTGGGGGCCATGATCATGGGCGTGATGAACAACGGCATGTCGATCCTCGGTATCGGCATCGACTACCAGCAGGTGATCAAGGGGCTCGTGCTGCTCGGCGCCGTCTGCATCGACGTCTACAACCAGCGTCGATAAACGGCAGCCGCCGATCCTGCCGCGGCGCGGCTTGATCATCTCAACGTGCATAGAGATGCCCGTAAATCACCGGCCCGGCCTTTGCGCCGGGCCGTAATGTTCCGGGCCCCGACTGCGGCAATCGGCGGAGAGTCTCTTAACTGATGCGTTGCTATCAGCCTCGGCGTATTTGCCGAGCCGATAGCGCATGTTCGATCTTTTCCACATCAAGGCCGATGTTCCGATCGATCGCCGGGCCGCGGTGCCTGCCGGGACGGCGGCGGCCGTCGTACTGGCCGCTCTCAGCAGGTTCTCCGCCAAGAGCAGCGAGCTGAGCAGCCCATGACGCGAACAGCGTGTCGCAATTGCAGCGCAGCGCGCGGGCATGCCTTGCGGAAACGGCGCCTGGCCAGGCGACATCTCAAGGTAGAGCGACCGTACTATTACGGCTCTCATCTTTAACAATACAACAATCGCTTTCCACCCAATTTGAACGAGTGACGGCGGCCGCGTGGGGTCCGTCGGTGGGCTTGAATTCAACTTCGGCAAGGCTGCCTGGGGGCGTCGAGCGCAACGGCTCGGTTGCCGCAGCGCACGGATGGTTCAACGATGACGGACGCCACCCCGAGCATTGAGACGTGCGCTGAAGCCGCTTCCGCGACAGCCTATCCTCTGCCGCAGATGCTGGACCTGATGCAGGCGTCGCAACTTCGTGACGAACTGATCAGGCTGTCGGGACACGAGAGCATCCTGCTCGATGCGAGCGGCGTCGAGCGGATGTCGACGCCATGCGCACAGATTCTCCTTGCCGCCGGTCACGGGGCGAAGGCGGCCAACAAGCTTTTCAAGATCACGCAGGCATCCGAGCTGTTCAGGACGGCGATCGCCGATCTCGGACTCCGGCATGAGTTTGACAATTGGATGGAGTGACATGACCAAGCGAATTCTGGCAGTCGACGATTCGAAGACCATGCGTGACATGGTGTCCTTCACGTTGAAGAAGGCTGGCTTCGACGTAGCAGAAGCCGAAGATGGCAAGGCAGCGCTGAACGTGCTGACCGGCGGCAAGTTCGACTTGATCATCACCGACCTCAACATGCCGAACATGGATGGCATTTCGTTGATCAAGAGCGTGCGGGCCGGCAGTCAGCACCGCACGGTGCCGATCCTGATCCTCACGACCGAGAGCGATGGCGCAAAGAAGGCCGACGGCAAGGCGGCGGGCGCGACGGGGTGGCTGGTGAAGCCGTTCAATCCCGATCAATTGATCGCGACGGTCAACCGCGTATGTCCGTAGCATCCGAGCAAGAGGCCTATCCGGTCGCGCAGTTCCGCAAGACCTATTTCGAGGAATGCGCCGAACTGCTCGACGCCTTGCAGTCGAATCTCGAACTGTTGTCCAGCGGACAGGAGGACGACGAGACGCTGCACGCGATCTTCCGGTCGGTGCATTCCATCAAGGGTGGAGCCGGCGCGTTCGGCTGCACGGACCTCGTCGCCTTCTCGCACACCTTCGAGAGCCTGCTCGACGCCTTGCGCGATCACAAGATCGCGGTCACCAACGACATCAAGCAATTGCTGCTTCGGGCCAGCGATGCGCTGGCCGACATCGTCAATGCAGCGCGGCTCGAGCAGCAACTCGCGCCGAGTTTCGCCGTCGACATCCGCACGGCCATGCAGCACGTCCTGCAGGGCGCGGGCCCGGCGGCCGAGCCTGGCCCTGCGCCCGCCGCGTCCGACGCGAAGCCGCTCCATGAGCAGACATATCGCATCAGGTTCCGTCCACACACGGAGATGCTGAAGAAGGCGAACGAGCCGCTGCTCCTGATCCGCCAGCTCCGCAAGCTGGGCGCGCTCGCGATCGATGTCGATTGTTCGGCGCTCCCGGCGCTCGGCGCGCTGGATCCCGAGGCGGCCTATTTCAACTGGACCTTCACGCTCGAAACGGCGGTGCCGCGCAGCGGCATCCAGGACGTGTTCGAGTTCGTCGAGGATGATTGCGACCTTCAGATCGAGTTGCTCGAGTCCGCCACGGCCGCGGTCGAGGTTGCGCCGGGCGATGCCGGCAGTGCGGCGGCTCCCGTGGTCGCCGCAGTCTCCCTGGCTCAGTCGATCCGGGTCGACGTCGACAAGGTCGATCGGCTGGTGAATCTCGTCGGCGAGCTCGTGATCAGCCAGGCGATGCTGACGGAGCAGGGACTGGCGTTGCCGGCCGACAAATATCCCCAGCTCATTCAGGGCATCGAGGCGCTGGCCCAGAGTGCGCGTGAGCTGCAGGAAAGCGTGATGGCGATCCGCGCGCAGCCCGTCAAATCCGTGTTCGCGCGGATGCCGCGCATCGTGCGCGAACTGGCCGCCGTGCTCGGCAAGGAGGTGCGCATTGTCACCTCCGGCGAGATGACCGAGATCGACAAGACGGTCATCGAGCAGCTCAACGATCCGTTGACGCACATGATCCGCAACGCGCTCGACCACGGCATCGAACCGCCGGCCGAGCGGCTTGCCGCAGGCAAGCCGCGGCAGGGCACGATCAACCTCTCGGCCGCCCAGCGCAGCGGCCGCATCGTCATCGAGGTCTCGGATGACGGCCGCGGCATCAATCGCGACAAGGTCCTGGCCAAGGCGCGCGCGCGTGGCCTCGTGCCTGCAGGCGCCAATCTCAGCGATGACGACATCGACAATCTGATCTTCCTGCCGGCCTTCTCGACCGCCGAGGTGATCTCGAACATCTCGGGCCGTGGCGTCGGCATGGATGTCGTGAAGCGTAACGTGCAGGCGCTCGGTGGCCGGATCTCGGTGCGCTCGCGCTTCGGCCATGGCTCGTCATTCACGCTGTCGCTGCCGCTCACCTTGGCGGTGGTCGACGGCATGGTGGTGTCGGTCGGGCGCGAGACGTTCATCATTCCGCTGGTTGCGATCGTCGAGAATCTGCGTCCGCTCCCCGCCGACATTCATCCCGTGGTCGGCCGCGGCCATGTCCTGGCGTTGCGCGGCGAGTATCTGCCGCTGGTCTATCTGCATCGCGTGTTCTCGATCGGCGATGCGATCGGCGATCCCTGCCGGGGCATCGTGATCATCGTGCAGAGCGAGAGCGCCGGCCGTGTCGGCATTGTTGTCGACGAACTCCTCGGCCAGCAGCAGGTGGTGGTGAAGAGCCTCGAAGCCAATTACGAGCCGGTGGACGGCATCAGCGGCGCCACGATCCTCGGCAATGGCCGCGTCGCGCTGATCCTTGACGTCGCGCGCCTGCACGAGATCGACATGCGCGGCACGCCAGAACGGCTGCCGTCCCCGGAGCAATCGAGACCAGAATCCGCAAAGGACCTGACCCATGCAGCCTGACAACAAGCCGATCGCTCCGTTTGGCCAAGAAGCAGCGGTCAGCGAGAACGCGCAGCAGTTCATCACCTTCACGCTGGGCGCGGAGGAGTATGGCATCGACATCATGGTGGTCCGGGAGATCAAGGGCTGGACCGAAACGACCATGATCCCGAACGCTCCGCCCCATGTCCGGGGTGTCATCAATCTGCGCGGCATCATCGTTCCCATCTTCGACCTGCGCGCCCGGTTCGGCACCGGCGTGACCGTGCCGACCAACATGCATGTGGTGATCATCGTCGCCGCCGGCCCGCGCACGGTCGGCCTGCTGGTCGATACCGTCTCGGACATCATCTCCGTCGATCCGAAGGACATCCGCGACGTGCCGGACATGGGCATGCCGACCGAGGATCAGTTCCTGGAGGGGCTGGTCGCGATCCAGAACAGGATGGTGACGCTGGTGTCGTTGTCGGGTCTGTTCGGGATGCCGGCTTCGTCAGTGACGCGTACGTCTGCCGCAGCCGCCGCGGCGGCCGCCTAACCCCTACAATTTACGAGATCGTCATGAGCGACACTTTCGAGGAGAACATCATGCAGGACTTCACCACGGACGGCGCTCCGGGCGATGGCGCGCCCAAATCGAAGGCAAGGTCGCGGAGCAGTCGTCCGCGGTCGTCCGCCGCGAAGGCTCCGGCGGCAGCGCCCCGCGCGGCGAGCCGTGACGATCAGATGACAGCCGTCGTCGAGAAGGTCACCAGCGCCGTGATGCTGGTCGATAACGATCTCAAGATCACATACCTCAATCAAGCCTCGAAGCAGCTGTTCGGCCAGCACCTCACGGAGTTTCGCAAGGTCTGGCCGACCTTCGATCCCGCCGCCATGGTCGGGACCTGCATCGACGTCTTTCACCGCAATCCGGCGCATCAGCGGACGATGCTCGCCAATCCGGCCAATCTGCCGTTCCGCACCGACATTTCCGTCGGACCGCTCAAGATCTCGCTCAACGTCAATGCGATGCGGAACGCGCAGGGCGTCAACCAGGGCTTCATGCTGGAATGGGCGGATGTCACCGAGATCCGCAGCCAGGCGTCGCAGCTCGCGGCCATCGATCGTTCGCAGGCGATGATCATGTTCTCGCTCGACGGCAAGATCGAATATGCCAACGAGAACTTCCTGCGAACGCTGGGCTACTCGCTCGACGAGATCAAGGGCCAGCACCATTCGATGTTCGTCGATCCCGTCTATCGCCAGTCGACCGACTATCGCCTGTTCTGGGACAAGCTCGGGCGTGGCGAATATGACGCCGGACAATACAAGCGCATCGGCAAGGGGGGACGCGAGGTCTGGATCCAGGCGAGCTACAATCCGATTCTCGATCAGTCCGGCAAGCCCTTCAAGGTGGTGAAATACGCGACCGACATCACCAGCGAGGTGATCCGCAACGCCGACTTCGCCGGCCAGATCGACGCCATCAACAAGGCCCAGGCGGTGATCCAGTTCACGTTGGACGGCAAGATCCTCGACGCCAACGACAACTTCCTCAATACGCTGGGCTACTCGCTGGCCGAGATCAAGGGCCAGCATCACTCGATCTTCGTCGATGTCGCCTATCGCAGCTCGACCGACTACCGCATGTTCTGGGACAAGCTCGCGCGTGGCGAATATGAGGCCGGTCAATACCGCCGGATCGGCAAGGGCGGCCGCGAAGTCTGGATCCAGGCGAGCTACAACCCGATCATGGGGCCCGACGGCAAGCCGGTCAAGGTCGTCAAATATGCGACCGACGTCACCGAGCAGGTCAAGGCCTCCGAGGCGCTGCAAACAGCGGTGCGGCAGACGCAGGCGGTGGTCGACGCCGCCAAGAACAACGATCTTCGCGAGCGCATTCCGACGGACGGCAAGTCGGGTGAGATCGGCCAGCTCTGCGATGGCGTGAACGGGCTGCTCGACACGATGTCGTCCATCCTTGCCGACGTGCTCGAAAGCTCGCAGACGCTGTCGAGCGCCGCGCGCGAGATCGCGAACGGCAACACCGACCTGTCGCAGCGGACGGAGGAGCAGGCGGCCAGTCTGGAGGAGACGGCGGCCAGCATGGAGGAGCTGACCTCGACCGTCCGGCAGAACGCCGAGAATGCACAGCAGGCGAACAAGCTCGCGTCATCTGCATCCGACGTCGCGATCAGGGGCGGCACCGTGGTGGCCGAGGTCGTGCAGACCATGGAGGGCATCACCCATGCGAGCCGCAAGATCGCCGACATCATCGGGGTGATCGACGAGATCGCATTCCAGACCAACATCCTTGCGCTCAACGCCGCGGTCGAAGCCGCGCGCGCCGGCGACCAGGGCCGCGGCTTCGCGGTGGTCGCCGCCGAAGTGCGTAACCTCGCCCAGCGCAGTGCCAACGCGGCCAAGGAGATCAAGGGGCTGATCTCGGACTCGGTGTCCAAGGTGGAATCGGGCTCGCGCCTGGTCGACACCGCCGGCAAGACGATGGAGGAGATCGTCCAGTCGGTGAAGCGGGTCACCGACATCATGGCCGAGATCTCGGCGGCGTCGCAGGAGCAGCGCGGCGGCATCGAGCAGGTCAACAACGCCGTCACCCAGATGGACAAGGTGACCCAGCAGAATGCCGCTCTGGTGGAGGAGGCTGCTGCGGCAGCCAAGTCGATGGAGGAGCAGACCGAGACGATGTCGGAGATGGTCGGCCGCTTCATGGTGCTGCCAGAATTCGAGCGTGGCCGCCCCTATGCGGCAAAGACCGGCAATCCGGTCGTCGACCGGTCGCTTGGCAAGGACAAGCTCGCAGCGATGCGGGCCCCCGCCGGCAAGCCCGCGCCTGCATCCGCCCCGCGCCCCTCGCCAGCGCGCGCTGCCGAGATGGAGCCGGTGCGTCGCCGCGTGGTCGGGGCCGGCGACGTCGATTGGAAGGAATTCTAGGCCGCGACGCGGCGTCCCCGTCGGTGTGGGGGCGCCTCTCTGGGGTGCCGGGAGACCATGGTGCAGGAACAGTTCGCGCTTGAAGACAACGACTTTCGCAAGCTGTCCAAGCTTGTGATGGATACGGCCGGCATCGTGCTGAGCGAGCGCAAGCGTGCCTTCATCCATGGACGGCTGGGGCGGCGGCTGCGCGCGCTCGGCCTTGCGGACTTCTCACAATATTGCCGTCTGCTGGAAACGGATGACGGTGACGATGAGCTGCGCAATTTCATCAACGCCGTCACCACCAATCACACGAGCTTCTTCAGGGAAGCCCACCATTTCGATTTCCTTTCGCGGGTCATCATTCCGGAATTCCTGAGCGGGAATACGACACGCCTGCGGATCTGGTCTGCGGGCTGCTCGACCGGGGAGGAGCCCTACAGCATTGCCATGACCTTGGCCGCCGGCCCGACGGCGCTGATGGAGCGCGACATCAAGATCCTCGCGACCGATCTCGATACGAATGTGATCGCCCGTGGGGCCGAGGGCGCATACGAGCTGGAGCGGGCCGAGGGGATCCCGGATGCCTATCGCAAGCGGTTCACCCGGTTGCGCGACAGCAAGGTCGTCATGAACGATGAGCTCTGCAGACTCATCACTTTCGTCCATCTCAATCTGCTCGGGCCCTGGCCGATGTCGGGGCCCTTCGACATCATCTTCTGCCGCAACGTGGTGATCTATTTCGACAAGCCGACCCAACGTCGCTTGTTCGACCGCTACGCCGATCTGCTCAGGCCCGACGGCTGGCTGATCGCCGGGCACTCGGAAAACCTGCTCGGCGTCTGCGAGCGTTTCGATCTGGTCGGACGAACGATCTATCGGAGGCGCAGATGATCAGGGCGAAGAGCAGGCGGCGTCAAACGACGGATGCCTCGGTCACCGACGACCTTCTGACATGTCCTCGGAAGTATCGCGACGAGCGCTTTGACGCGATCGCGGTTAAGCTCTTTCCGGGAGAGCACTATGTCACCGACGCCGTGGACGAGATGCTCGTCACCGTGCTCGGGTCCTGTGTTGCAGCCTGCATCCGTGATCCGCAAACCCGGGTCGGCGGCATGAACCATTTCATGCTGCCGGAGAGCTTTGGCGATTGGGGCGACGTGTCCGACGGGATGCGCTATGGCAATGTCGCGATGGAGCGGCTGATCAACGACATTCTCGCCCGGGGCGGCGCCCGACGCCGCCTGGAGATCAAGGTGTTCGGCGGCGCCAATGTGCTGAATGGCATGGCGAAGATCGGGCATCGCAACGCCGACTTCGTCGAAGACTATCTGGCGGCGGAACACCTTCCCATCGCAGCGTATCACCTGCGCGGCTCGCTGCCGCGCCGTGTTCACTACTTCCCGGTAACCGGCCGCGTGATGCTGCTCGAATTGCCGCGCGCCGATCATGATGCCCTTGTCCGCAACGAGACGTCCTACAAGACACGAATCCAGGTCGAACCCGTTGCCGGATCGGTCGAGATTTTTTGAGGCAGTAAGATGAGTGCCATTCGCGTTCTGATCGTCGACGACTCCGCCTTCGTGCGGCAGATGTTGACGGATCTCCTTTCAAGTGATCCGGGAATCGAGGTCCTCGGCGCCGCGCCCAATCCGATTGTGGCGCGCGATATGATCAAGTCCCTCAATCCTGATGTGCTCACGCTCGACATCGAGATGCCGCGCATGGACGGCCTCGCTTTTCTGGACAAGATCATGACCCTGCGTCCGATGCCGGTGCTGATGATCTCATCTCTCACGCAGAAAGGCGCGGATACGGCCGTGCGTGCCCTGGAGATGGGAGCCTTTGACTGCGTGGCGAAGCCCGTCATTGGCCTTGTCGAGGGACTGCCGGCCTTGCGCGACGAGATCGTCACCAAGGTCAAGGCGGCCGCGGCGGCGAAGATCCGGCCGCGCTCGGGAGACGAGGTCCGCCCTCTACACCGGCCCGGCGTATCGTATAGTTCGTCCGAAAAGATCATTGCGGTGGGCGCGTCGACCGGCGGCGTCGAAGCGCTGCAGGAGCTGTTGATGGCGTTTCCATCGGATGCGCCGGCTGTCGTGATCACGCAGCATATGCCGGCGATGTTTACGGCGTCCTTCGCCAACCGCCTCAATCAGCTGTGCGCAGTCACCGTCAAGCAGGCCGAGAGCGGCGAGCGGGTGCTGCCGGGCCATGCCTATATCGCACCGGGCGGCTGCCATCTGGAGCTCGCCCGCAATGGCGCGAACTATGTTTGCCGGGTTCACGACGAGCCGGCCGTGTCAGGACACCGGCCGTCGGTCGACGTTCTGTTCCGGTCCGTCGCCCACGCCGCGGGGCTCAATGCGATTGGCGTCATCCTCACCGGCATGGGCCGGGACGGTGCGCTCGGGCTGTTGGAAATGCGCTCGGCCGGAGCGTCGACCATCGGTCAGGACGAGGCGACATGCGTGGTCTACGGCATGCCGAAGGCGGCGCGGGAATGTGGCGCCGTTGAGATCGAGCTGCCGCTCAACAAGATTGCCGATCAGGTCCTGAAGCGGTGCGAGTCGCTCGCTGCGCGCGGCGTCAGGGTGTAATCCATGTTCGGTTGGAAACAGAGCAACGCGGCTGCAGCGAAGCCGCCCAGTCCGGAGCCGTCGCCGGCGCTTGCGCCGGTTGCGCCCTCACAGCAGGACGAGTTGATGCGCCGGTGGATCGCGTTCGCCGGCATGCAGCAGCGCGTGATCCGGACGCTTGTCAGCGAGATCCAGCAGACCTCCGCCGTGGTGGAGACCGAGGCGGACAGTCTGAGCAGCCGGTTTCAGCGTCTCGCCGTCTGCGCGGGGCAGCAGACGGAACGCGTCGAAAGCCTGAGCAAGCTCGCGATGGGCATCGAGGTCGATGGCGAGGCGATCGCGATCGATCGCATCGCGGGTCTGCTCGAGGAGACATTGAGCGACGTCGTCGAGAAGATCCTGCTGCTGTCGAAGGACGCGATGTCGATGGTCTACGCGTTGAGCGAGCTCAACGGAAACGTCAACCGCGTCGACTCCTGCATGGAAGAGTTGAACAAGATCAACCGCGTCACCAATATGCTGGCGCTCAATGCCAGGATCGAGGCGGAGCGGGCTGGAACGGCGGGCGCAGCGTTTCGTGTGGTCGCCGGCGAGGTCCGCGAGCTGTCGAGCGCCACGCAGCGGTTGTCCGTCGACATGGCGACGGAGCTGCATGCCGTCACCCAGGGCATCGAGAACGGCCATGAAACGCTGCAGCGCGTCGCGACCATCGATATGTCGCAGAACCTGATGGCGAAGGACCGTCTCGAGCTGCTGATGAACGCCCTGATCGAGCGCGGCGGCAACCTGACCGAAGTCGTCAATGAAGCGATGAAAGAAGCCGAGGTGATCTCGGCCGACGTCGCCGGCATGATCACGGGCATCCAGTTCCAGGATCGCACGCGGCAACGGCTCGAACATGTGGTCGACACGTTGCGCGTTGTCGACGAGGCGCTCGACGAGCTGAAGACGACGACGGCCGATGTCCTGGATGAACCGGTCGTGGAGACGACAATCGACAATGAATGGGTCAAGACGCTGCTCGATCGCTTCACGCTCGGCGAATTGAGGTCGCGCTTCGTCGCGCAGATTCTCGAAGGCAAGCAGCCGGCCGATCCGAGCGAAACGGAGGCCAGCCCTTCGCAGACGGGGACCATTGAACTGTTTTAGGAGAGATAAGCATGCAGATCCACATGGACAACGCAGGTGGTCCGATCGCGATGAGCGGCGAGTTCACCTTTAGCGATCATGTTCCGTTCAAGCAGATGGTGACCGAAATCTTCGCCGCTCCCGGCCGGTCGGTCGTGATCGATCTTTCGAAGCTGGATTTCATCGATTCGGCCGGTCTCGGCATGCTGTTGCTGGCCCGGGACGAGGCCAAGAAGAATCATCGCGAGCTCATCCTGCGGCGGCCGAGCGGGCAGGTGAAACGCATGTTCGCGGTCACCAAGTTCAACACGCTCTTCACCGTGGAGGAGTGATCCTCGATGTACGTGTCGGTCGACCGGCAGGTTCCTGCAGACGCGTTCCTGTCGTGCTGGGACGGCGCGTCGGAACAGACGCTGGACGCTGCCTTGGCGCGTCCGGCGCGTCGATGCATCGAAGCCGAGCTGCTCGACCGTTCCGCTGAGACTTACGAAGGCGCGGATCTGTCCACCGACAAGGTTCTCAGTCTCGTCATCACCACGCGCTCCGCATATCGCCACTCCGTCGTGAAGACCTATGTTCAGGCGCTCGGCGAGCGTCTTGCGCTCACCGAGGATCTGCGGATCAGGGTTTACAGCGCCGTGCAGGAGGCGCTGATGAACGCGGTTTTGCACGGCAATCTCAGGATCGACGGCGGCCTGCGCGGCAGCCTCGACGGGCTGATCGCCGCTCAGGCCATCATCGAGACGAAGCTCGAGTCTCCGCAGATCGGCAGTTCGATGATCCGGTTGGACGCGGATTGGACGTCGTCCGCGCTCGCGATCACGGTCCGCGACAGCGGCGATGGTTACGATTACAGCGGCGTGCGGCCCGCAGCCGAGGATGGCATGTCGGGGCGTGGCCTCGAGATTCTCCAGGTGTTCTCCGACCGGGTGACCGTGCTGAACGGCGGTACGACGGTCAGGCTGGAGTTTCAGCTATGCCCCTGAGCGCGCAGGGGGGCGAGGTGACCTCCGAGGACAGAATCCTGAGCGACGACGTCACCGGCGCGAAGATCCTGATCGCGGATGACGATCCGCTGTGTCGCCAGCTCGTCGCCGGCGTCCTGCGGCAGCAGAAATTCACCAGGCTGGAATTCGCCGATGGCGGCCGCTCGGCTCTGGAGCAGGTCAGGAGCTTCCGGCCGGACCTGATCCTGCTGGACATGCAGATGCCGGATCTGAACGGGCTGGACGTCTGCGGCCAGCTGCGCGCCGACCCCGACTTTGCCGACGTCCCGATCCTGCTGCAGACCGCGACCGTCGACCGCAAGAAGATGGGAGAGCTGTTCTGCGGCGGTGCCTCTGATTTCCTCTCCAAACCGGTCAATCCGTCCGAGCTGATCGCACGTGTCGTTGCGCATATCGAGCGCTGGAACTCGTTGCGCGAGTTGCGCTTCTATCGTGAGCGCATCTCCCGCGAGCTCGAGGCGGCGCGGCGCATGCAGTTCGAGCTGCTGCCCGAGCCTGCGGCCTTGCAGGAGGCGGCGCACGCGCTCGGTCTGCGGATCGCGTCCTATAATCGGCCGTCCTCGGAGCTCGGGGGGGATCTCTGGGGCGTGCTCCCGATCGACGACGGATCGTTTGGAATCTTTCTGGCTGATTTCACCGGCCATGGCGTCAATGCCGCCCTCAACACCTTCCGCCTGCATGCGCTGATCCACGAATACAAGGAGCTGCACGGCGATCCGGGTGCGCTGGTCTCGATGCTCAATGAGCGCCTGGTCCGGCTGCTGCGCATCGGCCAGTTTGCGACATTCCTCTACGTCGTCGTGGATCATCAGAAAGGCGAGATCAGGTTCGCCTCCGCTGGCGCGCCGCCGGCGATCCTGGTTCAGGGCACGGCGGCGCGGGCCCGGCTGTGCGACACGAGCAGCCTTCCGCTCGGCATCGAGCGAGGCGTGCAATACCTCACCTCCAAGCGCAGATTTCCCGCCGGCTCGCTGCTTCTGCTGTTCAGCGATGGCCTGCCCGAATTCCCGAATGCGAAGGGCCGCAGGATCGGCGACAAGGGGCTGGTCACGGCGCTGAACGCCTGTCCTGCCGGACTGACGCCCAAGGAGGTGATCGACCAGCTCTGTGCCGCTGCAGGCATCACAGCGACCAGCCCGCTGCCCGACGATACCACGATCGTCTGTCTTGACCGTCGCATCGCGCCGCCGGCGACGCCGTGCGATGACGGCAGGGCCGTCCGCACGCCGGCAGCCAAGCAGGTGCCGACGAACCTGTCGAACGGAGCGCGGTGAGATGATCGCGGCCCATGATCAGCCGCTGCTCGATCAGGATCAGCTCGATCTGCTGCGTGCGGCGCTCGACCCCGGCGCGCTGCGGGCGATGTTGGCGCAGCTGCCTGCGGCGGCCGCGGACGCGCTCGCCGCCATCACGGCAGCGCTTGCGGCAGGCGATCTCGACGGTGCGCGAAAGGCTGCGCATGTGCTCAAGGGATCCTGCTCGAGCCTCGGCGCCGCGCGGCTGGCCGAGATCGCGCGGGACATCGAGCTCGATCGCGCGACCACCGCCGAGATGGCGGCATGCCTGCCACTGCTGTCGGAGACCATCGAGGCGACCGCGGATGCGCTGAGCAGAGTGGTGGAGCGCGCATGACGCCGCCGATGCCGAACCCGACGGGGGCGTCGTCCGAGGCGTTGCTCGAAGCGATGCAGGCGCCGCCGCCCGCTGCGGGGGCGCCGTCCTTCCGCATGTTCCTGGCGTCGGTTCTGGCCGCTGCCGCAACGGTCGTGGCGGTCGAGCTGCTGACGGATCTGCAGAAGGATCGTATCGTGTCGCTGCTGATGCTCGCCTTCGGCGCCGTGGTCGTCATGATCGTCCTGACATCGATGCTGATCCGCAAGAGCCGACACGCCATCGCGCTCGCGAACGCACTGGCCCGGCAGAACGATCAGCTGGCGCAGACCACGCGGCTGCTGGGCGATGCGCGGCGGATCGGCAGGCTCGGCCATTGGGTGACCGATCCCAGCGGCGAGTTCGCGGTGTGGTCCGATGAGCTGTTCGAGATCGCCGGACTGGAGCCGGTCGATCAGGTCGCCTTCGCCACGATGCTCGACATCATCCACCCGGAGGATGTCGGAGCCTATGTGCGCGCGAGAGACCGGTCGCGCGCGACCGGCTGCGCCTTCATCCAGGAGCTTCGCTTCGTCACGCCGAACGGCCAGGTCCGCTGGGTGAGGATCGAGGCCAATGCCAGCGACGAAGCCGACGGCGTGTTTCGAGAGCGCTTCGGCATCGTGCAGGACATCACCGAGCGCAAGCTCGCCGAGATCAACGCGGATCAGGCCCGGCTGCTGATGATGGATGCCATCGAGTCGCTGACCAATGGCTTCGTGCTGTTCGACAAGGACGATCGTTTCGTGATGTCGAACACGATGTTCCGCGAAATGTTTCCGGCCTGGACCGTCCTGATGAAGCCGGGCATCTCGTTCACCGAGCTGATGCGACGGGCTTATGAGCACGGGCTGATCCGGTCGAAGGGCGATCGCTTCGAGGAGTGGCTCGCGCGCAAGACGGCCTGGCATCTCGGCGGCAGCCGGATGATCGAGCACCGCGAACTCAACGGCCGCTGGATCCAGAGCGTCGATCATCGCATCTCCGATGGCGGAACGGTCTGTTTGGTAAC
The DNA here is from genome assembly GCF_013179005.1 of Bradyrhizobium denitrificans. NCBI lineage: Bacteria > Pseudomonadati > Pseudomonadota > Alphaproteobacteria > Hyphomicrobiales > Nitrobacteraceae > Bradyrhizobium > Bradyrhizobium denitrificans. The sequence continues at coordinate 170,830 of NZ_JABFDP010000002.1, read as the reverse complement.
CGATATCACCGCGTTCAAGACGGTTCAGGCCGAGCTCGAACAGAAGCTTGCCTATGTCGAAGCCATCCGGTCCGATCTCGAGCAGCAGACGCAGGAGCTGGAGGCGAGAGGGGCCGAGCTGCGCGCGGCGCGTGACGCCGCGGAAGCCGCCAATCGGGCCAAGTCGGATTTTCTGGCCATCATGAGCCACGAGATCCGGACGCCGCTCAGCGGCATGGTCGGCATGGTCGATCTGTTGCGCGGCACCTCGCTCAGCGAGGAGCAGAAGCGGTACACGGCGCTGGCCAAGGAATCGGCGGACCTGCTGCTGGAGGTGATCAACGACATTCTCGATTTCTCGAAGCTCGAAGCCGGGCGGCTGCAATCGGAATGTATCGATTTCGACGTTCCGAATCTGGTCGAAAGCGCGGTCTCGTTCATGGGCGAGAAGGCGAGGAGGCGGGGCCTCGATCTCAAGGTCAGCCTCGCGCCGGGCCTGCCGCAATATCTCGAGGGCGATCCGACCCGCATCCGCCAGGTGATGCTGAACCTGGTCGGCAATGCGATCAAATTCACGGAGCAGGGCTCGATCGAAGTGCGCGCCTCGCATCGCCAGCTGGATGGCGGCGTCGTCGACCTCAGGATCGAGGTGATCGATACCGGCATCGGCATGTCGCCGGAGATCCTGGCGCAGATCTTCGATCCGTTCGTCCAGGCCGACACGTCGATCTCGCGCAAATATGGCGGCAGCGGTCTCGGGCTTGCGATCTGCAGGCAGCTCTGCACCATCATGGGCGGCAGCATCGGCGTCGACAGCGAGCTCGGCCGCGGCAGCCGCTTCTGGTTCGAGACCAAGTGCCGGTGCGGCGAGGCGCTGGCGCTGCCGGCCGAGACGATCGTGGCGAGTGTCGACCGCCCGCTGGACATTCTGGTCGCCGAGGACAGCCCGATCATCGCAACCCTGATCCAGAGCCTGCTGGTGAAGCAGGGGTTCAGGCCGACGATGGTGGTCAATGGCGCAGAGGCGATCGCTGCCATCTCCGACAAGGTCTACGATCTCGTCCTGATGGACGTGCAGATGCCGGAGATGGACGGCATCTCGGCCACCAAGGCGATCCGTCAACTCCCGGGTCCCGAGCGCTGCGTTCCGATCATCGCGCTGACCGCGAATGCGCTGGTCGGGCAACGCGAAACCTATCTGGCGGCGGGCATGAACGACTATGTGACCAAGCCGATCCAGCCGCCGCTGCTGTTCGCCGCGATTCGCCGCTGGGCGCTGCCGCAATATGCCGACGCGCCGCCGCTGCAGGCAGGCGGCAACGGGCAGCTCGAGATGTTCGTCTCCTGACCGGGTCGCCGCAAGCGCCGGCGGCTTGGACCATCCTGGGCCGCCGCCGGCCTGCGCGCGTGCAGCCACGGCGCCCATGGAGAATGGTCCCAAGCAGGATTTGCTACGGTTGGTCCAGCTGACAGTAGGACTGTGCCTTCGTCACAGCGAACAAAGAAATTCTGTGAGATTGCGACTTTCTCACGACACGACTTTGATGGCGCATCATTGGCGCTGGCCGCGCGGCGTGTCGCGCGGGAGGAAAGATCGATGTCGGACGTTGCAATCAGCTCGGCCAAGCAGGCCGTGACCAAGGGAAACCTGACGGAGGACTGGCTGGCGCTGGTCATTGGCGTTCTCGTTTTTGCCCTGTCTTTGTTCAGCCTCGGCGGCATCGATCTGCTCGGCTGGGCGGTCACCACGTCGGTCTACACCGACCTTGGCAAGGCATTGGCGCCGGTGGCCAAGGGTTATGCCGCGCTCGGCGGCCTCGGCTCGCTCGCTGCGACCTATGTGTCGCTGCTTGTGGTGCTCACGGCCGGAGTCGCGGCGCTTGGCGGCGACATCAAGCGCTTCATCCTCGCCTTCACCATCGTGTTCGCAATTGCCTATGCGAGCTGGATCGTCGGCAGCTATGCCTATATCGCCGTGGTGACGCCGGCCGATCAGCAGAAGTTCGGCATCTCCTGGTCGCTGAAGCTGACCAATGAAGGCGGCTTCATCGTCGCGCTTGTCGCGGGCCTCGTGATCGCCAACATCTTCCCGCGCTTCGCGGAGTGGCTGAAGGAGGCGATCCGGCCCGAGCTCTATATCAAGATCGCGATCGTGATCCTCGGCGCCACCATTGCGGTGACCGCCGCCGGCCGGCTCAATCTGGCGTCGTCGATCCTGCTGCGCGGCGTCGCCGCCATCATCGAGGCCTATCTGATCTACTGGTCGGTGGTGTATTTCGTCGCCCGCAAATGGTTCGGCTTCAGCCGCGAATGGTCGGTGCCGCTCGCGTCAGGCATCTCGATCTGCGGCGTCGCAGCGGCGATCGCGACCGGCGGCGCCATTCGCGCGCGGCCCGCGGTGCCGATCCTGGTGTCGTCGCTGGTGGTGGTGTTCGCGGTGGTCGAGATCCTGATCCTGCCGTTCCTGGCGCAGACCTTCCTGTGGCAGGAGCCGCTGGTCGCGGGGGCCTGGATGGGTCTGGCGATCAAGACCGACGGCGCAGCGGTCGCCGGTGGCGGCATCACCGAGTCGCTGATCCTGGCAAAGGCCGCGGCCGAAGGCATCAAATATCAGCCCGGCTGGATCCTCGCGACCACGGCCACGGTGAAGGTGTTCATCGATATCTTCATCGGCATCTGGGCCTTCATCCTCGGCTACATCTGGACCAACCACATCACGCCGCGCACCGACAAGGCGAAGGCCGGCGAGATCTGGGAGCGCTTCCCGAAATTCATCCTCGGCTTCGTCGCGGTGTTCGCGATCTCGCTGTGGCTCGCGACCGGCACCACGCCCGAGATCGGCAAGGCGCTGCCTGCGGCCGCCAACGAGGCCAACGTGTTTCGCGTGATCTTCTTCATCCTGACCTTCTTCTCGATCGGCGTGCTCTCGGATTTCCGCAAGCTCTGGCAGGACGGCTTTGCCAAGCTCGCCGCAGTCTATGTCGTCAGCCTGTTCGGCTTCGTCATCTGGGTCGGATTGTTAATTTCCTGGCTGTTCTTCAGCGGCTTCAAGCCGCCGCTCGCCAGCTGATCGGGAGAGGTTGCAATGTCATCATCCGAATTCAAGACCGAGACGGCAAGCGAGGTCGAGCCGTTGCTGCCGATCGAGAAGAAGCTGATCGGTTATAGTCTCGGCCTCGGTATCGTTCTTCTGGTGATCCTGGTGGCGATCAATCACCTGTTTCCCGTGCAACTGTAAGGACACCGCCACACGCGGCCGTCATTGCGAGGAACCCCAAGGCGATGAAGCCATCCAGAGTCCCCGTGACGCCCTGGATGGCTTCGCTGCGCTCGCAATGACGGAGTCATGCAGTGGGACAAGCGAAAAGTGGGCAAAGCGGCGCGTGCGCCCACCTGCCGCGACGTTCCTGGCCAACTACACCACGTGGAAATTCGACACGGAATCATTGGCGAGCTGGGCGACCAGCTGCAGCTCCCAGTCGATATAGGCCTGCATCGCCGCGGTGGCGTTATCAGTGCCCTCATAGGGACGCTTGTAGACGTCGTCAGGCGTCGAGATCCATGACTGGCGCTCGGTGTCCAGGGCATGTCCCGCGTCCGTCCAGGCGCGCGTGCCGCCCGAGAGCACGCGGAGCTCTCGCTTGGTTGCCGCGCGTGCGTCGGCGAGCGCAAACGCAGCCTCCGCGCCGTCGGCGCTGACCAGCACGATCGGGCCCTCACCGGGCAGCCTGGTGAGATCCGTGGCAAAGCGCGACGCCAGCACGAAATGCGCGGCCGGAATGTGCCCGGTCTTGTAGGCCGGACTGCGGGAGAGGTCGACGATCGTCCAGGACGCGGGGGCGGCTGCAAGCTCTCCGACACCGATGGCGGCGCCGCCAAGGTCCGGCAGCGCCGGCCGGCGCGCGGCCGGGATCACGGCTTCTGTCGGCGCAACCACGTCCGGCCCAATGATCGATGCGTCCCACCCCATCTGCGTCAGCCATGACGCCGTCATGCGCGCGCGCACGCCATCATCATCGAACAGCACCAGCCGCGCGCCGCGCACGCCGACCCATTCGTCGGTCGCCTGCACCAACTGGCCGCCGGGTGCCGAGGCGAAGCCGGCCGGATGGCCGGCGGCATATTCCTCGGGCGTGCGGACGTCGAGGCAATAGAGCGTGCGCGTGCCGGCCTCGGCCTGGAAGCGCGCGAAGGTCGCGGCATCGAGCTCGCCGACGCCCACGCGCGCGGCCCAGGCCTTGGCATCGGCCAGCGCCGCCGCGTAGCTAGCCTGCGGCCGCTCCAGCATGCGCGCGGTCTTGCCGCGCTCGACCTGGTGGCCGGCCAGCGTCCAGCCGATGGTGCCGTTGCGCAGCGCATAGATCTTGTTCGGCAGCCCAGCATTGATCAGCGACTGCGTGCCGATGATCGAGCGCGTGCGGCCGGCGCAATTGACGATGATGGTGGTGTCGGGCGAGGGCGCGATCTCGCGCGCCCGGAATGCGAGCTCGCCGCCGGGCACGCTGACGCCGCGCGGAATGCTCATGGTGCGATATTCCTCGAACCGCCTTGCGTCGAGGACGACGAGATTGGACTCGCGCTCGATCAGCGCCTTGGCGTCGTCAGCGGACAGTGACGGGGTGTGCCGGATCGCCTCGACCAACTCGCCGAACGCCTTGCTCGGCACGTTGACGTCGCGGAACACTTCGCCGACCCGGGCATAGCCCGCGAGTCCGCCGTCGAGGATCGACACGTCGCGATACCCCAGTGCATGGATGCGCGGCACCGCGCGCGCCGCATAGCCTTCGCCGTCATCATAGACCACGACCGGCGCGCTCAGCCGCGGGATCAGGTCGAGAATGCGCAGTTCGATCTGCGACAGCGGCAGCGACACCGCGAAGAACGGATGCGATAGCGAGTAGGGGCCTTCCTCGCGGACGTCGAGCAGCGCCACTTCTTCCTGGGCCCGCCAGCGCCGCCGCAGCTCCGTCGGGGTGATGAAGCGGACCTGGTCAGGCGGTGTTGCGGTCGGGCCAGAGGTTGGGGACGGTGTCATTCGAATATCCGGAGATGAAGTCCTTGGCGGCGCCGGTCTCCGCGTCGAACACCGCGCGGCGGATGCGGCCGATATTGCCGCCATAGACGTGGATGCTGATCGAGGAGCGGTCCGCCAGACCGTTGGAGATGGCGTGGATGTCGCCAATCTGTGGCGATACCGCGGCGGTTTGTCCAGCCCGCAACCGTTCCGGCTGGCCGGCGCGCAACGTCCCGTCCGGCCGCCGTTCATAGCTCACCGAGAGCTCCTCGCCCCTGAGCACGCCGACCAGGCCCCAGACGCGATGATCGTGCACCGGCGTGCCCTGGCCCGGACCCCAGACGAAGCTGACGATCGAGAACCGCTCCAGCGGATCAGCGTAGAGCAGATATTGGCGGTACTTCTCCCCACCCGCCACGGCATAGGCCTCGGGCAGCCAGTCGTCATGTCCGACCAGTTCAGCAAGCTTGGGCGCGAGGGCGGTGAGCAGCGTTGTCTCGTCTGTGGTGCCCGCAATCAGGCGTGCGGTAGCGGCGACGAAGTCGCGGAAGCGCGCGATATCAGTCATGGTCGACTCGTGGGATTGGACGGAGCGTCGAAGCCGAGGCTGGTCCGCTCACACGTGAGGGCCGAGCATCGCGAGGTAAAACAGATCTTCGTTTGACAGCTCCGCCGCAGGAGGCCGGATGAAGGGGCCGCCAGCACCGGCACGGCGGTCAGGCTGCCATTCCGTGAGCAGATGACCGAACAAGCCTCCGAGCCAGCCTTCAAGCCATGAGACGTAGCGCACGATCGCCTCCGCTTCGTTTGATCACGCGTTTGATATCACGCCTCGATCGGGATCGAACAGAGCCGGTTGTGGCCCAGCATCAATTTGGCAGATCATGCCTGCTGAAACGCCTCGTCGGCAAATTCCTTTTCCGTGTCATGCGACTCGCGCGCGTCTGCTTCTCCCAATCCTGAGTCGGCATCAGCATTCCGGCCCATCAGGCTCTCATGCCAACGCGTCCGGAATGCCATCCACGAGGCATGATCTTGAAACGCGACCTCGGCGAACCATTCCACCGTCACGGCGCCGCTCGGCCAATAGCGTTCCTGATCGTGCCAGCACACCACCGGCCAGCGCGGATTGCGGTAGGAGCGCCCGCTCTCGTCATGCAGCGACGGCCGGCCGAGATGATCGATCAGCCATGACATGACCTCCGGAAGAAAGGTCGCGGCGAACGACACGCCGTGGCGGCCGAGCCGTTGCGGCATCCGCATGACCCGCTGATCGATGATCGCAAAGGCCGGCGGCACGGCGCCGACATTGAACTGCCGGATCATCAGCAGGCGGAAGCCGCATTCGCAAAGCTCGGCCGGGACGGCATGGATCGCCGTCGGCTGCAGGGGAGCCGTCATGTTCATACCAGTGCTCCTTTCGCCTGTTCGAGCATCTCGTCGGGTGCAAGCTCTTTGCCGTCGCGCAGCACCAGCGCGCCGAACGTCGCGGCGAGCGCAGCACAGATCGCGAGCGCTGCCGCCTCTTCGCGCGGATCGCCGCCCCATGTGAGCGTCATCGCGACATCGCGTTCGTCCTGACGCGGCGCGACCGCGCTGAAGCGCAAGCCGAAGCCAGCGTCCTCTCCATCCAGCGTGCAGGGCAGGTAGCTCGTGCTCTCCAGCGGCCTATACGTCTCGTCGAGTGTCAGCGTGAAGGGGAGGCGATCGATCGCCTGCTGCAAAGATGCGCGCTCAGGCACCTCAGCGCGCTTCAGATAGGCGGTAACAACGCGGGCCATCCCATCTCTCCCGTCGGCATGCGCACGATGCTGGTCGCACAGCCGTTCCCCCGGGCGCGGAGACAGGCTTCTGGCCCGAATCCGACGCGACGACATCAACAATCTCCGACATTGCTGCCGGTCAGTGTCGTCAGATCAAGTTTCGTGCCAATTGGCCGAGGATCAATGCAGGCGATGGCTGTCCGGGTCGTCGTGCGCAGACGTGAGTTGCGCGATCGCCCCCGATTGATGGTGCACCATCCGCCAGACGCCGCCGATGCGCGCGAAGTGATTGGCGGCGGCGAGCGCTGCCCCATCCACCAACTCGATGCACAGAACGTGGCCGTGGTCGCCGTCGACGATCGCGTACGGATCGGCGCAGACGATCTGGGGCCGTCCCGGATTGTTGATGATGTCGCGCCAGGTTCCGATCACCGCGCCGCGGCCAATGATCGGCGACCATCCCGGATGGATGCAGGAGATGCCGTCGCGATCGGCCCAGAGCGCCGCAAGTGCGGCAAAATCACCGGCCGCGAAGGCTGCATAGAAGGCCGCGTTGGCCGCCAGGAGGTCGCTCTCGTCACTCATCATGATGAGGTGGGCCAAGCCGCTGGCAAAATCAAGCGATGTTTGGAAACTCACATCGTTGGCCGGCAAAAACTTGCAAGCTTCTTGCAAGACCCGCTTGCAACGTCCTTGCAACGCATCAGCCGAGGTCCTGCCATGCTCGAAACGGCCATTGTCGGGGGTGGATTGTGCGGAATCGCACTTGCACGCAGCTTGCAGCAACGCGGCGGCAGCTTCGCCTTGTTCGAAGCCCGACATCGCCTGGGAGGACGTGTCCTGTCTGTGCGCAGCAGGACGGGTCTGGCGCTGGATCTCGGTCCGACCTGGTTCTGGCCCGACACCCAGCCGCTGCTGACCGGGCTGATTGCGGAGCTTGGCCTGTCTGATTTCGCCCAGCACGATGACGGCACGGTTCTGCACCTGAAGGAGGCGGACAAGAGCCCGGAGCCAATCAGCGGGCCGCCACTTCACCAGGGCGCGCGCCGGCTCTCGGGCGGCATGACCAGGCTGATCGAGGCGCTCGTCCGTGATCTCCCGCCGTCCAGCATCCATACCGGCCATGAGCTGATGCGCGTCATCGATTGCGGCACCCATGTGCGACTGGTCTTCGCGACATCGACCGAATCGGTCGCCATCGAGGCCAAGCGTGCGGTGCTGGCGCTGCCGCCGCGGCTGCTGATCGATCACGTCGGTTTTCGCCCCGAGCTCGACGATGCGACCTTCGAGGCGATGCGCAGTACGGAGACCTGGATGGCGGCACAGGCCAAGGTCGTGATCGCCTATGACCAGGCGCGTTGGCGTGACAAGGGCCTGTCCGGCAATGCCTTCGCGAGCCACGAGCAGGCTGTCGTCGGCGAGATTTTCGATGCTTGCGACGAAGGAGGTGACCGAGCTGCGCTCGGCGGCTTTCTCGCCTTTGCGCCAGCTCTGCGCGAGACTTTCGCCGTCGGTCTTCCGATGTTGATGGACAGCCAGATGGTGCAGCTGTTCGGCGCGGAGCTGGATGGCGGCGAGCAGCATTATCAGGATTGGGCGACCGAGCGCTTCACCTGCAGCGCACTGGACCGCACCACGCCGCGCGGCGAACACAGCGAGATCGCCAGCCCGATGCTGCGGCGGCCGCTATGGGACGGGCGGCTACATCTCGGCGGCGCCGAGACTGCAAGCCATGCGGCCGGCTATCTCGAAGGCGCAATCAATGCGGCCCGGCGCATCGAGCGCGCGATCGCCCGCGCAGCCGACGCGCCGGTCGGCGCGCGCGCCGGCGTGGCCCTCGACGAGGGACTGACCGGCAATGAGGCCAGCCTCGCCTGGTTTGCCGCCTGGGTCGCCGCGCAGCGCGATGCGGCCTTCGACGACTACCGCCAGCGGCTCAACCGCAGCCTCGCGACGCAGCAGCGGGAGCAATTGACACAGCTCGCGGTTCTCGGCGCCATCGAGCAGGTGTTCGCAGCCGCGCTGCAGGTGCTCGATGCCCTGACGTTCGACATGCGCAACGTGGCGGTCGAGCGTGGGCGCTCGGCTTTGATGCCGGAGATCCAGAAGCCGTTCCGCGATGTCATGCAGTCGCTGCTCGACGACGCCATCGCCTTCAACCGCACCTCCTGTGCGCTGTCGAACTTTCCGTTCGAGCACCGGCCGCCGAAGGATTATGTGCAGACCATCCTGCGCGACATCGCCGCCGCCTGGCAGGAGTTCTCGCTCGCCGCCAATCACCTGTTGCTGGCCAAGGCTGACGCGGTGCGCCAGCCGAGCGGGGTGTCGTCGTGACACCGGAACCGTCGGGTGACGACCGATGAAGCTGCAGATCGAACGTCCGACCATCGAGGCCATGGCGGCGGCCTTTCCGCACCTCACCCCTCTCAAGGAGCAGCTGCGGTTCGGTGACAAGGTCGAGGTCAACGTCGCGCAACTCGCAGGCGCCGAGCTGGAGTTCTTGCGCGACGTCTATCAGAAGGCCGGTCCCGAATGGCACGCGCGCGCGGCGCATATCGCGACCCTGCAGCGGGCGTTCAACGATGCCGGCGCGCGCTTTGCCGAGAACGAGCTGGAACAGGTTCTGCCCGCGATCGCGCGCTATCTGACCTCCGGTGCCATCCGCGGCTGGATGTTCACGGCCAACGTGGCCAGCCGGCCGCTGCCTTATGTCGTCACACGGCTCGACTACACGGCGCCGTCCAATGACGAGGCCGGCCGCGTCTTCATCGAGCTGAAGGCCAACGCCAAGGGATCGATCACCACGGCCACCTTGCGCATTTCGGCCGGTGACATTGTCGGCCGGACCGTCGCCGAGATCTTCGCCGCCAAGGGCGTCCTCAAGGAGACGCCGGAGTTGATCGCCGCCTATGACGAGACCTCCGAGCGCTATTTCGCCTGGCGCGGTCGCTATGGCGCGCAGTTCTCCGGCCGCGGGACCGGCTTTTTCGCCGATGATCCGAACGCCTCGCATCGGGACCTGGACTGGTCGCGAAAGGACGTGATCGTGCTGTCGTCCGGCGGCGGCAGCGCGCGGCTGGTCAATGACGAAGGGATTCTGACCGAGCGTGCGCTCACGCTCGAGGTCACCGGCGACATTCTCGGGCAGTATTTGCGCAAGGCCGCCAAGAGCAATCTCTACGATGCCGAGCAGGAGGTCGAGGACTCCAAGGCGGCGATCCCGAAGGGGATGTTCTGCAAGATTCCCGTTCATCCCTACATGCTGATGTTCCACCTCGATCTGCACCATTATCTCTGGGTGCATGCCGACGATATGACGCCCTATGCCTATCAGCCCGAGCTGAAGCAGAAGCTGGTGCTGCCGGAGGAGCAGACCGACCTGATCGACATCCTCACCGCCGAGATGGATCTGTTGATGGACGATATCGTCGCCGGCAAGTCGGGCGGGACCACGGTGTTGTGCGCGGGTCCCCCTGGCGTGGGCAAGACGCTGACGGCGGAGGTCTATGCCGAGATCATCGGCCGGCCGCTCTACCGGGTGCATTCCGGGCAGCTCGGGCTGAGCGTAGCAGCGATGGAGACCGCCCTGAAGGATGCGCTGACACGGGCGCAGCGCTGGGGTGCGGTGATGCTGATCGACGAGGCCGACGTCTACATCAAGCGGCGCGAGGACGACATGACCATGAATGCCGTCGTCGGCGTGTTCCTGCGCGTGCTCGAATATTTCAACGGCCTGCTGTTTCTCACCACCAACCGCATCGACGATATCGATGAAGCCATCGTGTCGCGCTGCATCGCGCTCATAAAATTCCAGCCGCCGGATGTCGCAGCGCGCCGGCGGATCTGGCAGGTGATGTGCGAGCAGTTCGGGCTGAAGGTCGAAGCCGGCTTGGTCGAGTTGCTGGTCGAGACGTTTCCGGGCGCCTCGGGGCGCGACATCAAGGGGTTGGCCAAGCTCGTCGCCAAATATTGCCACCACAAGAGCGTGCGCCCGACCATCGACGTCTTCCGCCGCTGCGCGATCTTCCGCGGCATCGATCTCGGTGATCATGCCGCCATGGCAGAGGCGGCGGAGTAGAACGCCGCTCTGCTCGCCTCCGGCTGGCGAGAGGTAAGACCCTGGCGTCGACGCCAACGGCCGAAATCCCGTTGGCACGTCATTGCGGAGCGGAGCGACGAAGCAATCCAGGGCCGCGCGCGTGGCTGTGGATTGCTTCGTCGCGCCGCTGCGCTCGCAATGACGCCGTCGCGTTGATGGAGCTCATAAGCTCCAGGGTTGGCAGCATGGCACCAGCACTGCCTGTGCGGCCGTGGTCGAGAAGGACGTATAGCTCCTGCACGAGCAGGAGCTACTCGGCACTCTTTCCCAGCGTCGCCGGATTATACCCTTCCTCGCGCAGCACGCGCTGCACGACGGGCCGTGCCAACATCCGCCGGTAGTGCGCCAGCAGATTGGCCGGCAGCGCGATCCCCGTCTTGTCGGCCCAGAACGCGACATAGAACAGGATCGGATCGGCAACGCTGAAATCGCCGCCGAGATAGGGCTGCTCGCCGAGTATCCGGCTCAGGATCGCAAAGCCCTTTACGACGATATTGCGGCCGAGTGCACGCACCGACTCCTGGTCGGCCTCGTTGCGGCTGAAGGTCGGTGTCGCGAAGATGCGCGCAAAGCCGTGGCCATGCACAGTGCCGGAAATGTAGGTCATGGCCTCGAGCAGCCGGGTTTCGGTTTCGAGATCGCTCGGCCACAGCTTCGCCCGCGGCCTGGAGCGGCCGAGCCAGTAGGCGATCGCCGGGACCTCGGTCAGCACGCTGCCGTCGCTGCGCACCAGAGCAGGGATCGTGGATTTCGGATTGATGGCGACGTAGTCCGGCTTGAAATTGTCGCCCGCCGGGAGATTGACGATATGGGCCTCGAACACCTCCTCGAGCTCCTCGAGAATGATGTGAATGCCGGTCGAGCAGGAGCCCGGCGTCATGTAGAACTTCATCGCGGCCATCATTGTCTCCCACGCGACATCGCACGTGCTTTCGATGCACGCGGCACGCTTCATGCAAGGATCGGGACAATTTCGAGAGGGACGTGCCGTGGCTCGGCAAGCCGAGCTGCCGTCGTCAGCTTTGCGACAGGAGACGACATCACGGTCCCGCTGCTCCCGTCGCATCGATCAGGGAGTGCCGTGCATGACCGAACGTGAGCCCGAAGTCTTCGTCATCTGTCCCACCACGAGCCTTGCGAGGGGCGAGGCGAAGGCGTTCAGCCTGTCGCGGATTGGCGACAATGGCGAGGCGCGGCCGTTTCCGATCGTCATCGTCCACACCGCTTCGGGTGGCTTCGTCGGCTATGTCAATGCGTGCCCGCACGAGGGCAAATGGCTGAACATCGGCAGCGGCCAGTTCTTCAATGCCGACCGGACGCTGCTGCGCTGCGGCCGTCATGGCGCGACGTTCGAGATCGACACCGGCCTGTGCCACGCCGGCGCCTGCGAAGGCCAAAGCCTCGAGCCGATCGCGCTCGCCGTCATCGACGGCGACGTCTGCCTGTGCGGCGTCGCGCTGGTCGAGGATGTCAGTTTCCCTGATCCGTTCGACGATCTTGATGAGACCATGGAGATCATGATCCACCCGGATTGACAGATGCTGCCTGCCGTCATTGCGAGGAGCGAAGCGACGACGCAATCCAGAGTCTTGGTCCATCTCTGGGTTGCTTCGCGCGCAATGACGCTCATGGGGTCAACGGCGTTCGACGCATCTCCTAAAACCCATCCGCCTTCTTGCCCCAGGGATGGCTGCCGGGCACCAGCTGAGCCTTGATTCCGGCCTTCTCGACATCGGCTTGCGACCTGAAGAATGTTGCCTCGTGCACCAGCGTGCCGTTCTTCGTCGTCACAGCGACATAGCGTGCCACCGTATCGATGTCGCAGAGATAGCCGCCGCCGGGATCGGCGGCGCTGCGCAGATTGCCATCCCAGTCCACGAAGAAGCCGTCACTCGCCATGTTGGTCTCCATTTGGTTCATGCGTCTCAGGGGCGGGCTGATCGGCGACCAGTTGCGCATAAGCGCGCGCGACGATGGTTCGGCATTGCAGTAGGCGCGCATGCTCGGCCTTGCCGATGCTCACCGTCTCGTCGTCGCCGTCGGTCGCGGCCATTGCCGCCTGCCATGCCTCGAACAGCGCCTTCTCGAGCTGATAGATCCGCTCGCTCGCCCGCTCCAGATAAGGGACCGGATTGGCGCGGACATTGGCCTCGTGCAGCGCGTCGAGGCTGAGCAGCGTTCGGAACCGGCGTTCGATTTGGCGCTGCTGCATCCCGAAATCGTGCTCGATGACGGTCATGGTCTCACCTCCGGCACCGGACGGGCCGTGGCCTTGGCCGCGTGACGCAACAGGCTGAGGCATTCGAGCGATGCGGCCATGTCGAGGGCCGTGAAGCCGTCGAGCGTCTCGGCGCTGATATCGGCGCCCTTGGCGAGGAGATGTGCGACCACGTCCGCTCTGCCGGAAGAGGACGCATACATCAGCGCCGTCGCGCCATTGTCGTTGCGGTTGTCGAGATCGATGCCGGCCTCGACCAGCGCATCGATGGCGTCCAGGTGCTGGCCGACGCAGGCGAGCCACAGCGCGTTGTTGCCGTCGGCGTTGATCGCAGCGACCGCCGCGCCGGCGGCGAGCAGCTCGCGGATGATGGCGACATTGCCGAGATAGGCCGCCTTCATCAGCGGCGTGGTGCGATTGGCGATGCGAGCGTCGACGCCATCGGCGGGAAATCCCTCCGCGGCGAGCCAAGCCGCCAATGTCGGGCCGACATTCGCCGAGCCGTTCTGCGCCGGGACGCGCTGCCGCCACGCTTCGTAGCCGCCATCGAGGCTATAGACCTCCGCGAAGCCGAAATCGGAGAAGGTCTGCGCATACTCCTGGCTGGCATGGCCGTGATAGCAGTAGATCAGGATCGGCGTGCGCCGGGTGGTGCCGGAGATCAGCGCCGAGAGATTGCCCTGGGTGAGATGCTGCGCGCCGGTGATGTGGGCGGCGTTGAACGAGGCGCGGTCGCGCACGTCGAAGCGCAGCACGTCGTCGCGCAGCAGCAGCTCGGCGGCCTGGCCGACATCGATGCGTTGGAACGGGATACGCGGTCTCATGGCAAGGCTCCCGACTCATTGCGCGTGCGGCCGGGATAGGCCGGCAGCGTGGTGATGCGGTCGTCGGCCAGGGGGCGGCCGACGGTGAAGTGGTAGAGCGTCTGATGATCGGTGCCGGCGACGCCGAGCATCTCGTGCACGGACTCGTCGAAGAAGCAGCCGATGCCGGTGCCGCGCAGGCCCGCCGCCTCGGCTTCGAGATACAGCACCTGGCCGATCAGGCCGGCCTCCCAATGAAGTTGGCGATAGCGCCAGGGAGTCTCGCGGATGAGTGGGGCGAACTCGGCGAGCATGGCCACCGCAAAGCAGCTGTCGCCGGCGATGGCCTGATGACAGCTCGCGGTCCGGATCACGCCGCGGCTGTCGGTCGGCAGCAGTTGAAACAGCGGCAGACGATCGGGCGCGCGCGCGACGCGTTGCCAGTCGAACTCGGCACGCAGCGCACGGCGCAGATCGCTTTGGGCCTCGCCGCTGCGGGGCAGCGCATAGAGGCCGGGCGTGAGACCCTCGACGCGATGCACGAACAGCAGCGGATGCAGCCGCGGCGTGAACGGCCAGGCCTCCCAGGGCGGTGCGGCGCGCGGCAGCAGCGCGTCGAGCAGCTGATGGAATGCGGCGAGCGCCATCGTGAATTTCGCATCGAAGCGCTGGGCGCTGCGGCGGCCGAGAATGAGTTCGGCTGCGCGCGCAGGGGATGGCGAGGCGCGCGGCGGGTGGGGTGGCGGCGCGGCGGCCGCATCACGTCCGCCGCCGCGCGTCGCGGCGCTCACCTCGGCGATCACCGGCCAGCGATAGAGCGGATGGCGGTCGAGCCTATTGGCCTGTCCCGTCCAATCATCGTCGATCGCGGCAGCAGAGGGCAGTGGCGGCGGCGCGCCTGCGGCCGCGTCGCGCGGCGTGATCGCGAGCAGTACGTCGGCATCCTCGGCCTCGACGCCGGCGAAATCGCTGGCGCGATCGAGCCCCATGAGCGCGGCCAGCCTGCTGCCGTCGAGGCCGTCGACAACGCGGGCGGTCCAGCCGAGCGCGGCGGCCGCGTAGCTGACGGCGCCGATCGCGTGGCCGAGATCGAGCTGGCAATAGCGGAACGCGCGCTCGCCATATTTCCAGGCCTCGCGCCAGTGGATCGAGGACAGGCCGAGCCATAGCCGCGGCTCGTTTGTTGAAGCCATGGCCCGCCGGCAGCGCTGCTCCAGCACGTGAACGCGGCTGACATAATGATGCAGGCCGTCGCCGAGACCGCTGACATGCTCCGCGATCACATAGGCTTCGGTCGGATGCAAATTGCCGCTCGAAGGATTGCAGCGCAGCGCCCAGCGATCCGGGCCGAACTCTTTCCACGCGCTGAGCCCGAACGACAATTCCAGCAGCAGCGCGACGCTGTCGATGGTCAGCGGCTGCACGGGGGCGGTGCCATTGCAGGCCTCGGCGAAGCTCGTGGCGAGACGGTCTGAGGTCAGCGGCAGCGCCGTGCGCGGGCTGCCGGCGAAGTCGCGGAACGGATTGGGCTGCGCATCCCAATCCAGCGTCTCCGGTCCCGCCGCATAGCGCTTCAGGCTATGCCTGGTGCGGGCATGGTAGGCGAGCGCGATGTCGGCCGCGGCCGGGAGCTCTGCCGCGCTGGACGGTGACACGGACATGATTCCTCACAAGGCGCGACGCGTGTATCCGCGCATGGGGGATGGTCGCTGGGTGACCGGATGCGACGGAGCAAATTCCGTTCCGACGAGCTCCGGCTGTCTCCACATCGTCATTCCAGGCTCGCCGCTGCGCGTTGCCCCGGAATGACGATAGAGAAGCGGTCGACGGCGGATCTCCAAACAAGCGAAGAGATACGCTTGTCGCCGCAGATCGTGTGCGACTTCGGACAGATCCCATCCGGCGCTGTCCGGTTTTCGACATCAGTGCCGGTGCGCGCTGCCCGACGCCGTGGCGTCGATCAGCACGGCGACCTTGGCCGCAATCGACAGCCACGCCTGGTGCGCGTCGACCTTGTGGCCGAGCTTGAAGCTGTCGGCCATGCGGGTCGCGAAGGCCGGTCCGTCGCTGCCATGCTGGTGCGCGATGATCCACGCGGTCTGCCACAGATCGGTCTCGGTGGTCACGGCGCTACAGATCCAGCACCAGCCGGTCGCCTTTGGCGCGCGACACGCAGGGCAGGAAATAGCCCTCGGCGCGCTGTGCCGCCGACAGGCGCTTGTCGCGATGGTCGATCTCGCCCTCGACAACCCTGGTCTTGCAGGTGCCACATAGGCCCTGTTCGCAGGAGGTCGCGATCTTGACGCCGTGCTCCTCGAGAAACGCCGTGACGGTCTTGTCGCCCGGGATCTTGAAGGTCGCGCCGCTGCTCTTGATGGTGACGTCGAACACCTTGTCGAGCAGCGCGGCGGCCGCCTTCGCGGTGAAGCGCTCGATATGGATGCGCTCCTCGGCGAAGCCCTTCTGCTTGGCCTGCGCGATGATCGGATCCATCCACCAGTCGACGCCGCAGATGAACAATTGGGTGTCGTCGGGACGGTCGGCGAGCAGATCCGCCGCTTTCAGCAGCTGATTGTCCTCGCTGGATTCCGTGTAGTACCTGGTATTCTCGGCGAAGGACGAGCCCTCGATGGTGCCACGGAACGAATCCGGCGACATCAGCGCGAACACATAGTGCAGCTCGAACGGGATGGCCTTGGCCTTCAGCGTGTCGGCGATCGACAGGATCGGCGTCACGCCGATGCCGCGCGCGACCAGCAGCGCGCGCTTGGTGTCCTTCGGGATCTTGAAGCGGTTGCGCGGCCGGCTGACCTGCAGCCTGTCGCCTTCCTTGATGTCGAGATGCAGCGCCTTCGAGCCGCCGCGGCTGTTGGCATCCTTCCAGACGCCGATGCAATAGCGGTTGCGCTCGGCGGCGCTGTTCAGCAGCGAATATTGCCGCGTCAGCCCGTTCGGCAGGGTGACGTCGATATGGCTGCCGGGGGTGAAGCCCGGCAGCGGATGGTCGTCCGCCGGGACGAGCTCGAACGAGGCCATGTTGTGCGCCTCGATGGCCTTCCTGGCCACGACGACGGTGTGCAGGGTGTCGGACATCTGACAACTCCATCTTGCGACCCGGCTGATGAGCAGCCGATGCAAAGGGAGGGCCAGCGGTCGGGCGTGTGTCACTGCGCGTCGATCGCGTCCGCCTTGGCGCCGCCGGCGACCGAGTAGCGCATCGGCACCTTGCGGGTCTTGAGGAAGGCCTCGAGGGTTTCGCCGCGGAACGCCGCATAGACCTCCGGGTTGGAGACGCCGATCACCGCGGCCATCTTTTCCAGCACGAAGAAGCTGACACCGCGCCTGATCATCTCGATCCATCTGCGGTTCCGGATCAGCTCGCGCTCCTCTTGCGTGAGGCGGTATTCATCCGCCAGCGCGTCGAATTCCTCAATGAATCTCCTGCGATGCGCCGGGATGACGAGCCGGTGCAGGAAGTCGTTGATGCGGAAATTGGCCTGGCTGCGCGCGTGGGTGAACGGGTAGGTGCCGGGCAGCGTCTCCGCGCCCTGCAGCTCATGGGCGATATGCGCGCGATAGGCCGCGACCTCCCGCGGGTCTGGCGCAGTGCCGAGATCCTCGAACACCAGCGTCGCGATATTGGTCACCGATGGCGCGTAGGTCTGTTTGTGAACCAGGCGGACCTTGTCGGAGAGCGCGCCGCGCATGATCAGCCACATGATCACCTCGGCGCCTTCCATGCCGCCCTTCACGGCGTAGTCGGCGATCCGCATCGCCGTCAGCCCCTCGGGCTCCTTCTCCAGCAGATCGAGAAATTCGTTGTCCCAGTCCTCGTTGAGGAAGCCGGCACGCTCGCCATGGACCTGGTGCGACAGCCCGCCGGTGGCGAAGATCGCCACCTTCAGATCCTCCGGATAGCTCTCGATCGCCTTGCGCAGCGTCCTGCCGAGCTTCCACATCCGCTTGGCACTGGGAATCGGCAGTTGCAGCACGCCGACCTGCAGCGGGACGACGGTGCCCGGCCATGGATCGCTGGCATCGCCCATCATCGACAGCGGCGACAACAGGCCATGATCGACCGGCTTGCCCTGGAAGAACGACAGGTCGAACTCGTCGGCGACCATCGCCATGGCGATGTGCTGCGACAGGCCGAGATGGCCTCTCGCCGGCGGGACGTTGCGTGGTCCGCCGCCTTCGTCGGCCGCGACATAGCTGTCGTCGATGCCGAGCGCGAACGCCGAGTAATGGTCGAAGAAGAACGAGGTGACGTGGTCATTGTAGATCATGAACAGGACGTCGATGTCCGTCTTCCTCACCCAGTCGCGGACCACCGCGAAGCCGTCGAAGATCGGCTTCCAGGCGGGGTCGTTCTGCTTGTTGGTGTCGCGCGCAAAGCCGATGGTGGGCGAGTGCGACGCGCCGATGCCGCCGATGATCCGGGCCATGTCTCCCTCCGCGAAATGCGACGCCGCCTCTGGCTGACGCGCGGCGGCATGTGGCCGGCGAGCCTAAGAAGTTTCCCCGGCTAGACAATGATGCTATTGTGCACGGATCGTTTCTCTATATGGACGCGTGGGCCGAAGATGAAGTGGCGGATCGAGGACATTCCCGTGTTCCATGCCGTGGTGGCCACGGGCGGCATGACCGGGGCGTCACGCTCCCTCGGTATGCCCAAATCCTCGGTCAGCAAGTCGGTCGCCCGCCTGGAGCAGGACCTCGGCATCCGGCTGTTCGACCGCAATTCGCGGCGCGTCCGCGTCACCCGTGAGGGCGAATTGTTCTTCCAGCAATGCCAGAAGATCCTCGACCAGGTGTCGGAGGCCGATGCGGTCATGACCGGGCTGGTCGACGTGCCCAGCGGCCGGCTGTCGGTCGCGCTGCCGCCGGCCTTCTGCGAGGAGATCCTCGCACCCAAGCTCGCCGAATTCCACCACCGTTATCCGCGCATCGAGCTTGATGTCGAGGCGACCACGCGTGCGATCGACATGCTGGCCGATCGCTTCGACATCGCGGTGGTGGTCGGGGTGCAGGAGGATTCCGAGCTGGCGCAGAAGGTCTTGATCGGCGGCCGCCTGATCTGGGTGACGAGCCCGGCCTATCTCGCCGTGCATGACATCGGCGACGACATCCGCGCCTTGGAAGCTCATCTGATGATCTGCGAGCGCCGCTACGGCGACCGCACCTTGACGATCAAGCAGCACGGCCATCTCGTCCGCTTCGACGTCGGCCCGCATGTTGCCCGCATCAACAATCCCCTGGCGGTGCGCCGCGCGGTGGCGCATGGCGCCGGCGTCTCGTTCCTGCCGGAGCATTATTGCGTCGAGCTGCTCCATGAGGGCCGGCTGGTCGAGATCGGCAAGGAGGTCGTGTTCGACACCCGCGCCGCCCAGCTCACCGCGATCTTTCCGAGCCGCAAGCTGATCTCCTCGCGCGCTCGCGCCTTCCTGGATTTTCTCGAGGAGATCTGCGCCGAGCCCCGCACGCCTTGATCGCTCCGGCCGCCGCCTTCACGGCAGGCGGTGGAAGGATGGCGGCAGGGGCGCGCGGACCAACTGGCTCAGGTCCAGGGTTTCGCCGCTCTCGGCGATGTCCGAGAACAGCACCTCGACGAAGGGATGCTGACGGTTGGCCGCCGCGCCGCGCTGATATTTCGCGCTCACGATCCGTGCGAGGGCTGCAAGGTTTCGTTTTCCCAGAGCGTTGTACTGGCTGCGAAACAGGCTCTGCCGCCCGCCCGCATGCTCGATCTGTTCGGCCCAGATGTCCATCACCTTGCGGCTGATGAAGGCCTCGACGCCCGTCGTGCCATCCTGGGCGAGCAGGCGCAGTCCATCCATCGTATGCGGCTGCTCGTCGACGCAAAATTGGCTGAGTGACATCTGCGATCCTCGTCTGTTGTCGTGCACCGGCGATCTTGCCGGAGAATTGAGTGCGGTGATCGGCGCATCGAACGTGTAGGAGAAGCCCGTCGGCGGATAGCTTAGCTGCACCTCGCCCCCGAACTGCATGCCGAGCGTTTCGATCAGCCGGGTGCCGAA
The DNA here is from genome assembly GCF_013179005.1 of Bradyrhizobium denitrificans. Lineage (NCBI taxonomy): Bacteria > Pseudomonadati > Pseudomonadota > Alphaproteobacteria > Hyphomicrobiales > Nitrobacteraceae > Bradyrhizobium > Bradyrhizobium denitrificans. Next base: position 150,916 of record NZ_JABFDP010000002.1, on the reverse strand, counting down.
GCTTCGGCTGGCGGGCTCTTGAACCGTCGGGCCGTCGCGTTCGGTCCAGACGAGATGCAGGTGCTGCTTCGGCCGATCGATGGTCCAGACGAGATCAATGCGGCCCGTCGGGACCGACAAGGCGCCGAACTTCAGCGCATTCGTGCAAAGCTCGTTCAGCGTCATCGCCATGACCACAATGGCATTCGACGTCACCGGGACCTCGGGGCCCAGAATCGAAAATCGCGAGACGTCCGGGTCGTCGAAGGCCTGGATGGAGTTGCGGATCACGGTGCCGAGGTCGGCGCTGGACCATCGCGCTTGCAGCAAGAGGTCGTGCGCGCGCCCGAGGGCCTGGAGCCGCCCCGAAATGGCATGCTGAGCGTCCTTGGCTGCCGGCAGGCCGCTCAGGCTCTGCGAGACGATGGCGCCGACGGTTGCGAGCGTGTTCTTGATGCGGTGCTGCAGTTCCTCGAGAATGAGCCGTTGCAGCCCACCGACGACCTCGCGCTCTCTCGCCTCGATCTCGGCCTTGTCGAGCAACGCCTTTGCATTGCTCTCGGCCTCGGCGAGCAGGCGCTTCAGCCCGCGAATCTCCCGCACCAGAAAGTCCGGGTCTACGACCGTTCCGTGAAGATGCGCTTTCGTGGTGAGATCGATCTTGAGCATGGGCCGAGATGTCCTCGCACTGGATGCCGCCATCGGAAGATGTCGATCAGCGCGCAAGAGAAGGCCGCGGCTCGGCCTTCACTTCGTCCGCAGCCCAATCCGCCCGCTGAAATGCCTGAGGATTTCGGCAGCGTTGGCGAGGACCTTGGCCTTCCTGACGGCTGCGGCGCGTTCACCGCCAGGCTGCATCAGGCCGGCTTTCGCGAGCGCGCTCTCCGCCTGCAAACTGAGCGCCGTATCCAGCGCCGAGGGATCTCGTTGATCCGGTGCGGAGGAGCCGACAGGCTCGGCCGGCATCGGCGGCCCGCCGCGCGGGGCTACCATCGGACGAGTACCGCAACGATGATCAGCAAGCCGAAGAAGATCGGCACGAGGAGGGGCGGCACCAGCCATTCGCGAATACCGGCCTTGGTGCTCAATTGCGGGATGTTCGACATGCTGTCCGCCTTCTGGTCGCGGCGGGAGCGCAGGGCTCTCAGTCACCGATGGCAGCCGGGGAGACGCGCGGTGATCATCCATATGTGGTGCGTGCGCCCGCAATAGCGAGGCCCGGCCGAAAACTAATATCTTGACGCGGCATTCGCAGGTCCGTTGCGGTCACCCGCGAGCGCCGGCTTGCTCGAATTCTTACTGATTTGTCGTTCCTGATCAGCCGGTGCTGATCAGGACGCCGATCGCGTCAGTCTCAGTAGCGGCCAATTCCGACGCTCACGCCGGGGGCACGGATGCCGATGCCGCCACGGTCGTCATCATCACGACGCTCGCGCCGGCCATAGCCATAGGCGCCGCGATCTTCGCGGACGATCGTGCGGTGTCCGCGGTCTTCGCGCCAGCAGCGGCCGTTCTCGGTGCAGACCATGCGAACCTGCTGGACGCTGTTATCTGGGACACCCGACAGGCCCGCTGTGAGCGGCGCAGCCGAGGCGGCTGCAGTCAACAATGTCGTCACAGCGGCGGCGAGAGTGATCGTGAGAGCCTTGATGGCCATGATGGATCTCCAGGGGGGGACGTGTCACAGGGGTGATATGTCATGGAGCCAATAGGCTCGCGGCCGCATGGTTCCCAGGGCCCGGAATTTCGTTGTCGCGCACGTCAAGCGCCAAGCGGTCAGCGCAGCCGGTGACTCTCGCGCGGAAGCGGTTTATTGAGCGCGGCTCCGGATTGACGCGTCAGGTGAGAGGGGGCCGGTGATGACTCTTCGCGAGCAGTGGGAAGACCAGGCCAGCGCGTGGCTGGCCTGGGCGAGGGCGCCAGGTCACGACAGCTTCTGGCGTCATCATGGCGAGCAGTTCAACCGCCTGCTGCCGCCGCCGGGTGTCCTCACGCTGGACATCGGCTGCGGCGAGGGCCGGCTCTCCCGGCAGCTCACGGCCGGCGGCCACAGAGTGGTCGGCCTCGATGCCTCGCCGTCCCTCATCGCCGCGGCGAGGCAGGCCGACCCGTCGATCGCGGTCATTCGCGCCGATGCGGCCGCGCTGCCGCTGGCCGATGCGTGCGCCGATCTCGTCATCGCCTTCATGTCGCTGCAAGATGTCGATGCGATGCCGGCCGCGATCGGCGAAGCGGCGCGGGTGCTCCGGCGCGGCGGCCGCTTCTGCATGGCGATCGTCCATCCACTGAATTCGGCCGGGCGGTTCGAGAGCCCGGCGCCGGATGCGCCCTTCGTCATCAAGGGAAGCTATCTGGATTCCTTCACCTTCAGTGACGCGGTGGAGCGCGACGGGCTGAACATGACCTTCCACAGCGCGCACCGCCCGCTGCAGAGCTATTTCGCAGCGCTGGAGAGCGCCGGCTTCCTGATCGAGGCGCTGCGCGAGCCGTCGACACCCGAGCAGATCATCACCCGCGACAGCAGCCGGCGCTGGCTGCGGGTGCCGCTGTTCCTGCATCTGCGCTGCCTGCGCCCGTAGAGCCGGAACGCCGTCACGCGTTCCGGCTGGATGGCGATGTCAGCCCCGCCGGGCCGCCTCGATCGCGGCGACGTCGATCTTGTGCATCGTCATCATCGCGGCGAACACGCGCTTGGCGACGTCACCGCCTTCGGTCATGGCGTCGGTCAGCGCGCGCGGCGTGATCTGCCAGGAAATGCCCCATTTGTCCTTGCACCAGCCGCAGGCGCTCTCCTTGCCGCCATGGCCGACAATGGCATTCCAATAGCGGTCGGTCTCGGCCTGGTCGTCGGTCGCGATCTGGAACGAGAAGGCTTCGCTGGGCGTGAACGCGGGTCCGCCATTGAGGCCGAGACAGGGGATGCCGCACACGGTGAACTGCACCGTCAGGACGTCGCCGGCCTTGCCTGATGGGTAATCGCCAGGTGCGCGGTGGACGGCGGTCACGCGGCTGTCGGGAAACACCTCCGCGTAAAAGCGTGCCGCGGCCTCGGCGTCCTTGTCGAACCACAGGCAGATCGTGTTCTTGTTGTTTGCCATCGGGCTTCCTTCTCTCGCAAATGCAGGCTGCACGTCACGCCGGATGTGCAGTCCTCGGAATAGGCTCAACGCCAGCTCGTCTCGCCTGACTGACCCAAGGACGGTCCTCGCGGACACAGCCCGACACGTTGCTCGCCTGATCCTGAGATTTTTTTGAGAGCCTTCATCAGGGCTGACCATGGGCACGCGGTCCAGGGCGATCGCTAAGCGATGCTCCAGGCGCGGCTTCCCGGATCGGTTATCGACGCCGGCGGCTGCGCCGGCCCGCCACGATCTGATCTTCATCGAGCACGCCCAGCCGGGTCGACGGTCCCTCCACAACGGTGGCATTGACCTTGGCGATGTCAGCATTCAGCGCGGCGATCTCGCGACGGACTGCGGCTTCGTCCGCCATCTTCTCGATTGCCGCCAGCTGCTTTTCCACCCTGCGCTGCAACTCCAGCGCGGGCGGCAGCATCGAGATCTGCTCGCGCCGGATCAGCTGTTTCACCCACCACAGCGGATCGTGCTCGTCGCCGAGATTTGCAAGCGGCTGGCCCGCTCCCGGCAGATTGTCGAAGGCGCCTTGGCTCTGGGCTGCTCGGATCTGCGCCTCGACCCACGACTCGAAGCTCGTCGCCAGCGGTTTGCGCTCGGTCATGACAGGCCAGCCTTTCGCAATCGCAACGCCGCGATCGTAGCAGCTCGCCGCGGTGGACGCCACGCCAGCCGGTGCCCCGTGTCCGGATGGAACGGCGCCGCACGCTCAAGATCCCGGGCAAGGCAGGCGATCGAGCGCAGCCGGCGTGTGGCGCGCGGCAAACATTTGTATTGCTATTTTTCCGAAATCATGGTCTTCTCGGCCCATCCCGCCTCGAGTAGAGGGACGGACGCGTCGTCACGAACGTGGAGGTGGGCTGCGATGGACGTGACGGCTGCGCCGGACGAGCGCAGGCGTGACGGACGGCAAAGTCGTGTGGTCCTGGCCTCTCGACGCTGAGGTCTGCGCAACGCGCCACAAGCGCGTTGTCGCAAATGGGGGCAAGAACGCCGATCCCCAGGGAGAGCACGAAGGACACCGTTAAAACCGTCGCGCGGGGAAGGCCGGGTCTGTCCGGCTGGACCTGTGGTGACTGCCGCCTGCTTTCTTTGTTGCAGGCGGGCCACGGGGCCTCAGCCGAGGCCCGGCCTTCCCCGCGCCCTCTCATTGTTCAGGAGGGCAAGATCGCTGCATCACCCGGGCATCACATGCCGCGGGACGAAAGACGCTTGTCTCTCACACCTGATGATGAGGCCGAAAATGTCGATCATTTGCCCCGCTGTCGTCCCGGACAAGCGCGCAACGCGCGCGCCGATCCGGGACATAACCCTAGGGAGACGTGCGAGGCACGATGTTCGCCCCGTCTCTCCCAGCCACGACGACCACGGCGTATGGGTCCCGGGTCAGTATCCGCCAACGCTGGCGCGTTGCCGCACTTCCCTGGGACGACAGCGGGCATGAGGCGAGCTGCGGGGCCCACCATGACTCTGCCGGGGGTTTTGCAGCGTTCACCCGATCGATGTATCCAGCAGCCGCACAATCAGGAGGAATGCCACCATGACCAAGACCGCCGCCGAGATCGAGGACGACCGCCAGATCCGCGAGCTGCTGCAGAACTGGGCGATCTGGCGCGACGCCGGCGACTGGGAGCGCTTTCGCTCGGTCTGGCATCCGGACGGACGGATGATGGCGACCTGGACGCAGGGGACGGGCGACGAGTTTATCGAGATCAGCAAGGCTGCCTGGGCCAAGGGCGTCAACATCCTGCACTTTCTCGGCGGCATCTCGGTCGATCTCGCAGGATCCCGCGCGATCGCGCAGACGAAGATGACGATTTCGCAGCGCGCCGAGGTCGAAGGCGTGCTCTGCGATGTGCTCTGCACCGGCCGCTTCTACGACTTTCTCGAAAAGCGCCAGGGAAAATGGGGGATCGTGCTGCGCCAGCCGATTTACGAGAAGGATCGCATGGACCCGGTGACACCCGGCGCTGTGCCCGCGCTCGATGATGTCCTGCTGGAGCAGTTTCCGGTTGGCTACCGCCATCTCGCTTATCTGCAAACTCGCATCGGCTACACGGTCAAGCGCGACATGCCGGGATTGAAAGGGCCGGAGGTCGAGGCGCTTTACGCGCGGGGGGCGGCCTGGCTCAAGGGCGAGCCGGTGTGATCAATCCGGGGGGCGGCGCCGCGTCTGATCAGGAGCGGCGCAACCCGACGCGCTTGCGACGTGCCTGCGGCCGGCACCGTCTGATCCGGCCAAGCCCAAATCTCGTTCTATGCCCGGCGACGTGAGGGAACATGGCAGAGGCGGCGCGGCAGCCGATCGGGATCCAATCTGTCCCGCGCCGGACCGGCGGGAGCGCTGAGCGAAGACAGCCGGCGGCCGATCGAGGCTGCCGCTGGAGATGAAAATGCCCGGCCGAGAAGCGGATTGTATACCGAGAGCGGTAACTTCGGACGGAATTACAAGAGAACTTGCCGGAAAGGCGCGTCTGATGTATACAATTCATGGCGGTTGAGTATACCGACCTGCCAGTATACTAATATATCAGTGAGGAAACGTGATGGCTGCTTCGTTCCCCATGAACGCCTGGTATGCCGCTGCCTGGGATGCCGAGGTCAAGCAGGCTCTGCTGCCTCGCACCATCTGCGGCAAGCATGTGGTGATGTACCGCAAAGCCGACGGCTCCATCGCAGCGCTCGAAGACGCCTGCTGGCACCGGCTGGTTCCGCTGTCCAAGGGACGGCTGGAAGGCGACACGGTCGTCTGCGGCTATCACGGCCTGAAGTTCAGCCCGCAGGGCCGCTGCACTTTCATGCCGTCTCAGGAAACCATCAATCCGTCCGCCTGCGTGCGCGCTTATCCGGCCGTCGAGCGTCATCGTTTCATCTGGCTGTGGATGGGCGATCCGGCACTGGCCGATCCGGCCACGATCCCCGACATGCACTGGAATCACGATCCGGCCTGGGCGGGCGACGGCAAGACGATTCAGGTCAAATGCGACTACCGCCTGGTGGTCGACAATCTGATGGACCTTACGCACGAGACCTTCGTGCACGGCTCGTCGATCGGCAATGATGCGGTGGCGGAAGCGCCGTTCGATGTCACCCATGGCGAGCGCACCGCGACCGTGACGCGCTGGATGCGCGGCATCGAGCCGCCGCCGTTCTGGGCCAAGCAGCTGGGCAAGCCCGGTCTGGTCGACCGCTGGCAGATCATCCGGTTCGAGGCGCCATGCACGGTGACGATCGATGTCGGCGTCGCGCCGACGGGGACGGGCGCGCCGGAAGGCGACCGTTCGCAGGGCGTCAACGGCATGGTGCTCAACACCATCACGCCGGAGACCGACAAGACCTGCCATTATTTCTGGGCTTTCGCCCGCAACTACCAGCTCACCGAGCAGCGGCTGACGACCGAGATCCGCGAGGGCGTATCGGGCATCTTCCGCGAGGATGAGCTGATCCTGGAAGCACAGCAGCGCGCCATGGACGAAAATCCGGGACGCGTCTTCTACAATCTCAACATCGATGCAGGGGCGATGTGGGCGCGGCGGATCATCGACCGGATGATCGCGCGCGAGACACCGCTGCGCGAAGCCGCGGAGTAATCGGACATGGCAGAGCGTGAGAATGAGCGCTCGATTTCCCAGACTGTTCGTGCGCAGCTGACGCTGCGCGACCTGATCCTCACCGGCGCGCTGCGGCCGGGCGAGCGCATCTCGGAGCTGCAGGCGGTGGAAGCTGCCGGCGTCTCGCGCACCCCGGTGCGCATGGCGCTGGTGCGGCTGGAAGAGGAGGGGCTGCTGGAGGCGATTCCGTCCGGCGGCTTCATGGTCAAATCGTTCTCCGAGCGCGACGTGCTCGATTCCATCGAGATTCGCGGCACGATGGAAGGTCTGGCGGCGCGCATCGCCGCCGAGCGCGGCGTCTCCGTGCGCGATACCGAGCCGATGCGCGAATGCCTGGCGCAGATCGACGAGCTGATCGCGCCGGCCGAAATCTCCTTCGACGCGTTCTCTGCCTATGTCGCGCTCAATGCCCGCTTCCACGCGCTGCTGGCCGAGCTGTCGCGCAGTGCGCCGGTGATCCGCCAGGTCGATCGCGCCAGTGCGTTGCCCTTTGCGTCGCCGAGCGGTTTCGTCATGGCGCAGTCGGCGCTGCCCGAGGCACGCCATATCCTGGTCGTGGCCCAGGAGCACCATCGCATCGTCGTCGATGCGATCGAGAACCGGGAAGGCGCGCGCGCCGAGGCGATCATGCGGGAGCATGCCCGGCTTGCAGCCCGCAATTTGCGCCTGGCGGTTAGGACGCGCGGACCTATGGACCTCGTTCCGGCCGCAGTGCTGATCAAGACGCAGACCGAGAGCTGAGGAGACCATCATGCGCTTCCAGGACAATTGGTCGCCCGCCACGCTCGTGGCGACGCGCGATCTCGCGCCGGGCATTCGCGAGTTCATCCTGCGGCCGGACGGCTATGCCTGCGCGCCCTATCCGGTCGGCAGCCACATCAAGGTCAGCGTTTTCATCGCGGGTCAGGCGGATGTCCGCTCTTATTCACTGGTCGGCGAGGCCGACCCGCGGGGTTACCGGATCGCGGTGCGCTTCGCCGAGGATTCGCGCGGCGGCTCACGCTATCTGTGGTCGCTGCAGCCGGGCGCCCGGCTCGACGTGACCAGCCCGACCTCGCTGCTGCAGGTCGACTGGCAGCGCCAGCATTATTGTCTCGTCGCCGGCGGCATCGGCATCACGCCTTTGGTCGGTGCCGCACAGGCGCTGATGCGCAAGACGCCGAATGTCGCGCTGCATTATGCGGTGAGATCGCGCGGCGATGCGGCCTATCTCGATGAGCTGTCGCCGCTGCTCGGCGATCGGCTTGCGGTCTATGCGGCCGACCAGGCGCAGCGGCTCGATCTGGCAGGCCTGTTCGCCGGCTTGCCGGCCGGCACCGCCGTCCTGTTCTGCGGGCCGATGCGGATGCTGGACGCCGCGCGTGCGGCCTGGGCCGCATGCGGCCGGGCGTCGTCCGACCTCAATTATGAGACGTTCGGATCATCAGGTCGTCTGGCGACCGAGCCGTTCAAGGTGCGGCTGCGCGGCAGCGGCGAGGAGATCATCGTGCCGCGCGATCGCTCGATGCTCGATGTGCTGAATGCAGCAGGACACGAGGTCATGGCCGATTGCCGCCGCGGCGAATGTGGGGTCTGCGCGATCGACGTGGTTGCGGTCGAAGGCGAGATCGATCATCGCGACGTGTTCTTCAGCGAGGAGCAGAAGCACGACAATCGCAAGCTCTGCGCCTGCGTGTCCCGCGCCCATGGCGTCGTGACAATCGACACGTTGGAGCGCGCTGACGCGTTGTGAGGTCCATGGTTGTGAGGTCGGCGTAAGGTCAGCGGCTATTTGTCGGTCAGGCTGACTGGCGTTTGCACTTGTGCTCCGGTCGACGACCTCCGGCCGCTCTGCTCGGCGGCCAGCGCGGCGCGGGCCGCCTTGAGCCGCGCATCGGCATCCTTGTCGGCGAGCAGCGCGTCGGTGAGGTTGGCGTCTGCGGTGTGCGCCGCCTCGGTCGCCGCTTTCGCCGCGGCGATATTGGCGGGATTGGGATTGGCCTTGGCCAGCGCGTCGGCGGCGTTGCGATCGGCCACCGCCTTCTCATTGGCGGCCAGCGCGGCATCGAGATTGGCGTCGGCGACGGTCTCCGCAGCTTCCGCGGCGGCCAGCGCCGCGGCGGCCGGACTGAGCGGCGGACGCGGCTTGGCCGTGCGGTCCGAAGCTGGCGCCACCGGCCTCGCGCTGGGCTGTGGGGGCGGCAGCGGTTGCGCGGCCACCGGCGGCGCGCTGGGGTGTTGGATTGCAGGAGGTTGCAGCGACGGCATCGCGGGAACGAGGTCGAGCGGCACCATGCGCGCGAACGAACTGCGCGCGTCGCGCATCAGGCCGCCCATGACGTCGTCGAGCGGATCGGCCATTGCAGTCCCGCTTGATGCTGCGCAGCCCAGCACGGCGATTGAGCCGAGGACGTGTCTGGCGGTGATGCAAACGGTCATCCGAGCCTCCATATCCGAAGAGGTCGGCCCAACCGATCTCCTGGCGCTCGCCGTCTGCCTTATTCCGGAAATGCGGGCGCAGGGTGGTGTGATCGTGAAGGACGCTGCCCGACATGCGCCGCTTCTGCCACATTGGTTTCAGGCGAGCTCCTCGCGGACCTGCGCTGCCGCCGCACACATCGCCTGCAATTTGCCGAAGGCGGTCGCGCGCGGCAAATATTTCATGCCGCAATCCGGCGCGACGACGAGATGCTCCGGTGCCACGATGTTGAGACCGCTGCGGATGCGGGCGGCGATCACGGCGACCGGTTCGACCTCGGGATCGCCAAGATCGAGCACGCCGAGCACGATGGTCTTGGCCGAAAGATCCTTGAGAACGCCGAGATCGAGCCGCGGCTGCGCCGCCTCGATCGCGATCTGCTCCGCGCAGCAATCAGCGAGTTCGGACAGGAACGGGTATCCGGTCGGTTTGCTGGAGCCGGGCACGATGGCCGCATAGCCGAAGCAGACGTGAACGATGGTCGGAACCGTAATATGATCGAGCGCCCGGTCGATGGCTTTCACCGCAAAACGCCGCGCAGCCGGGGGATTGTTGCGCACCCAGGGTTCGTCGAGCTGGATGACGTCGGCGCCCGCCCTTTGCAGATCGCGCGCTTCGGCATTGACGACCTCGGCGAAGGCCATCGCGAGCGCCTCGTCGTCGCGGTAGAAATCATCCTGCGCCTGCTGGGCCAAGGTGAACGGCCCGGGCAAGGTGATCTTGGCGGCGCGGCTTGTGTTGCGGCGGAGGAACTCCATGTCGCGCAGCTCGATCGGGTACTTTCGTCTGATCGGCCCGACTACGCGCGGCACGGGCGTCTTGAGTCCCGAAGGCGAGACGATGATGGCCGGATTGTCGGCATCGATGCCGTCGAGCGCGGTGGCGAAACGGTTCGAGTAGCTCTCGCGCCGGATTTCGCCGTCCGACACGATGTCGATCCCGGCTTGCTCCATGTCATGGATCGCGACGATCGTCGCATCGTCCTGAGCGTCGTCGAGCAGCGGCCGCTGGATCCGCCACATGCCCTGCATGCGAATGCGGGGAACCGACTTTGCGAGCATGGCGCGATCGACCAGCCAGTCCGGCTGCGGGTAGCTTCCGACCACGGTGGTCGGCAGAAGATGTCGAGGCATGGTCACCGCGCTGGTCCTCTCCGCGATCCGGCTCGCTTGGGCAGAATGTCAGCATACGATATTATCGGCCTGGCGATACAACCTGGCGTTTTATTTGTTTTTGGACCGTCATGAAAACGGGTCGTATTTTCCGCAGTTTGCACGATGGCGCGCGGCCAAGACGAGGACCAGCAGCATGACGATGCGCCACATCCTGACCCTCAACGCCGGCTCGTCGTCGATCAAGTTTGCACTGTTCGAGGACGCGGCCGGCCCGGTCGAAATCCTGCGGGGCCAAGTCGAAGGGCTCGGTACCGCGACGCCGCATCTCGAAGCCCGTTCGAGCAGCCGCATCTTGGCTGATGAGCGGCTCGATCCGGAAAGGGCGACCGATCATGAAGCGGCTCTCACCGTGGTCATCGATGTTCTGCAGCGCGCTGCCGGTCGCGCGACCGTCGATGCGATTGGCCACCGCATCGTCCATGGCGGGCTCGCCTTCACACGGCCCATCGTCGTCGCCGATGAGGACCTGACGCGTCTCGAGGCGCTCAATCCCCTGGCGCCGCTGCATCAGCCCCACAATCTCTCCGGCGTTCGCGCGGCGCACCGGGCTTTCCCCGGCGCGCTGCAGGTGGCTTGCTTCGACACCGCCTTCCACCGCTCCCATCCCTGGGTCAATGATACCTACGCCTTGCCGCGCGAGCTCTATGAGCAGGGCGTCCGGCGCTACGGCTTCCACGGTCTGTCCTATGAGTACGTGATCTCGCGATTGCAGGAGATTGCACCGCAGGCCGAGAAGGGCCGCGTCGTCGTCATGCATCTCGGCAACGGCGCGTCGATGTGTGCGATTCGCGACGGGCGGAGCATCGGCTCGTCGATGGGCTTCACCGCGCTCGACGGATTGCCGATGGGGACGCGCTGCGGGCAGTTGGATCCTGGCGTCGTTCTCTACCTGCTGCAGGAGAAGCGGATGACCGCCGCGGCGGTCACCGATCTCCTCTACAATCATTCGGGTCTCAAGGGCCTGTCGGGACTGTCGCAGGACATGCGTGAGCTGGAAGCGGCGGATACGCCGGAGGCCCGGCAGGCCGTCGATTATTTCGTCGACCGCATCAGGCGGGAGCTCGGCGCCATGGCAGCGGTCCTCTCCGGCGTGGACGCGATCGTGTTCTGCGGCGGTATCGGCGAGCACGCCTGGCGCGTTCGGGAGCGCGTCTGCCGAGACTTCGAATGGCTTGGCATCGCGCTCGACGCGCGCCGGAACCGCGCGAGCGAAACCGTGATCTCGTCGGAGGGCTCGGACATCAGCGTGTTCGTCATCAACACCAACGAGGAGCTGATGATCGCGCGGCACACTGCGCAGCTGCTTGCAGCAGGAGGGAAGACCTGATCCAGCCGGCCAGCCCTGTCGATTTGCCGCTTGCATGTCCCGGTTTTTTGGTATCTCCAGGATGAAACAACAAGAGAGCCTGGGCGGGGAAACGATGGAAGGCAGCGTGGCGTTACGGGGGGCGGACCTGGAGTTCGACTACATCGTGGTCGGGGCCGGCTCGGCCGGCTGCGTGCTCGCCAACCGCCTCAGCAAGGACGGCAAGCATACCGTGCTGCTGCTCGAGGCGGGCCCGAAGGACACCAATATCTGGATCCACGTCCCGCTCGGCTACGGCAAGCTGTTCAAGGACAAGACCGTCAACTGGATGTACCAGACCGAGCCGGAGCCCGGGCTCGGCGGCCGTTCCGTGTTTCAGCCGCGCGGCAAGGTGCTCGGCGGCTCCAGTTCGATCAATGGTCTGCTTTATGTCCGCGGCCAGCACGAGGACTATGACCGCTGGCGGCAGCGCGGCAATGTCGGCTGGGGCTATGACGACGTCCTGCCTTATTTCAAGCGGGCGGAAAATCAGTCGCGCGGCGCCGATGATTACCATGGGGTCGGTGGCCCGCTCCCGGTGTCCGACTGGAGGCACGAGGATCCGCTCTCGGAGGCGTTCGTCAAGGCAGCTGGCGAGACCGGTCTACCGTTCAATGCCGATTTCAACGGTGCAAGCCAGGAAGGCGCCGGCTTCTTCCAGACGACGACACGGCATGGGCGGCGCGCCAGCAGCGCGGTATCCTATCTGCGGCCGGCGCTCGGTCGCAGCAATCTTCACGTGGAGACCGACGCGCTGGCCCAGCGTATCCTGTTCGACGGCCGCCGCGCGTCCGGCGTCACGTTCAGCCAGCGCGGCCGGCTGCGGACGGCCCGTGCCCGCAGAGAAATTCTCGTATCGAGCGGCGCCTATAATTCGCCCCAACTGCTGCAGCTGTCCGGCGTAGGTCCGGCCGGTCTCTTGAAGCAGCATGGCATCGACGTCGTGCTCGATGCGCCAGGCGTCGGCAGCGACCTGCAGGATCATCTGCAGGTGCGCATCGTGATGCGGTGCAGCCAGCGCATCACGCTCAATGATATTGTCAACAATCCGGTGCGCAAGCTGCTCGCCGGCGCCCGCTATGCCGCCTTCCGCAAGGGACCGCTGACGATCGCGGCCGGCACCGCGGGCGCCTTCTTCAAGAGCGATCCGAGGCTGGCGAGCCCGGACATCCAGATCCATTTCATCCCGTTCTCGACGGACAAAATGGGCGAAAAGCTGCACGCCTTTTCCGGCTTCACGGCTTCGGTCTGCCAGTTGCGGCCGGAAAGCCGCGGCTCGCTGCGGATCAGGAGCGCCGACCCGGCGGCAGCCCCGGAAATCCGCATCAATTATCTCGCCAGCGAGACCGACCGGCGCGCCAATATCGACGGCATCCGGATCCTGCGAAAAATCCTGGCGGCGCCGGCCCTGAAGCCGTATGTCTCGGATGAAGCCTATCCGGGGTCCAAGATCGTGAGCGACGACGATATCCTGGCCTATTGTCGGCAGACCGGCAGCACGATCTATCATCCAACCTCGACCTGCCGGATGGGGACGGATGACTTGGCGGTGGTCGATCAGCGTCTGCGGGTGCGTGGCATCGATGGTCTGCGCGTCGTCGACGCCTCGATCATGCCGGATCTGGTTTCGGGCAACACCAATGCGCCGGTCATCATGATCGCGGAAAAAGCCTCCGACATGATCTTGCAGGACGCGCGCTGACGCAGGAATGAATTCGTGACACGTTTCCGGATCGGCACCCGCAAGAGCACGATGGCGTTGGCGCAGACGGAGGAAATCGCACGCCGTCTGCAGGCGGCAATTCCCTCGCTCGACATCGAGATCGTCAAATTCGAGACGACAGGAGATTCCGACCAGACCAGCAAGCTCTTGACCCATGGCGGCAAGGGCGGGGCATTCGTGGCCGAAATTCGCCGTGCGATGCTGGACGGCAGACTGCATGCGGCGATGCATTCGTTGAAGGACATGCCGGGCAATGAAGAGACCCCGGGCCTGGTCATCGCGGCGCTGCTCTCGCGTGATCCGCCAGGCGACGTGCTGGTCTTGCGGCGCGGGCTGTCGTTGGACGAATTCCGCAAGGATGGCGGCCGTGGCTTCAAGATCGGCACAAATGCGGTTCGCCGCGCCGCCTATGCGCGGCGGCTGTTCCCGCAGGCCGAGCTCATCCATTTCCGCGGCGCGGCCGATACCCGTATCCGCAAGCTCGACAATGGCGAGCTGCAGCGGCTTCCCGATGGCGGGGCGGTCGGACCGGCGGATGCTCTGATCATGGCGCGGTCCGGCCTGGAGCGTGTCGGTCTCTCCGACCGCGCCTCGTTCGACTTCGCAGCCGCCGATATGCTGCCAGCGGTTGGGCAGGGCATCGTCGCGGTCGAGTGCCCGTCCCTGGATTGGGAGACGCGGCGCATCCTCGCGACGATCGACGATGGCGCAGCGCGAAGCTGCGCCGACGCGGAGCGCGAGGTGCTGTGGGTGCTCAATGGGCACTGCAATTCGCCGATCGCGGGCTTCGCGACCATCGACAGGGACCAGATGACCTTGACCGCCTCAGTGCTCGACGAGGATGGCGGCCGCTTCATCGAAGCCCAGCGCGCCGGTCCCGCTGATCGCCCCCGCGAGCTTGGCCGCGCGGTCGGACTCGAACTGCTTGCCAACGGCGCGGCCGAGCTGATCGAGCGCAGCCGGCCGCGTTAGTGCGTCACCCCTTGTAAGCGCGGACGCGCTTGAGCATTTGCTCGACATGGGCGATCGGTGTCTCCGGCAGGATGCCGTGGCCGAGATTGAAGATGTGGCGGCCGCCCGCATAGCTCGCCAGCACGTCGTCGACCGCCTGGTCGAGCGCCGCGCCGCCGGTCATCAGCGCCAGCGGATCGAGATTGCCCTGAACGGCGACCTTGCTCTGCACCCGTTCGCGCACCAGGCCAGGCTCGGCGGTCCAGTCGATGCTGACGGCGTCGACGGCGGTCTCGGCGACATAGCTCGGCAGCAACGCACCGGCGCCGCGCGGAAAACCGATGATCTTGGCGTCGGGCCGCGCCTTGCGGACACCTTCGACGATGCGGCGCGTCGGTGCCACCGACCAGCGCGCGAACTCGCGCGGTGACAACACACCGGCCCAGGTGTCGAAGATCTGCAGCGCGTCGGCGCCGGCTTCCAGCTGTTTGAGCAAATAGGCGATCGAGCTCTCGACCAGCGCGTCGATGATCCTGCTGAAGGCCTCGGGCTGGGCATAAGCGAGCAGCCGCGCCGGTGCCTGGTCGGGCGTGCCTTGACCTGCAACCATGTAGGTGGCCACTGTCCAGGGCGCGCCACAGAAGCCGATCAGCGCGGTGCTCTTGGGGAGCTCTGCACGGACGCGGCGCAGCGCCTCGAACACGGCGTCGAGCTTCGTCAGGTCCGCATGTCCTGCGAGCGTGGCGATCTTCTCGGGCGTATCGAGCGGATCAAGCCGCGGCCCTTCTCCGACCTCGAAGCGCACGCTGCGGCCGAGCGCGTGCGGGATCACCAGAATATCGGAGAAGATGATTGCGGCGTCGAAGCCGAACCGCCGGATCGGCTGCAACGTGACCTCGGCCGCCATCTCGGGGTTGAAGCAGAGATCGAGGAAGCCGCCGGCCTTCGCGCGCACTTCGCGATATTCGGGCAAATAGCGGCCCGCCTGTCGCATCATCCAGGCCGGAGGCGCGCTTTGCCGCTGACCGGCCAGCACATCGATGAAAGGCTTGTTCACGGCAGTCTCACTCACGCTGGGGCTCCGCAACCTCGGGAACAGTATACCTTCCGTGATACATGGCCACGCGGTTCCGGCCAAGCTCCTATCGGTCGCAACTCGGCGGTCGGCGAGGATTCTGGTTGCCGCGCGGCAGGACCTCCCCGATCTCGGCTACGGAGGGCGGTCCCGGCTGTCGGGGAACACCGCCGATCTCGCTGCGTTGTCCCCTGACAGGGAGACAGATCATGGCCGAGAAGTTCAATCCCGCACCGCCGGACAAGCATGCGGTTGATCCGCGCGAAGCCGCCCGTCTCGATCGTGAGACCAAGACGCCGCTCGACAAGGGGCTGATGGACACGTTTCCGGCGTCCGACCCGGTGAGCCTGCAACAGCCTTCGACCACGCGCGTGAAGGGGAACGACACAGACTTGCGCGGTCATGAGCGAGATGCGCCGTCGCTGTGGGAAAAGGTGCGTTCGGTCTTCGCTCGCTGAACTAACAGAAGCGGTCATCCCCGGTGTGTTCGTTGTATGATCCCGTAGTTGTACGGTAGATGCCGTAGTCTTACGGGGCGCTGCAGACGTCGGCGGACCAGCCTCATTTCAGAGTTAAATAAGATGTTCCATGGGACTCTCTCCTGGTCCGGAGAGTCCCGCGGAATGGACGTTGTTGCGACCAGAGTTGATCCCAGCCGCTTGCCGATGTGGGCTGCTGGCATCCTTGCGTTTGTGTGCGGGGCGATCCTCGCATTCAGCGGCTGGAGCGAATGGGAGTGGCGCAACAACGAACTGCGTAACGCGGAAGTCGAGCTCGGCAATCTGACCCGGTCGCTGACGCAGCATGTGGAGGACACGTTCGAGCTGGCGGATTCGCTGATCAGGGGCGTGGTCACCGCTCTGGAGAGAGATGACGGCAAGCCTGGCGGTATCGAACGGCTTCAGGCGTTCCTGACGGCGAGAAAAGCCAATCTCGGACGGGTCAGGGGAATCTTCGCCTACGACCAGAGCGGAGCGTGGCTTGCGACAACCGAGGACGTCAATCTCTCCAACTACAACAATGCCGATCGCGACTATTTTGCCCGTCACAGGATCTCGGCGGACCGCTCGCTTCTGATCGGCCGCCCTGTCCGGAGCAAGTCAGGAGGGCAATGGGTCATTACATTGTCGCGGCGCTGGAATCATGCTGACGGCCGTTTCGCCGGTGTCGTGGCGGCGACGATCGATGTCGCTTACTTCGCTCAGTTCTATCGCCAGTTCGATGTCGGGCACCGCGGCACCATCAGTCTGATGGCACGTGATGGCACCCTTCTCGCGGATAACTCGATCCCCAATCCGCAGGAGCTTGGACGTCCCATGCTGGAAACCATTCCCTATCACCCGCTCTCGGGTGTCTTGCGCTTTCGCCTGGCGGACGACGATCTCGATCGCATCGGGACCTATCAGCATGCCCAACGTTACCCGTTCCTGGTGCTTGCAACACGGACGCAGGCCGACGTGCTTGCTGTGTGGAGACGCGATGCGCTGATCCGGGTCGGGGTGCTGGTCTGTCTTGTTGCCCTTGTCGTCGCGATCGGCGCCTTCCTCGTCAAGCAGTTGCTGCAGCGGCAGCGTCTGGCCGCAGCCTTGGCCGCGAAGGAGGAGAACTTCCGGCTGCTTGCCGAGGGCTCCAGCGACATCGTGACTCGGATCGAGTTGGACGAATGCATCGGCTATGTTTCGCCCTCCACGATGCGCGTTCTTGGCTGGCATCCCTCGCAGCTGCTCGGCAAGCGCGCGATCTCCGGCGTGAATCCGCTGGATCGTCCGCAGCTGCAGGAAATGCTCGATCAGATCAAGAAGGGCATCGTCGACGAGGCGCGCGCGACCTATCGCATGCGGCGCCGGGACAAGTCCGAGATCTGGGTCGAAGCCACGATCCGCGCCACCCGCCGGCCGGATGGGACGCTCGACGGCTTCGTTGCGGTTACCCGCGACGTGACGCAGCAGAAAGCCTTGCAGGGCCGGCTCGAGACGCTTGCGATCGAGGATGGCCTGACCGGCCTCGCCAATCGCCGCCGCTTCGACGAGCGGCTGCTGGAGGAGTGGGGCAGGGCGTATCGCGACAAGACCTCGCTCGCATTGCTGATGATCGACATCGACCATTTCAAGGCCTTCAACGACAGCTACGGCCATCCGGCGGGTGACGAGTGCCTGCACACCGTTGCCGGAATCCTTGCCGACGAGGCGCAGCGCAGCTCGGATCTCGCAGCCCGCTATGGCGGTGAGGAGTTCGCGATTCTGCTGCCGAACACCGATGCTGCGGGATGCGCCCGGCTCGGCGAGCGCATCAGGCGGGCCCTGCACGAGGCCCGCATCACGCACGACCACAATGGGCCGGGTATCGTGACGGCGAGCATCGGCGGCGCGGTGTGCCGTCCCGGCTTCGAACGCTCGGCCGGTCCGGCGTCGCTGATCGAGGCGGCGGACCGCGCCCTCTACGCCGCCAAGGATGGTGGCCGCGACCGCGTGGTCATGGCCGGGGAGATCATCGAGCTGCCGTCCGGCAAGACGCCGGCGACGGTTCCGGCGTGATGTCGCTTCGCCGTCAGTAATGCGGCGGCCGTTCGTTGCGCGGCCCCTCGGCATTGGTCTGCGCATCTTCGAGCCGCTCGACGAGCAGGGCGATCTGCCGCTTCAGCGCGTCGATCTCGCGCCACTGCGCCGTGATGGTCTGGTTGAGCGTCTCGATCGTGTCGTCCTGGAACGTCAGCCGCATCTCCAGGCGGTCGATCCGCTCGCCGAACTCCTGGTCCGGCTGCTCGAAGCTGCTCATCGCGGGTCCTCCGGGACGTTCTGCTGCATCGCATGGCCCTGCTCCCGCAGGCCGTGACCGAGCGTGACCCGATCGTCGAAGACGAAACAGCCGCCACGCCAAAGGCTCTCGGCTTCCGGGATCTCCTCGAGATAGCTGAGGATGCCGCCCTTCAGGTGGTAGACCTCGGAGAAGCCCCGTGCGAGCAGCAGTGCGCTGGCCTTTTCGCAGCGGATGCCGCCGGTGCAGAACATCGCGATCCGCTTATGCTTGGCCGGATCGAGCGCGCGCGCCACGAAATCCTTGAACTGGCCGAAGCTCTGCAGCCCGGGATCGATCGCCCCGTCGAAGGTGCCGAGCGCGACCTCGAATGCATTCCTGGTGTCGAGGACGACGGTATCCGGCGCCGTGATCAGCGCGTTCCAATCGGTGGGACTGACATAGGTCCCGACCTGCCGGGTCGGATCAGCGGCGGGATCGCCCAGCGTGACGATCTCGCGCTTCAATCTCACTTTCAGGCGCTGAAAGGGCATCGCCGCAGCCGACGAGAATTTCAGCTCCAGATTGTCCAGCCGGCCGGCAAACAGCGGCCCGTGGCGGAATTCGTCCACCAGCGCGGCGATCGCCTGGTCGGTCCCGGCCACCGTGCCGTTGATGCCCTCTGCGGCGAGCAGGATGCTGCCCTTGATGGCACGTTCCGCGCAGAAGGCATGAAGCGGCGAGCGCAAGTCACGGAAATCCGGCAGCGCGACGAATTGATAGAAGGCAGCGACGCTCAAGGGCATGCGGCCGTTTAGCAGCAGACCTGATCATAGAAAAGCTGGTATCCCCGGCCATTGCCGAGGCCGGAAGGAATATGCCATGTAGCCGACCAGCCCCCTGGCATTCCAGCCACCACCCGATCACGCAGCGAGCCACGATGAGAAGCTTCCATTTCCCTGGCAGGTCCACGGTTCACGCCCAGAACGGCATGATCGCAACCTCGCATCCGCAGGCCGCGCTGGCCGGCATCGAGGTGCTGCGCGCCGGCGGCACAGCGGCGGACGCGGCGGTCGCGGCCTGCGCGCTGCTCGGGGTGATTGAACCGCAGTCGACCGGAATCGGCGGCGACTGTTTCGCTTTGGTACAGCCCAAGGGGGAGGGCCGGATCACGGCCTATAACGGCTCCGGCCGTGCACCGATGGCCGCAACGGTGGACTGGTACCTGGAGCGCAAGATCCATTCGGTGCCGCTGACCTCGGCCCATGCCGTGTCCGTTCCCGGTGCGATCGATGCCTGGGACCGCATCCTGCGCGACCACGGCCGGCTCGGGCTTGATCGTCTGCTGCAGCCTGCGATCCGCGCCGCGGAGGACGGCTATGTGGTGGCGCCGCGCGTCGCCTTCGACTGGAACAATCAGTTCGAGAAGCTCAGGAACGGCACCAACACCGCCCGCTATTTTCTGCCGCATGGCAAGGTCGCCGCGGTCGGCGATGTCATCCGCCAGCCGGAACTGGCGCAGACGCTGCGCATCATCGCCAAGGAGGGGCCAAAGGGCTTCTACACCGGCGCGGTGGCCGAGGACATGGTGCAGACCTTGCGCGGCATCGGCGGCCTGCACACGCTGGAGGACTTCGCCAACCACCAGACCGAGGTGACCGCGCCGATCGGCACCAGCTACAAGGATTACGACGTCTGGCAGTGCCCGCCCAACGGCCCGGGCATCACCATGCTGGTGATGCTCAACATCCTGTCGCGTTTCGACCTGACCCGGATCGCGCCGCTCAGCGTCGAGCGCTTCCATCTCGAAGCCGAGGCTGCACGCATCGCCTACATGATGCGCGAGCAGCACATCGGCGACCCCGCGCATATGACGACCGAGGTCGCGAGCATCCTCGCCAAGGAATTCGCGGACGAGTACATTTCGCAGATCAGCCTCGACAAGCTGCTCGACCTGCCGAACGTCGCGCCGCCGATGAATCCGGAGACGGTCTATATCACCGTCGTCGACCGCGACCGCAATGTCTGCTCGTTCATCAATTCGATCGCGCATTCGTTCGGCTCGGCGATCGTGTCCAACGAGACCGGCGTTCTGCTGCAGAACCGCGCCGGCGGCTTCCGCATCCAGCCGGACCATCCGAACTGCATCGGGCCGGGCAAGCGTCCGCTGCACACGATCATCCCGGCGCTTGCCACCAAGGCCGGCCGCGCCCAGATGTCGTTCGGCGTCATGGGCGGCCAGTATCAGCCGGTCGGCCAGACCCACGTGCTGACCAACATCCTGGACTATGGCTGCGACGTGCAGGAAGCGATCGATATGGCCAGGGGTCTGCACTACGAGGGCGTCTATCAGCTCGAGGACGGCGTGCCGGCCGACGTGGTCGAAGGGCTGCAGAAGATCGGCCATAAGACCTCCAAAGTGGTCTCGCCGCTCGGTGGTGGCCAGGCGATCTGGATCGACTGGGACAAGGGCACGCTCACCGGCGGCTCCGACCCGCGCAAGGATGGCTGCGCGCTGGGGTATTGAGGCGAGGCTCTTCGTCGTCGCGAGCGCAGTGAAAGCGATCCAGAGCGACGGCCGTGGCTCTGGATTTCTTCGTCGGTGCGCTCCTCGCATCGACGATGACAGATGCGTAGGGGGCGCGTTCACGGCTCAAACAGCGATCGACATGGCTTCACGTCTCGCGGCAAGGGATGCCCGAGGTCTGCATCAGGTCGTCCCTCGCGAGATTGCAGAGGGCGCAGGGAATGCCGGGTGAAGACCTCACCCATGGCCCGCCTGCGAACAAGAATGCAGGCGGCAGGTACCACAGGCAAAGCCGATCATCCGGCATTCCCTGCGCGGCGGTCTTCACGCTTATACGCAGTCTCCCTGGTGCGCCGGGCTTGTTGGTCACCATAGCGGCAATGCGCTCGCGCGCACTGCGCGTGATACCAGCATCGGGGTATCAGGACGCTGCGACTTCACGTCCGCAAGCAATCGTTCGTCCGCGCATCGGAAGACGCGCTGCGATCGCTCGCGGCCGCCGCTCCCCGCCTCGCGTGTCGTGACGATCGCGATGCGCCCCTCCGCAGTGAGGCGGGATGCGGGCAGACAAGCGCGATTTCCGAAAAAGCGCAATAGAATTATTTAATTCAGAAATCGGTCGCGGGGGTCGGCATCCCGCATCGGGAGATGCGGAGGCGCTGGGCAGGCTGGTCACCGGCCTCGCCATGCGCTAAACCGCGGCTCCCCGTGAACGAGCAGAGGCAGTCTGAAGCATGCGGCGTCCGATCGATCGAAGAGTAGCGCTGATGGCAGCGGCTGGCCTGGTGCTGGGCTCGCATGCAGCTTCGGCACAGACCCGTCCCGCAACACCGACAGGAAAGACCATGACGACTCCCTCCGGACTGCAGATCATCGACACCAAGGAAGGCACCGGCGCAACGCCGACCCGCGGCCAGACCTGCGTGATGCACTATACGGGCTGGCTGTATGAGAACGGCCAGAAGGGCAAGAAATTCGACTCGTCGGTGGACCGCAACGAGCCGTTCGAGTTTCCGATCGGCATGAAGCGCGTGATCGCGGGGTGGGACGAGGGCGTCGCCACGATGAAGGTTGGCGGCAAGCGCACGCTGATCATTCCGCCCGAGCTTGGCTATGGCGCCCGCGGCGCCGGCGGTGTGATCCCGCCGAATGCGACGCTGCTGTTCGA
This sequence comes from Bradyrhizobium denitrificans, assembly GCF_013179005.1. Taxonomy (NCBI): domain Bacteria; kingdom Pseudomonadati; phylum Pseudomonadota; class Alphaproteobacteria; order Hyphomicrobiales; family Nitrobacteraceae; genus Bradyrhizobium; species Bradyrhizobium denitrificans. The sequence goes on along the minus strand of NZ_JABFDP010000002.1, from coordinate 129,037 downwards.
TGTCGAGCTGCTGGGTGTGAAGTAAGTCCGCGCTCGCCGCGGCTCGGAGCGCCAATTGCGAGGAGCAGCGGCAACAACGACACGATCCGGAGCCGCATCGCTCTGGATCGTGTGGCCTTAGATCCGGTCGCTTTGGATCGCGTGGCCCTGGATCTCGTGGCCCTGGATCGCGTCGCTTCACTTGCGATGACGGTACTCATGGATGCGCCTTTTTCCACGAGGTGGGAGGGCGCCGTATGACACACCCCAGTCTCTGCCGCTTCGGCACATCAACTCACAACAATGCAAAGCCGGCCCCGCGAGGGGCCGGTTCTGTGATTCATCATCGACCATCATCGGCGCGCCGCGCCGATCTCGTTCAGAGATTCTTGTTGGCCGCGCCGGCGGCGCTGTTCACGGCGTCCTTGGTGGCCTGCTTGGCGTCGCCCATCGCCTGCTGACCCTTGCCCTTCACTTCCTGAATGACGCCTTCGCCCTGCAGACGCTCCGAGCCGGTGGCTTCGCCGATGCCCTGCTTGGCCTTGCCGATCGCCTCGTTGGTCGCGCCTTTGATCTTGTCCGTCGTCGAACCCATGATCTGTCTCCGTTGTCTGTTTGAACTGCACATGACCAACGCGGGCGATCCGAAAAGGTTCGGCCGGGAACCGGAATGGCGCCGGCGCGGGAGTTGGACTAGAATGGCCGGGTTCCACGGCACACGAGCAAACACGAGAGACGAGAAGAAGAGAGACATGTCAGGTTCTCACGATCACGCCCACGGCCATTCCCATCACGGCGACGAGCGCTGGAAGCACGACGGCGTGCGCGTCATTCCCGGCAATCAGCTCGATTCCAACGTACCGTCGACGCCGGGAATGGACCGCAAGGCCGCGATCAATTTCGCGCGGGTCGGGGCGCAGAAGCTGTGGGCCGGCACCGTCACGATCAGGCCGGATGCCAAGACCGGTGCGCATCATCACGGACATCTCGAAAGCGTGATCTATGTCGTGAAAGGCAAAGCGCGGATGCGCTGGGGCGAGCAGCTGCAGTTCACGGCAGAAGCCGGTCCTGGCGATTTCATCTTCGTGCCGCCTTACGTGCCGCACCAGGAGATCAACGCCAGCCCCGACGAGGTGCTGGAATGCGTGCTGGTGCGTAGCGACGGTGAGGCCGTGGCGATCAATATCGACATCGAGCCTGTCGAAAAGCCTGAGACCGTGCTGTGGATCGACCCGGTGCATCGTGATCCGGCCGAGTCGCAGAAGCCTTGATCGCAAGAGCAAGTGGCGGAGCCATCTTGCGATGGCTCCGCCGGACCGGAAGCGGCTGCACCGCTTCCTTCACACGCGGAGCAGGGGCGACTGCACGCGTGTTTCTGGATCTTCGCAGGTGAATTTGCGGGTGAGCTGAACCGTTCGACCTCTGCCGTGATCAGGCTGCCTCATTGGCCCGTCGCCAGACGGGAAACGGATCGGACAATCTGGCCCAGGCGGCGACATCCATCGCCGGCTTGCCGGCCAGCAGGCAGGCGTCCAGGCGCGCACGCAGCCCAGCCTCGTCCATGTTGCTGCCGATGAAGACAATCTCCTGACGGCGGTCGCCGTAGATGTCGTCCCAGCGCTCGAGCATGCGTGCGCGCCAAGCGGGGTCCTCCGGCCATAATTTCTGCGGCACCGCCGCCCACCAGAAGCCGAGCGCGCTGGTGCGCACGATGGCTCCGGCCTGGCTGATCTCGCCGAGCCATTGCGGCCGCGTGGCCAGCCAGAAGTGCCCCTTGGCGCGGATGACCCCAGGCCACTGCTCGCGCAGGAACTGATCGAACCGAACCGGAACGAACGGACGCCGGGCGCGATAGACGAAGCTGGTCACGCCATAGGTCTCCGTCTCCGGCGTGTGCTCGGCAAAGCCGTAGAGCTCATTATACCAGAGCGGATGCTGCTGAGCGCGCGCGAAGTCGAAACGGCCGGTGGCGAGCACGCGCTCCAGCGGCACGCAGCTATGGCTTGCCTCGATCAAATCGGCATCGGGATTGAGCGAGCGAATGATCTTGCGCGCCGCCTCGCGTTGATCCTCGCTGGCGTCGTCGACCTTGTTCAGCACGACCACGTCGGCGAACTCGATCTGCTCGACCAGGAGATCGACCAGCGCGCGCTGGTCGCCATCCAGTGCCTCGCCGCGCTGCGCGAGGAAATCCGACGAGGAATAATCCTTCAGCAGATTCACCGCGTCCACGACCGTCACCATCGTGTCGAGGCGTGCGACGTCCGACAGGCTCGCGCCGTGCTCGTCGCGGAAGTCGAACGTCGCGGCGACCGGGAGCGGCTCGGAGATCCCGGTCGATTCGATCACGAGGTAATCGAACCGGCCGCTTTCGGCGAGCGCGCGAACCTCCTTCAGCAGATCGTCGCGCAGGGTGCAGCAGATACAGCCATTGGTCATTTCGACCAACTGCTCATCCGTCCGCGAAAGATTGGCACCGCCATCGCGAACGAGGTCCGCATCGATGTTCACCTCGCTCATGTCGTTGACGATCACCGCCACTTTCAGACCCTGGCGGTTGTTCAGGATGTGGTTGAGCAAAGTAGTCTTCCCAGCCCCAAGGAAGCCGGACAAGACTGTGACGGGGAGTTTGGGCATCGAGATCGAACAGCCTCTTCAACGGGAGGGGGCGGTGCCGGCGAGCGGGCATGCGGCCTCATGTGTTATGTTATAACATAACATCATCTGAAAAGACTGGGCGTGTCAAGGGAGGAGCGGTGACGAAGGCGTGAGCCGCACGCCCGGGTTGCCGAAACGGGCGTACAATTGAAATGAAGGCGAGCGCTCTCCGCCCCTTTTGTCGATGCCCCATTGCGCGCACAGACGCGCAAGCCGGTTATGGCGGCTTTGTAAACCGGAGTTCTGCTCGCGTCGGGCGGCAGTCGCCGACGCACAATCCCCGTGATGAAGCGCAGCAGTGCTGGGTGGCGGTGGCTCAGACCATCATGAGGAGCGCAACTACCTCGACAGATACGCCGTGCCGGCGGGACCGCTGGCCACCGACATCGATAGCGCGCCCGGCGCGATGCTCCAATTGGTCTGGTTGAGGATCAGTGTGTTGAACACCATGGTCACGCTGTTGCTGCTCATGGTCGACACCGAATTGATGGTGACGTTGCGGCTCGGCAGGTAGATCAGGCCGGTGTAGGACGAACTGCTGGTCCCGTTGATCGGAAGCTGCGAGGTCGAGAGACCGTTGGGCTCGAACATCAGGATGTTGGCATAGGTGCCTGTGGACGGCGCGGCGAGCGTGGCGTTCACATTGCCGTTGAAGGTGAGGGTTGCGTTCTGATCCACGAGGTAGAAGGTGACGCCGCTGCCGGTCACCGTCCAGCCCGAGTTGAAGGTCATCGCGCCGCCTTTGATGATGTAGAGGCCGGGATTGAGCGTCAGCGTGCCGGAGCCGTTGAAATTAGTCGCGCCGCAATAGACGCCGGGATTGAGGGTGACCGCGCCAGGATCGAAGACCTTGTTGTTGGTGGTGCATGATCCGACCGTGACCGCGGGCAGCTTGCCGACAAAGGGATCCGATATCGCTGCGCAGCCGGTCTCGACCGGCGGATTGACACCGCCATTCTTGGTGATGTTGCTGCCCTTGATGCAGATGCGCTTGGCGTTGAGCGTGGCGTTGAACATCGCGGCCGGGCTCTGTGTCGACAGAACGTGGATCTCGCAAGACGGCGCATTGAGCTGGGCCCCGGAGTTCACCAGCAGCGATTGCGCATTGACGGTGCTGACCAGCAGGATGCAGACCGACGACTGGGCCTGGGCTCCGGCCTTGGCGGTGGCGGATGCGGTCACGCCGAGCGCCGAGGTGCCCATCACGTTGAGGAACGACGTCTTCACCGACGTCGTCGCCGTTCCGGTCAGCGAGCCGTCGGTGTTGGACGCGAAGCTGGCGGTCGCGGCGGTGTCGAACCGGCCGCGATAGGCGCCCGAGAACACGGCGGCCGCGGTCGAGATCTGCTGGTCGTTCGGCCGGACGACGCCGGCCAGGACAGCAGCGTCGATCGACTTCTGCAACTGCGCCTTTACGTCGCTCGATTTCGCGAAATCCACGGCGGCGCCAACCGACACCAGGATCGGAATGCTGGCGATGGCGAAGATCATGCTGATCTGACCGTCGCTGGCCCACCCGAACCGGCGACAGAGATTGCGAAAGGTTGCGAGCCAGATCTTTGCAGCCATTGCGACGCTCCTGCTGATGGCTCTGGCTCAGTGCCAGCGCGTTCCCGCAGAAAGGAGCGCAAGATCTTACCGCGCGCTGAATCGGGTTCCGTAAAGGGAACCCGATTCAAGTGAGGGGCGGCCGAAGGTTATCAGACTGTTTTTTGATTCGATGAGAGCTGGGTGTTGGCACATCTCTCGAGTAGTGCTTGCGCCGATTACTTGTATTTGGTGGTGTTCAGCTCTGCTGCTTATTAGTTGTAAAGCGATAGGCTTCGCCAATCGATGCGAGCTATCGGGCCGCGCGCCAGATCCGGTCGGCCCACAAGACGACACTGCAGATCAGCGCATAGGCGAGGAGTGACAGCGTCACCATCGCTGCAAGCGAGGCCATGCTGCCGCCCATCATCGTGGTGGCAACATAGCCGCCGCCGGCGGCGATCAGGATGCGCAGCGCGGAGGCCACGAACGGCCATAGCACATGGCCGGCGCCCTGGCCGGCAAAGGACAGCACGAAGCCGAAGCCGAGCGCGGCGTAAGCGGGCGCAACAATGCGCAGATAGATCGCGCCCTCGCGCTGCACGTCGGCATCGTGGCTGAACAGCCCGAGCCAGAGCGGCGGATGCACCGCCGCGATCGCGCCGATCGCTCCGACCAGAATTGCGCCGGTCAGGGCGCTGAGTCCGGCAATGCGGCGGGCGCGCCCGCTCTGGCCGGCGCCGACATTGATGCCGACCATGGTCAGGGTCGCCGTACACAGGCCGAACAGGATTGGAATCATGATGTAGTCGAGCCGCGAGGCGATGCCGTAGGCGGCGAGCTCCGAGGTGCCGAAGCGGCCGGCCAGCGCGGTCACCAGGATCACGGTGAGATTGACCAGCACGGCGTTGAGCGCCGTCGGCAGCCCGACCTTGAGAATGTCGGCGAACAGGCGGCCCCGCAGCGGGGCGAGACGGACATGCAGGCTGGAGCGGCCGGAGGCCATGTAGCGCAGCAGGACCAGCATGGCGCCGCAATAATACAGCCCGAAGGCGATGCCGGCGCCGGCGATGCCGAGACCCGGCAGCGGTCCGAGACCGAAGATCAGCAGCGGGGACGCCGGAATCATGACCAGGGCGCCGACCAGAGTGACAAGCGCCGGCACCCGCACATTGCCCGCGCCGCGCAGCGCCGCCGCCTGCAGATTGACGATCCACACCGGGATGGCGCCGGCGAACAGATAGTTGGAGTAGCGCAACGCCGCCTCCAGCGCGCCGGCTTGACCGCCCAGGGCACGATACAGCGCCGGGCCGAGCAGGGTGGTGGCGAGCGTGAACAGGCCGCCGGCGACCACGGCAACCACGATGGCATGGAAGGCGATCGCCTCCGCATCGCCATCCCGCCCGGCCCCGATGGCGCGGGCCACCGCCGAGGAGACGCCGCTGCCGATGCCGCCATTGGACATCATCGTCATCAGCATGAAGATCGGAAAGACGAGCGCCGCACCGGCCAGGGCGTCGGTGCCGAGGAAGCCGACATAATAGGCCTCGGCGATATTGACCGCAGTCTGCGCGACCAGCACCGACATCGTCGGCAGCGCCAGCCGGAACAGCGTTGGAAGGATCGGGCCGGAGAGCAGCGCCGCGCGCGCGGTCGCTGTCCTGTGGTGCGTGGGGTCCGGACGCGGCGGGGAAGGAGGCAGAGCCGCCGGAGCAGGGCGTGGCGCCAAGCGGGTTGCCTGCGTCGAGACGTTCATCCTACCTCCGCGCGACCGGCGATCGCGTCGCATTTGAATGATGAGCGTCATTCAATATGACCGTCGATGCACGGGGGTCAAGGAGACCGGGGCGCGGGTCGATCATGAATATTTGAGGGAGCGCGCCGCCAGGCTGGCGGCGCCACGGCCCGAACGTGGGCCCGACGCAGCCATGACTGGGACCCTCGACCGGCTGTCGTGACGTCGCAAGGCGGCTGCTCCCTGGGAACCCCGGGGAGATGCGAGTGCTCCGAGGGGGGCATCGCGCCGCCGGCCCGAGACAGGAGAACGGAATGCTGTAAGATGCGGCATCTTCGTTCAAGGCGCTGGGGCGGTTACGCGCATGCACACGAAGTCACCTGCTGCGCGCCGGGACGATGACGACGGCGCCGACGAGGCTGTGCCGGAGGGCGTGCCGGCCGTCCGACGTTGCGCGCTGACGGCCTTGCTGATCTTCGCGATCACGCATGTGCTGCTGATGGTCGGGGTGGCCGCGCCGTCGAAATTCGTGTTCGACGAGGTCCATTACGTGCCGGCGGCGCGGCAGATGCTCGGGCTTGCGCCGGCGGCCCCGCAGCTCAATCCGATGCATCCCCCGCTCGCCAAGGAGCTCATCGCGCTGTCGATCAGGACCTTCGGCGACAATGCCTTCGCATGGCGCTATCCCGGGACGGTGCTCGGCGCCCTGGCCGTCGTCGCGATCTATCTGTGCGGTCTCGCCCTGTTCGCGGCGCAGCCGGCGGCGCTCGCCGCCGCGCTGCTCGCCCTCGTTAACCAGATGCTGTTCGTCCAGGCGCGCGCCGCGATGCTCGATATCGGCGCGCTCGCCTTCAGCCTGCTGGGGATTGCGGCGTTCCTGTTCGCCTACGGGCAGCGGCGGCCGCAGCTCCTGTTTGCGCTGGCCGGCGCCCTGTTCGGCGTTGCCGTCGCGTGCAAATGGAGCGGGCTGTTCCCGCTTCTGACCGTGCTCGGGATTGTGGGCGTGATCAAGCTGCTGCAGCATTGGCAGACGGCGTTCGGCGACCCGCAGCCGACCGACTGGTATCGGCCGGAGCAATGGCCGGAGTTGAGGGGATGGCATATCCTCCTCTGCCTCGTCGCGATCCCGGCGCTGTGCTATCTCGCCACCTTCGTTCCGCTGCACGGCATGTCGATCCCAGGGATTTTCGACGCGCAGCGACGAATTTTCGCCGACAGTATCACGACAGCGATCGCAGGTCATACTTACATGAGTGCGTGGCCGACCTGGCCCTTGCTGATGCGTCCGGTCTGGTTCTTGTTCGACAAGGCCGGCGACAGCGACATCGCGGCCGTGGTGCTGCTCGGCAATCCCCTGGTGCTATGGCCGGCGCTCGTGGCGCTCGCCGTCTGTGCCAGGGATGTCGTGGCGGCGCGCAGCGCGCCGGCGTTCCTGATCCTGGCGTTCTATCTCGGCTGCTATCTGCCTTGGGCGCTGCTGCCGCGGGCGTTGAGCTTTCTGTATTATTACTTGCCGTCGGCGACGCTCACGAGCCTTGCGCTGGTCCATGCGCTGACGCGCCTGCCGCGCTGGGCCATGTGGGCCTATGTCGCCGTCGCGACGATCGGCTTCCTGGTGATGCTGCCGATCAGCGCCGCCTTCATCGGCACCACGATGCAGGGCTTCAGCCGACTGATGCTGTTCCAGAGCTGGATCTGACCGCCAACGATACGCTCCGCCTGCCGGGGGACCATCGGCAGGCGGAGCGCCACGCGGCGGAGCGCTCTCACTTCGCCGCGGTTTTGGTGTCCATGTTGACGACCTGGACCCGACGGTTGACCGGATCGGCGGGGTTCGCGGCATCCTTCAGCTTGGTCTTGCCGTAGCCGACGGTCACGAGGTCCTGCCCGGCCAGGCCGAATTTCTCGACCAGATAGCGCTTGAGGGTGTCGGCGCGGCGCTCCGACAGATCCTGATTGAAGCCGTCGCTGCCGATCCCGTCGGTGTGGCCGGCCACCATGAAGGTCGAGCCCTTCAGGTTCGGATCGGACAGCGCCTTGCCGAGTTCCTGCACCGCCTGGATCGAGGTCTTGCTGATCGCGGCCGAGTTGTAATCGAACTGGATCTCAAGATCGATCTTCGGCTTGGTCGCGGCGATCTCGGCCAGCTGCTCGCGCTCGCCGAGCGACAGCGACCGGGTCTTGCGGTTGCGCATGCTGTCGATGAAGGTCGACTGCTTCGCCTGGGCGGTCGCGTCGATTTGCGGGGCGGCCTGCGGCCCGACAGACAGGCCGCGGGTGGCGGGTTTCGGCTTCAACGCGTTCAGGATCTGATCGGCGGACACGGCTTCGCCGGCGAGAGCGGCACCTGCGCCCAGGGCCAGCACGGCAGCCACCGTCGTCGCTCGCATGGCAAAACGTCCAAAAAATACGGTCATCGTCGTCATCCTCGGGTGTGCCCTCTGGGCATTGGATGGGGCGACGATAGAATCGGTTCAAAGTTTCGAATGTGATTGATGTCACCCGCCGGCCGGCCTCACGGCTGTAGCCGGGCTGCCGGGCTTGCAAGTTTGTCGCAAAGCCATCGGGCCGGGGCCGGTCCACGAACAACAAATCGGCAAGATGCGGTTCTACCGGATATCCACCGCCGGAAAAAAATCGCAAACCATGGAAAGCGAGGTCGGCAACAAGCATTGAAACAAGAAACGCAACAGAAAAGCAAAGCAAAGCCGTGTTCAACTCATCCCAGAGGCGCGACTATCAATCCCATCGGCCGAGCGGCCAGGACCACGCCGGCTCCACCGGTTCCATGTCGACCCTGATCGGCGCCGGCATCATCGCCGCCGCCATCTTGTTGTCGACCCTGATCTCGGCCGTCGGCAATCGCTATATCGGGCTGGAAAGCCCGTCCGAGGACACAGCCTGGCTGGTCGACCGGCTCACCGGCCGCATGTACAAATGTCGTGCGCCCGATCCGGGGCGGGCCAATTGCCGAGCCGAGATCGCCACCGGCAGCATTCCGGACAAGCCCAAGCCGTAGGGGCCAGGCGGATCGGGCGGACGGAATGGATGTTGCGCGGACGCTGCCGAATCTCGCACGATCTCGTCGTCATGCCCGCGCCTTCCTCCCACCATCAACTGTCCGCCACCGCAGCGCGCCGACTCTGGCTGCGCGCCCAGCGCCTCGATGCCGAGGCGCCGTTTGGCGCCGGCCCCGCGGCCGTGGCGGCCGCGGTCGCCCATCTCGGCTATGTGCAGATCGACACGATCAACGTGATCGAACGCTGCCATCACCATATCCTGTTCAGCCGGATTCCCGCCTATCGCCGCGCCGAGCTACGCCAGGCCCAGAGCGCGGACAAGACCGTGTTCGAATATTGGACGCATGCGTTGTCCTATGTTCCGGTGCAGGATTTCCGCTATTTCGTGCCGGCGATGCGGCGTTATCGCCGCGAGGGGCATGGCTGGTTCAAGACGGTGAAGCCCGAGGATACGCGCAAGGTGATGCGCCTGGTGCGGCAGGGTGGGGCGCTGACCATCCGCGACATCGACGATGACGTGCTGCGGGAGAAGGACCACGCCTGGGCCAGCCGCAAGCCGTCGAAGCGGGCGCTGCAGCTCGGTTTCTACGAAGGCGTGCTGACCGTGTCGGGCCGCGACGGCATGCTCAAGACCTATGACCTGACGACCCGGCATTTCGGCTGGGAGCGGTTGCCGAAGGGCGCGAGCGAGCGCGAGATCGCCACCTATCTGCTCGACCGCGGTTTGCGCGCGCAGGGCGTCGTCAGCCTCGACTCATTGTGCCACCTCAATGCCGCGCGCAAAAGCGACGTGCGGCGCGTGATCGACGGCCGGGTGCGGCGCGGCGAACTGGTGCCGGTCGCGCTGGAGGGCGCCGGCAGGCAGGAACACTGGGCCACGCCGGGCGCCTTGGCGGAGGTGATCGAGATCTCGCCGGAGCGGGTCCACATCCTCTCGCCGTTCGACCCGCTTATCATCCAGCGCAAGCGGACGCAGGCGATCTTCGGCTACGATCACCGCTTCGAGGCCTACGTCCCGAAGGACAGGCGGCTGTTCGGCTATTTCGCGCTGCCGGTGCTGGTCGGCGAGGAGATCGTCGCGGCGCTGGACCTCAAGACCGACCGGCAGAACGGCAGGCTGTTGATGCAGCAATGGAGCTGGGTCGGCGGGGGTAAATCCGCGCGGGGCGCCGGACGCAAGGATCTGAAGCGGCGCATCGAGGATGAACTGCACCGGTTCCAGAAGTTCCAGCTTGGAGATTGAGGGGGAAAGCAGCGCACATGCCTCTCCCTTGATTTGGGAATGATTGTTTCCTAATATGGGAGCATGACGAAGTCACCGAGCAATTCCGTCGCGCGCCGCGGGCCTGGCCGGCCGCGTGAGTTCGACATGGACACGGCCTTGAGCAGGGCGCTGGTGGTGTTCAGCGAGCGCGGCTACCACGCGGCGTCGCTGGCCGAACTGCGCGCCGCCATGAAGCTTGCGACAGGAAGCCTCTACAAGGCATTCGAGGACAAGCGCGCGATCTTCGTTGCGACCTTGGATTACTACATCGCACGGCGCGACCGGCAATTGCGCGAGCGGCTCGATGCGGAGCAGAGCGGGCGCGACAAGCTGCGCGCCCTGCTGCAGTTCTACGCGGAGTCCGCCAGCGACAGCGAAGGCCGGCGCGGTTGCCTGGTCGTCACCAGCGCCGCCGAACTCGCCAGCCTGGACGCGGAGATCGCGGTCAAGGTCCGCGCCGCGCTGCGCCGGGTCGAGACCGCGTTGTGCGACCTCGTCAGGCTCGGCCAGGCCGATGGATCGATCCGGACTGGACGGGACCCAGACGCCGTCGCCGGCGCGCTGTTCTGCCTGATCCAGGGCTTGCGCGTGGTCGGCAAGACCGGGCGTACGAAGCGCGAGATGCTGGCCGTCGCGAGCCAGGCCGACGCCTTGCTCGGATAATCCTGCGGCTAAATAGGAAACGATTGTTCTACATTTAAGGAGAGGCCTCATGCATCATCAGTCGAATGGGACCGCCCAAGCCGGCGCGTCGCGCATCGTCGCGGCGGAGCCGCTGGCGCGGGCGGAGGCGTCGCTGCCAGGCTTCGCGCACCGGTTCGAGACCATCGACGGGACCCGGCTGCATTATGTCAGCGGTGGCCTGCCGGAGGGCGAGATCGTGGTGCTGCTCGCCGGCTTTCCGGAGAGCTGGTTCGCCTGGCGGAAGGTCATGCCGCTGCTCGCGCCGCGCTATCGGGTCATCGCGGTCGATCTGCCAGGGCAGGGCGACTCGGATCGGCCGGCCGATGGCTACGACACCAAGACCCTGGCCACGGCCGTGCACCGATTGCTGCAACGGCTCGGCGCCACCCGCTATCATCTTGCGGCGCACGACATCGGCGCGTGGGTGGCCTATCCCTATGCGGCGCTGTTCGAGGCCGAGCTGCGCAGCCTGGCGCTCCTCGATGCCGGAATTCCTGGCGTCACCTTGCCCGATGCATTGCCCTTCGCGCCGGACCGCGCGTGGCGGACCTGGCACTTTGCGTTCCACGTCCTCGCGGACCTTCCGGAGTTTCTGATTCAGGGGCGCGAACGCGACTATCTCGGCTGGTTCCTGCGGCGAAAGTCCGCCAATCCCGAGACTTTCCTGGAGAGCGACCTCGATGAGTACAGCCGCGTGCTGACCAAGGCCGGCGGCTTGCGGGCCGGGCTGGCCTATTATCGTTCGGCGGCGCTGTCGGCGAGCCAGAACCGGGAGCTCAGCGCCAGGGGCAGACTCAAGCCGCCCATGCTGGCGGTCGGCTCCGACCAGGGATCGATCGTGGACATGGCGGCGCCGCTCCGGGAGTTCGCCCAGCATGTCGAAGGCATCACCATCGCCGCATGCGGCCACTACATCCCGGAAGAGCAGCCGGCCGTTCTGGCAGAACAGCTCGACGCCTTTTTCAGCCGCGTCGGCACAGCGCCGAGCTGAGCCCTCTCATGATGGGATATCTCATGATGTGAGATCGCCGGCCTGCCGTCGGCAGGCCGATGCCGAGGCCCGCCGCATTGCGATCCGGTCGACCAGAAGGCCGAGGACGATGCCGATCGCATAGGCCACGATGTTCCGGAGCGAGAAGATCCGACCGAGCAGCGGCGCGGCGGCGCGTGTCAGCGGCGATCCCGGCCGATGCCAGCGTCATGCGTGCGCCGCGCCCCGGGAATGCGCCCTCGAACTGTGGGAGATCGGGTTTTCCGATTGACTTGCCACGACCGATGCTCAACACCGCCCCTCAACTACGAAATCCTGCAATGCTCCGGGGAGGAGATCGATGAGTTTGTCCGCCAGCACGCCGGCCGCGCCGGGCCGTTCCGATATCGAGAGCTCGACCATCCGCGCCATCTCCTGGCGGCTCATTCCGTTCCTGGTGCTCGCTTATTTCTTCTCCTATCTCGACCGCGTCAATCTCGGCTTCGCCGCGCTGACCATGAATGCCGAGCTGAAATTCTCGCCGCTGGTGTTCGCCTGGGGCGCCGGCATCTTCTTCATCGGCTATTTCATCTTCGAGGTGCCGAGCAATCTGGCCCTGGAGAAGTTCGGCGCGAGCCGCTGGATCGCGCGCATCATGGTGACCTGGGGCATCATCTCGGCGCTGATGGCGCTGGTCTCGGGCCCGTGGAGCTTCTATGCGCTGCGCTTCCTGCTCGGCGTCGCGGAGGCGGGCTTCTTTCCAGGCATCATCCTCTATCTCACCTACTGGTACCCGGCGCAGTATCGCGCGCGCTTTCTCGCCGCCTTCGCCGTCGCCGTTCCTGTCTCGACGGTGATCGGCGCGCCCGTCTCGGGCCTGCTGCTCGGCATGCACGGCCTGCTGGGGCTGCAGGGCTGGCAGTGGCTGTTCATCATCGAGGGCCTTCCGTCGATCCTGCTCGGCGTCGTCACCTGGTTCTATCTGACCGACCGGCCGGAGCATGCGAACTGGCTGTCGGCGGAGCAGAAGGCCTGGCTCGCCACGCGCATCGAGGCCGAGACTGCAGCGAAGCAGGCGGCGGGACACATGACGCTGGGCGAGGCGCTGTCGTCGCCCAAGGTCATCGTGCTCAGCCTGATCTATTTCGGCTTCGTCGGCGCGCTCTATGGCATGCAGTTCTGGCTGCCGCAGATCGTCAAGGCGTTTGGCCTGACCAATGTGCAGACCGGATTCGTGACCGCGATTCCTTATGCGTTCGGCACCGTTGCGATGATCCTGTGGGCGCGGCATTCGGATGCGACGCGCGAGCGCGTGGTCCATGTCGGCGCGCCGCTGATCCTGATCGCGGTGGCGCTGGCCGCATCCAGCATGATCGGCGATCCGACGTTGACCATGGTCGCGCTGACCGTGGCGGCAATCGGCGTGTTCTGCGTGTTCGGCGTGTTCTGGACCTTGCCGACGGCATGGCTGTCGGGCACCGCCGCGGCCGGCGCCATCGCGCTGATCAACTCGATCGGCAATCTTGCCGGTTTCGGCGGCCCCTATCTGGTCGGCTGGATCAAGGACACGACCGGCTCGACGACGCACGGGCTGCTCGCGTTGTCGGTGCTGCCGCTGATCGCCGGGCTGCTGGTGTTCTTCGGCCGTCACGAGAGCAAGGTCGAATTCGCCGGTCAGGCCCCGGCGGAGTGAGCGAGCCCCGAGGCTGCCCCCTGGCAGGGCCGCCGGCCGGGCTGTGGATCAGGCCAACCATTGCGTGTTGTGAGCCGGCCGCCGTTGCGGCCGGCTCTCTCATGACCATCTGCGCAACGAATGAGCAACTGCGGCAACATGTCTTAACATTCACGAAGTCATGATTGATGACGATTATTGACAATCGTCACTCGATAATCGACACTCCTTCGCAATAGCAGCAAGGGGTATGCGATGCTCGTTCGTGAGGTTTTCTCTAGCTTTTCCAAGCTGTTGAGCGGCGTGGCGCTGGCCGCGATGGCGGTCTCGCTCGCCGGCTGCAACGAAACCGTCGCTCAGAAGGCCGAACCCATCCGGCCGGTTCTGGTCGCGTCCGTGCATTACGAGGCCGAAACACCGGAGCGCAGCTTCGTTGGCACCATCCGGCCGCGGATCGAGGCCGATATCGGCTTCCGCGTGGCCGGCAAGGTCGCCAAGCGCCTGGTCGAGGTGGGGCAGACCGTGGAGATCGGCCAGCCCCTGGCCACGCTCGACGAAGTTGATCTCAAGCTGCAGGCCGAGCAGGCCGAGGCCGAATTCCGGGCCGCCACCGGCGTGCTGGCACAGGCTTCCGCTGCCGAGACCCGCGCCAAGGAGCTGCGCGTCAAGGGTTGGACCACGGATGCACAGATGGATCAGGCCAAGGCGTCCGCCGACGAGGCGCGCGCGCGGCTGAACCGGGCCGAGCGCTCGGTCGAATTGACCCGCAATTCGCTGTCCTATGCCACGCTGGTCGCCGATGCGCGCGGCGTGGTCACCGCCAGCATGATCGAACCCGGCATGGTGGTCGCCGCCGGTCAGGCGGCCATACGGGTCGCGCGCTTCGCCGAGAAGGAAGCCGTCGTCGCCATCCCGGAGACCCTGCTCGATCGCGCCAAGAACGGGGTCGCGACCGCGTCGCTGTGGTCTGAGGCGGGCAAGACCTACACGGCGCGGCTGCGCGAGATCGCTCCGGCTGCCGATCCCGCGACGCGCACCTATCTCGCCAAATTCTCGCTGCCGGAAGCAACGGATAATGTCTCGCTCGGCATGACCGCGACGCTCACGCTGTCTGATCCGGCCACCACGCGCGTGGCGCGGCTGCCCCTCTCGGCGCTGTTCAGCGACGGCCGCGATCCCTCCCTCTACGTGGTCAACGACAAGGGCGAGGTCACGCTGAAGCCGGTCAAGGTGAAAGCCTATGACAGCAAGGACGTGCTCGTCACGTCGGGCGTCGAGGAGGGCGAGAAGGTGGTCGCGCTCGGCGTCCAGAAGATCGATCCCGCGCAGAAGGTGCGCGTCGTCTCCGCGCTGACGTTCTAGCCGGTTGTCGTTCCGGGGTGGATGCTCCGCATCTCCCCGGAATGAAGGAAGTCGCTGTCGTCATTGCGAGGAGCAAAGCGACGAAGCAATCCAGACTGCGTCTGCGGAAAGAGTCCTGGATTGCTTCGCTTCGCTCGCAACGACGATCACTGAGAATGGACTGGACTAGCGATATCGGATCATCGGGAGCGTGCCATGAAGCGTTTCAACCTGTCGGCCTGGGCGGTCAGTCATCCGCCACTGGTGCTGTTCCTGATCGTGGCGCTCGGCCTGTTCGGGTTCATCTCCTATGAGCGTCTCGGGCGCGCCGAGGATCCGTCCTTTACCGTCAAGGTCGTCAACGTCTCGATGATTTGGCCCGGCGCCACCGCGACGGAAATGCAGAGCCAGGTCGCGGACCCCATCGAGAAGAAGCTGCAGGAGCTGCCTTACTTCGAGAAGGTGGAGACCTATTCCAAGCCCGCCTTCGCCGCGATGCAGATCACCTTCCGCGACTCGACGCCGCCGAAGGAGGTGCCTTACCTGTTCTACCTCGTCCGTAGGAAGCTCGCGGATGTGCAGGCCTCGCTGCCTTCGGGGGTGCTCGGGCCGTTCGTCAATGACGAGTTTTCCGACGTCGATTCCATCCTGTTCATGATGACCGGCGACGGGGCGGACTATGCTCAGCTGAAGAAGGTCGCGGAAGGCCTGCGCCAGCGCCTGTTGAAGGTCGACGGCGTCACCAAGGTCAATCTCTACGGCACCCAGGACGAGCGCATCTATGTCGAGTTCAGCCATGCCAAGCTGGCAACGCTCGGGATCACGCCGCAGGCGCTGTTCGATTCCCTCGCCAAGCAGAACAATGTGACATCGGCCGGCACGGTCGAGACCTCGTCGCAGCGCGTGCCGCTGCGCGTCACCGGCGCGCTCGACGGCGCCAAGGCGGTGGCCGAGACGCCGGTCGAGAGCAACGGCCGCGTGTTCCGGCTCGGCGACATCGCCACCGTCACCCACGGCTTCGTCGATCCGCCGACCTACAAGGTGCATCAGGAGGGCAAGCCGGCGCTCGGCCTCGGTATCGTCACCGCCAAGGGCGCCAACATCCTCGAGCTTGGCAAGGACGTGCACGCCGCGTCCGACGATTTCATGAAAGCGGTGCCGCAGGGTATCGAGCTGAAGCAGATCGCTGACCAGCCGAAAGTGGTCGAGACCGCGGTCGGCGAATTCGTGCACTCCTTCGTCGAGGCGCTGGTCATCGTGCTGTTCGTTTCGTTCCTGGCGCTCGGCTGGCGCACCGGCATCGTGGTGGCGCTGTCGGTGCCGCTGGTGCTCGGCATCGTCTTCATCGTGATGAGTGCAATGGGACTGGATCTGCACCGCATCTCTCTCGGCGCGCTGATCATCGCCCTCGGCCTCCTGGTGGACGACGCGATCATCGCGGTCGAGATGATGGTGGTGAAGATGGAGCAGGGCTGGGACCGCGTCCGCGCCGCATCGTTCGCCTGGGAATCCACGGCCTTCCCGATGCTCACGGGAACGCTGGTCACCGCCGCCGGCTTCCTGCCGATCGGCTTCGCCAGTTCTGCGGTCGGCGAATACACGGGAACCATCTTCTGGATCGTCGCCATCTCGCTGGTGGCGTCCTGGTTTGTCGCTGTCATCTTCACACCCTATATCGGCGTGAAGCTGTTGCCGGACATGAAGGCCCATCACGGTCACGATGAGAATGCGGTCTATGATACCCGGATGTATCGCGGTCTGCGCGCCGTCGTGAGCTGGTGTGTCGCGCATCGCATCACCACCGTGGCCGCGACGGTCGGCGTGTTCGTGGCCTCGATCGTCGCCTTCGGCCACGTCCAGCAGCAGTTCTTCCCGCTGTCGGAGCGGCCCGAGCTGTTCCTGCAGTTGCGGCTGCCGGAGGGCACCGCCTTCAACGTCACCGAGAAGGCCGCGCGCAAGGCCGAGGGGTTCTTGAAGGACGATAAGGACATCGAGACCTTCACCTCCTATGTCGGCCAGGGCTCGCCGCGCTTCTGGCTTGGCCTCAATCCGCAACTGCCGAACGAGGCTTTTGCCGAGATCGTGATCGTCGCCAAGGACGTCGCGGCGCGCGAGCGGATCAAGGCCAGAATCGAGGCCGCCGCTGCCAATGGCGAGATCAACGAGGCGAGGGTGCGCGTCGATCGCTTCAATTTCGGTCCGCCCGTCGGCTTCCCCGTGCAGTTCCGGGTGATCGGCCCTGACACCGCCAAGGTTCGCGAGATCGCCTATCAGGTGCGCGATGTCATGCGCCAGAATGCCAATGTGCGGGACCCGCAGTTCGACTGGAACGAGCAGTCGCCCTATTTGAAGCTGGTCGTCGACCAGGATCGCGCCCGCGCGATCGGCCTGACGCCGCAGGACGTGTCGCAGTCGCTGGCGATGCTGATCTCAGGCGTGCAGGTGACTACCATTCGTGACGGCATCGAGAAGGTCGGCGTGATCGCGCGGGCCGTGCCGTCCGAACGGCTCGATCTCGCGGGCGTCGGCGACCTCACCATCACCTCGCGCAACGGCGTCGCCGTGCCGCTGCAGCAGATCGCCAAGATCGAATATTCGCATGAGGAGCCGATCCTGCGGCGGCGCAACCGCGACATGGCGATCACGGTGCGGTCCGACGTCGCCGACGGCGTGCAGGCGCCCGACGTCACCAACCAGATCTGGCCGAAGCTCGCCGACATTCGTAGTCACCTCGATCCGGCCTACCGCATCGAGATGGGCGGCGCGATCGAGGAGTCGGCCAAGGGCAATGCGTCGATCTTCGTGCTGTTTCCGCTGATGGTCATCGTCATGCTGACCCTGCTGATGATCCAGCTGCAGAGCTTTTCGCGCCTGGTGCTGGTGTTCCTGACGGCACCGCTCGGCATCATCGGCGCATCGTTTGGGCTCAACGTCGCCAATGCGCCTTTCGGTTTCGTGGCGCTGCTCGGGCTGATCGCGCTGGCCGGCATGATCATGCGCAACACCGTGATCCTGGTCGACCAGATCGAAACCGACGTGGCCTCGGGCCTGACCCGGCGCGAGGCGATCATCGAGGCCACGGTGCGGCGTGCGCGTCCGGTGGTGCTGACCGCGCTGGCCGCGATCCTTGCGATGATCCCGCTGTCGCGTTCCGCGTTTTGGGGGCCGATGGCGATCACCATCATGGGCGGCTTGTTTGTTGCAACCTTCCTCACGCTGCTGTACTTGCCGGGCCTCTATGCCCTATGGTTCCGGAAGAGCCTCGATGAGCGCGGGGCGGGGGCGCGGGATCATTCTGCGGCGCAGCACGTTGATGAACCGGCACCGGAGCTTCCTATCGCCCAGGCGGCTGAGTAAGGACCGACAAGATCGCGAGCATGATGACGCTGGTTTCCGACCATATCGAGCCCGATACGCGCGAACGCATCCTCGTCGTGGCCGAACGCCTGTTTCGGCAGATCGGCTATCAGAAGACCACTGTCGCCGACATCGCCAAGGAGCTTCGCATGAGCCCGGCGAACGTCTACCGCTTCTTCGACTCCAAGAAGGCCATTCATGAGGCTGTCGCGCGCACGCTGATGGGCCAGGTCGAAGCGGCGGCGCTCGTGATCGCCGATCGGCCCGGCCCGGCCGCACCTCGGCTGCGCGAGATGCTCGGCACCATCCATCGCATGAATACCGAGCGCTATGTCGGCGACTCCAAGCTGCACGAGATGGTCACGGTAGCCATGGAGCAGAGCTGGGAGGTCTGCGAGGCACATATGCAGCTGATCACCGAGATCATCGGCCGGGTGATCGGGCAGGGCGCCGCATCGGGCGAGTTCGCGGTCCGCGAACTGGAACTGGCGGCAGAATGTGCAACGACGGCCATGATGCGCTTCTTTCATCCCCAGATGATTGCGCAATGTGCGACAAAGCCGGGTCCGACGGTCGACGAGATGATCGATTTCGTGCTGGCAGGGCTTGGTTCGAAGGGCGCCGCAAGCTAAGTTCTGCGTCATTGCGAGCGATACGAGGCCATTCAGGATGGTGTTCGCATCCTGGACCGCTTCGTCGCTTGCGCTCCTCGCGATGACGGAAGGGACGGCCGCGTGACCGAACGGGACCTGCATTTCTACGAACCGAAGAACGGCCACGGCCTCAGGCACGATCCCTTCAACGCCATCATCGCACCTCGCCCGATCGGTTGGATCTCCTCGCGCGATCCGGACGGTCACGTCAATCTCGCGCCTTACAGCTTCTTCAACGCCTTCAACTACACGCCGCCGATCATCGGCTTTTCGTCGACCAACATGAAGGACTCGGCCGCCAATATCCGGGACACCGGCGAGTTCGTCTGGAACCTGGTGACGCGCGATCTCGCGACCCAGATGAATGCGACGGCGGCCCATGTTGCGCGCGATGTCGACGAGTTCAAGCTGGCCGGTGTCACGCCGCTGCCGTGCAAATTCGTCAATGTGCCGCGCGTCGGCGAGAGTCCGGTCGCCTTCGAGTGCAAGGTGACGCAGATCCTTCAGCTGCAGGGGGCGGACGGCGCCAAGACCGAAGCCTGGATGACGTTCGGCGAAGTCGTCGGCGTGCACATCGACAAATCCCTGATCAAGGATGGCGTCTACCAGACAGCGCTCGCACATCCGATCGTCCGCGCCGGCCGTCGCGGCGATTATTTCGAGATCAAGGCCGAGGACATGTTCGAGATGATCCGGCCGGACTGACGCCGTCTTCGGCGCGCGCTGCCCCCCGGTTGAACTCAGGGCTATCGCATATGACCAATCTGAGTTTTTCGCCAGGCTGCCTCCCCATTGCCATGTCCGGGCTCCGTCCCGCCTGCGCGGCCGAAGCCGCTTCGGCGCGGCGAAGGCCCGGGCATTCACGTCTTTCCCAGGATGCCGAACGGCGTGGATGGCCGGGACGGAGCCCGGCCATGACGATGTGAAGGGAGCCGAACTCAAGCTATGATCATCATATGCGAGAGCCCTGAACTGGAGACCACCTGACGTGACCGAAGCGACTGTCCATGCCGCGCTGTCAGCGCCGACCGAGCCGCGCGGCGATCTCTGCATCCGCACCTTGGCGATGCCGGCCGACACCAACGCCAATGGCGACATTTTCGGCGGCTGGCTGCTCAGCCAGATGGACGTGGGCGGCGGCGTGTTCGCTGCCAAGATCGCGAAGTCTCGCACCGTCACCGTCGCGATCGAGGCGATGAACTTTCGCAAGGCGGTCTATGTCGGCGACCTCGTCTCGGTCTATGCGCATCTGGTACGCGTCGGGCGCACCTCGCTGACGGTGCGCCTGGAGGCCTGGGTTCTGCGCCGCAGGGAGGAGCAGCCGATCCTGGTGACCGACGGCAATTTCACCTATGTCTCGATCGATGATGACGGCCGGCCGCAACCGGTCAAGCGCGACGGCGCGACGACGTCGGCTTAGACATGATCCGGAAAGTGGAAACCAGCTTTCCGAAAAGATCATCATCGCGGCGTGCGGCCAATTGACCGAAGCAGCAGCCGCTGTTGCGGCCGGGTGCGTTGCGAGATCGTCCAGTCAACAGTCGTTGTCACGAACCGGGCGTCGATCAAACATAGGATCGACAGAATCGCCTGTTGAATTCCGCGTCATGGACCGCAGCTATGGAGCATCGCAGGAACATTCCTGGTCGGGCTCCGTTATAAGCCCCGGAATGAACGACGGGATTTCGCAATGTCCGACACCTATATCATCGAGGTCAGCTCCCAGGCGGCAGGGATCGTCGTGCGGGATCGCGGCGGCTTCCGTTTCTTTGCGGCGTCGCACCGTTTCAATGCGCTCGAGGGCCAGGTGTTTCGCAACGCGCGCGAGGCCGAGCGCGCCGCGATTCGTCTCGTCAGCGGCGAGTTGAGTGCGGCCGCCTGACCTGTCGCATGACGGGCGCGTCAATCTTCCGCTGACGACCCGTAGGGAATGCCGCGTTGCACATGCGTCAAGCCGTCATTGCTGCAGTGCGCTTGAACGCCTCGCCGATTGACCCTTGACTCGATCAGCATCACCATGGTGCAGCTTGTCCTGAAAGCTTGCCATGGCCGTTCTCTCCCAGCGCCAGACTGACATTCTCAACATCGCGCGCGCCTCCGGTCGCGTCATGGTGGAAGATCTGGCGCGCCGTTTCGAAGTCTCGGCGCAGACGATTCGCAAGGATCTCAACGATCTCTGCGAGCAGCGCGCGCTGACGCGCATTCACGGCGGTGCCATTATCGCGTCGGGGGTGGAGAACCTCGCTTATGAAGCGCGGCGCTTCGTCGCGGCGGACGAGAAGAAGGCGATCGGGACGGTTGCCGCTGCGCGCATTCCCAACGGCTCGTCGCTCTTCATCAACATCGGCACCACCACCGAGGAGGTGGCGAGCGCGCTGTCTTCGCATCAGGATCTGCTGGTCATCACCAACAATCTGAATGTCGCGATGCTGCTCTATCCGCATCCGCGCATCGAGGTGATCGTGGCCGGCGGCACGGTGCGGCGTTCGGATGGCGGCGTGGTCGGCTCGACGGCGACGCAACTGATCGGCCAGTTCAAGGTGGACTACGCGATCATCGGCGCCTCGGCGATCGATGAGGAGGGCGCGCTGCTCGACTTCGACTATCGCGAGGTGCAGGTGGCGCAGGCCATCATCGCCAATGCGCGCAGCGTGATGCTGGTGGCGGATTCCACCAAACTGCATCGCAGTGCCCCGGTGCGCATCGCCCATCTCAGCCAGATCCAGACCTTCGTCACCGACCGTCCGTTGCCCGATGGGCTCGCCAGCCTCTGCCACAGCCGCGGCATCGAGGTGGTCTCGGCGATGCCGGCCGACGAGGCGGAGGAGGCCGCAGAGGCGGCCGAAACAGCCAACCCGGCGGCACTCCGCCGCGCCTGACCCCCCGCGCTGATTCCACAGGCTGTTTGGGCCGAGATTGGGCACGTTATGCCCAATCGCGGCCCAATATGCGTTTTTCGATTTGCTTTCACTTTCGTTTGTGTTTAACTCGAAAGCGAAAGTGAAATCGCCGCGGTCAAGGCGATTGACGGGGGATGCGTCTGTTGGAGCGGATCTACGACCTCGCCATTGTCGGAGGCGGCGTGAATGGCTGCGGCATCGCGCGCGATGCGGCCGGACGCGGAAATTCCGTTTTTCTGTGTGAGATGAACGATCTGGCGAGCGGAACCTCGTCCTGGTCAACCAAGCTCGTGCATGGCGGCTTGCGCTATCTCGAATATTACGAATTCCGCCTGGTGCGTGAGGCGCTGATCGAGCGCGAGATTCTCTGGCAGATCGCGCCCCACATCATCCGCCCGCTGCGTTTCGTGCTGCCGCATCATTCCGGCCTGCGCCCGGCCTGGCTGCTGCGGCTCGGCCTGTTCCTCTACGACCATCTCGGCGGCCGCAAGCTGCTGCCGCCGACACGCTCGGTGAATCTGCGCAGCGATGAGGTCGGCCGTCCGCTGATCGCCGGACGCTATTCCACCGGTTTCGAATATTCCGACTGCTTTGTCGACGATGCGCGTCTGGTCGTGCTGACCGCGCGCGATGCTGCCGACCGCGGGGCCGTCATCCGCACGCGGACGCGGGCGACCGCGATCCGGCAGGACGGCAGCAACTGGCTTGTCACCACCGAGAACACCCAGACCGGCGAGCGCGAGACCATCAAGGCGCGTGCGCTGGTCAATGCCGCCGGCCCGTGGGTGGAGCAGGTGCTTTCGACCGGCGCCGGTGTCAATGCAAAAGCGAAAGTGCGCCTGGTGCAGGGCTCGCATATCGTGGTGCGCAAGCTCTATGATCACGACCGCGCCTACATCTTCCAGAATGCCGACGGCCGCATCATCTTCGCGATTCCCTACCAGCAGGATTTCACGCTGATCGGCACCACCGATCGCGACTATCAGGGCGATCCGGCCAAGGTGAAGGCGACCGACGAGGAAATCGCCTATCTCTGCGCCGCGCTCGGCGAGTACATCGCCAAGCCAGTGACGCCGGCTGACGTGGTGTGGAGCTATTCCGGCGTGCGCCCGCTGTATGACGACGGCGCCAGCGAGGCCAAGGCGGCGACGCGCGACTACGTGTTCGAGCTCGATACGCCCGGCGGCCTGCCGCTGCTCTCGATCTATGGTGGCAAGATCACCACCTACCGGCGACTGTCGGAGGAGGCGCTGGAGCGCCTGGCGCCGTATCTGAAGGGCGCGAAGGCGGACGAAGGCTGGACCGGCAAGGCCGCGCTGCCCGGCGGCGACATGCAGGTGCAGGCCGTTGCCACGTTGGTCGCCGATCTCGGCAAGACCTATCCGTTCCTGTCGGATGCACATGCGAAGCGCATCGCGCATGCCTATGGTACGCGGGCCCAGACCGTGCTCGCGGGTGCGACATCTTTGGCCGATCTCGGCCAGGACTTCGGTGGCACCTTGACGGAGCGCGAAGTCAGGTACCTGATGACGAATGAGTGGGCGTTGACGGCCGAGGACATTGTGTGGCGGCGATCGAAGCTGGGGTTGCGAATGTCGGCGGCTGAGATCGCAGCGCTCGATGCGTGGATCACAGCCCACCGCGAGCGCGCTGCCGTGACGGCGCGTGAAGCCGGGGGACGCGCATGAGCGTCACGCTCGATCACGTCTCCCGGGTCGTCGACGGCGTCACGACCATTCGAGACG
The DNA here is from genome assembly GCF_013179005.1 of Bradyrhizobium denitrificans. Lineage (NCBI taxonomy): Bacteria > Pseudomonadati > Pseudomonadota > Alphaproteobacteria > Hyphomicrobiales > Nitrobacteraceae > Bradyrhizobium > Bradyrhizobium denitrificans. The sequence continues at coordinate 105,532 of NZ_JABFDP010000002.1, read as the reverse complement.
TTTCGCTGACCCTGGAGCGCGGCACGCTGAGCGTGCTGCTCGGCCCGACTCTGTCCGGCAAGACTTCGATCATGCGTTTGCTCGCCGGGCTCGACAAGCCGACCACCGGCCGCGTGCTGGTCGACGGCAAGGACGTCACCGGCGCCGACGTGCGGCAGCGATCGGTCGCGATGGTCTATCAGCAGTTCATCAACTATCCCTCGCTCACGGTGTATGAGAATATCGCCTCGCCGCTGCGGGTGCAGGGCAAGCCGCGCGAGGAGATCGAGAAGCGCGTGGCCGAGGCCGCCAGGCTGCTGCGGCTCGAGCCCTATCTGAAGCGCACCCCGCTGCAGCTCTCCGGCGGCCAGCAGCAGCGCACCGCGATCGCGCGCGCGCTGGTGAAGGGCGCCGATCTCGTGCTGCTCGACGAGCCCCTGGCCAATCTCGATTACAAGCTGCGCGAGGAGCTGCGCGCCGAATTGCCGCGCATCTTCGAAGCGTCGGGGGCGATCTTCGTCTATGCAACCACCGAGCCGTCGGAGGCGCTGCTGCTGGGCGGCCGCACCGTGTGCATGTGGGAAGGTCAGGCGCTGCAGGCCGGCGATACCGCCACCGTCTACCGCCGTCCGGACACGTTGCGCGTCGGGCAGGTGTTCTCCGATCCGCCGATGAATGTCGTCGAGATCCAGAAGCGCGGCGACAGCGTGCATTATGCCGGCGGCGTCAGGGCGCCGGCGGCCGGCCTCTATGCCGATCTGCCGGAGGGCTCCTATCGCGTCGGCTTCCGGCCGCATCAGCTCGGACTGGCCAAGGGCGACGGCAGCCATGGCCGCCATGCCTTTCCGGCGACCGTCTCGGTCACCGAGATCACGGGATCGGAGAGCTTCGTGCATCTGACCCGCGACGGCATGAACTGGGTCGCCGTGCTGCACGGCGTCCATGAATACGAGCCCGGCGAGATTCTCGATGCCGTGCTCGATCCCGCCAATATCTTCGTGTTCGACGCCGGCGACCGCCTGGTCGCGGCACCTGGCAGTCTTTAGAGGGAGATGCCGCATGGCCCGCATTGACCTCGTCGATCTCGCCCAGTCCTATCACGGCAACGACGCCGACATCGAAAGCTTCGCGCTCAAGCCGGTGACGATGACCTGGCGGCAGGGCGGCGCCTACGCGCTGCTCGGTCCGTCCGGCTGCGGCAAGACCACGCTGTTGAACCTGATCTCCGGGATCCTGACGCCATCGCGCGGCAAGATCCTGTTCGACGGCACCGACATCACCCACCGCACCACCCGCGAGCGCAACATCGCCCAGGTGTTTCAGTTCCCGGTGATCTACGACACCATGACGGTCGGCGAGAATCTCGCATTTCCGCTGAAGAACCGCGGCGTGCCCAAGGCCGAGATCGACAAGCGCGTCGCCGAGATCGCGCGGTTGCTCGATCTGACGCCGGACCTCAACCGCAAGGCGACGCGCCTCACCGCGGATGCCAAGCAGAAGATCTCGCTCGGCCGCGGGCTGGTGCGCTCGGATGTCGCCGCCGTCCTGTTCGACGAGCCGCTGACGGTGATCGATCCCGAGCTGAAATGGCAGTTGCGCTCGAAGCTCAAGGCGCTGCATCGTGAGCTCGATTTGACGATGATCTACGTCACGCACGACCAGACCGAGGCGCTGACCTTCGCCGACACGGTCGTCGTGATGCATGACGGCCGCGTCGTGCAGAGCGGCACGCCGGCCGAGCTGTTCGACAAGCCGGCGCACACCTTTGTCGGCTATTTCATCGGCTCGCCCGGCATGAACATTCTCGCCGCCGAGGTGAAGGGCCGTGAGGCCCGCATTGCCGGTCACACGCTGTCGTTGGCGCGCAGCTATGATGCGCTGCCGGCCGGCGCCAAGATCGAGATCGGGGTGCGGCCGGAATTCGTCGATGTCGCAGAGCCGGGACCGGGCCTGCTCGATGCCAATATCGAACGTGTCGACGATCTCGGCCGCATCCGCTTCGCGCGGGTCCGGGTCGGCGATGTCAAGTTTGCCGCGCGCCTGCCGGCCGGCGTCTCGCCGCAGGGCTCGGCGATCGGGCTGAAGTTCAACCCGGCCTATGTCCATGTCTATGCCGACAGCCGTCTCGTCGAGGGAGCCTGAGAGATGGACAAGACCATCAACAACAAGGCCTGGTTCCTGGTCCTGCCGGTGTTCCTGCTGGTCGCGTTCTCCGCGATCCTGCCGCTGATGACGGTCGTGAACTATTCGATGCAGGACACGTTCGGCAACAACCAGTTCTTCTGGAACGGCGTCGGCTGGTTCAAGGAGCTGCTCGATCCCTCGACCGATCTCGGCGGTCGCTTCCTCGCCTCGCTCGGCCGCAACCTGATCTTCTCGCTCGCCATCCTGGCCATCGAGGTGCCGCTCGGCATCGTCGTGGCGCTGTCGATGCCGCGCGACGGCTGGACCGTCGCCTTCTGCCTCGTCGTGCTGGCGCTGCCGCTGCTGATTCCGTGGAACGTGGTCGGCACCATCTGGCAGATCTTCGGCAGGCCCGACATCGGCCTGCTTGGCTATACGCTGACGAGCATGGGGATCGACTACAATTACGTCTCCAACGATCTCGATGCCTGGGCCACCGTGATCGTGATGGACGTTTGGCACTGGACGAGCCTCGTCGCGCTGCTGTGCTATGCCGGCCTGAAATCGATTCCCGACGCCTATTACCAGGCGGCGCAGATCGACGGCGCCTCGCGCTGGGCGGTGTTCACCGCGATCCAGCTGCCCAAGATGCATCGCGTGCTGCTGATCGCTGTGCTGCTGCGCTTCATGGACAGCTTCATGATCTACACCGAGCCGTTCGTCGTGACCGGCGGCGGGCCCGGCAATTCGACGACCTTCATCTCGATCGAGCTCGTCAAGATCGCGCTCGGCCAGTTCGACCTCGGCAAGGCGGCCGCGCTGTCGCTGGTCTATAACCTGATCATCCTGATCGTGTGCTGGGTGTTCTACACCATCATGACCAATGCCGACGCCGAGCGCCGGCCGGCCGAAGGGGGCGCGTGATGAACACGATTCCGGGCCGTCGCGTCATCATGGCGGTGTTCCTCGTCTTCCTGCTGTTGCCGATCTATTGGCTCGTCAACATGAGCTTCAAGACCAACAACGAGATCGTCACGACGATGACGCTGTGGCCGCATCAGCCGACGATCGCGAACTACATGCGGATCTTCACCGACGAGAGCTGGTATTCCGGCTACATCAACTCGCTGAAATACGTCATTCTCAACACGGTGATCTCGATCCTGGTGGCGCTGCCGGCGGCCTATGCGTTCTCGCGCTACCGCTTCCTCGGCGACAAGCACCTGTTCTTCTGGCTGTTGTCGAACCGCATGGCGCCGGCTGCGGTCTATGCGCTGCCGTTCTTCAACCTCTATTCGGCGATCGGCCTGTTCGATACGCCCTGGGCGGTGGCGCTGGCGCATTGCATCTTCAACATTCCGCTCGCCGTCTGGATCCTCGAGGGCTTCGTGTCGTCGGTGCCGCGCGAGATCGACGAGACCGCCTTCCTCGACGGCTACTCGTTCCCGCGCTTCTTCGTGAAGATCCTGGTGCCGCTGATCGCGAGCGGCATCGGCGTCGCGGCCTTCTTCTGCTTCATGTTCTCCTGGGTCGAGCTCTTGCTCGCGCGCACCTTGACCTCGGTCGATGCCAAGCCGATCTCGGCGGTGATGACCCGCACCGTCTCGGCGTCCGGCATGGATTGGGGCCTGCTGGCGGCCGCCGGCGTGCTCACGATCATCCCCGGCGCGCTCGTCATCTGGTTCGTCCGCAACTACATCGCGCGCGGCTTCGCGCTGGGACGGGTGTGATGATGCACGTGCCACGCCATAGCCTCCGTTCCGCTTCCTCCGCTTGCGGGGGAGGCCGAATCGCGTCGTCAGATGCGATGCGGGTGGCATCTCTCCTCTCGGGCAGCCGGACGCGCGGCGCCCCCACCCTAACCCTCCCCCGCAAGCGGGGGAGGGGGCTCACCACCGCCTGGAGCTGATAGCCATGGACAGCATCGCATGGATGGCCTGGACCGCGCCGACGGCGATCTTCTTCGTGGCGCTGGCGTGTACGCTCGGCGTCATGACGCTGTTGGCCGCGCGCTATCCCGAGGCGGAGCGCGTCGGTGTGCTGCGCATTCCGACCACGCGCGGCGACCGCCTGTTCATTTCGCTGATCACGGCTGCCGTCATCCATCTCGCATGGATCGGCCTGGTCGGCACCGATACGATTGCGACCTTGCCGATCGGTGAGGAAGGGTTTGAGGTTTCGAGCCTGTGGCTCGCGACCGCAATTTCGCTTGCGTCAGCCGTTGCGATCTTCCGCACCGTCTGACGCAGGTGAAAAGGGGCAGATCCGGGGGCAACCCGGACCTGGATACGTCTGTCGCTGCAAGGAGGAAACCATGCGACACTTGAAACCTAGGAAGCATCACCTGACCAAGGCGAGCTATCTTGCGATGACCAGCGCTGTCGCGCTGTTCGCCGCGACCATGACGCTGTCCGCGCCGGCCCGTTCGGACGACGCCACGATCCAGAAATGGATCGACAGCGAATTCCAGCCTTCGACCCTGTCGAAGGAAGAGCAGCTGAAGGAACTGCAGTGGTTCGCCAAGGCGGCCGAGCCGTTCAAGGGCATGGAGATCAACGTCGTCTCCGAGACCATCACCACCCACGAATACGAAGCCAAGACGCTGGCCAAGGCGTTCAGCGAGATCACCGGCATCAAGCTGAAGCACGACATCATCCAGGAAGGTGACGTCGTCGAGAAGCTGCAGACCCAGATGCAGTCCGGCAAGAACGTCTATGACGGCTGGATCAACGACTCGGACCTGATCGGCACTCACTTCCGCTACGGCCAGACCATCGCGCTGTCGGACTACATGAAGGGCGAGGGCAAGGACGTCACCGATCCCTATCTCGACGTCAACGACTTCATCGGCAAGTCGTTCACGACCGCGCCGGACGGCAAGCTCTATCAGCTGCCCGACCAGCAGTTCGCCAACCTCTATTGGTTCCGCTACGACTGGTTTACCAACCCGGACTACAAGGCGAAGTTCAAGGCCAAGTATGGCTACGACCTCGGCGTGCCCGTGAACTGGTCGGCCTATGAAGACATCGCCGAGTTCTTCACCAACGACATCAAGGAGATCAACGGCGTCAAGGTCTATGGCCACATGGACTATGGCAAGAAGGACCCCTCGCTCGGCTGGCGCTTCACCGACGCCTGGCTGTCGATGGCTGGCAACGGCGACAAGGGCATCCCGAACGGCCTGCCGGTCGACGAATGGGGCATCCGCATGGAAGGCTGCCGTCCGGTCGGCTCCTCGGTCGAGCGTGGTGGCGACACCAACGGACCGGCGGCGGTCTACTCGATCACCAAATATCTCGAGTGGATGAAGAAGTATGCGCCGCCGCAGGCGCAGGGCATGACCTTCTCGGAGGCCGGCCCGGTTCCGGCGCAGGGCAACGTCGCCCAGCAGATCTTCTGGTACACCGCCTTCACCGCCGACATGGTGAAGCCCGGCCTGCCGGTCGTGAACGCGGACGGCACGCCGAAATGGCGCATGGCCCCGTCGCCGCATGGCGCCTATTGGAAGGAAGGCATGAAGCTCGGCTATCAGGACGCCGGCTCGCTGACGCTGCTGAAGTCGACCCCGCCGGATCGCCGCAAGGCGGCCTGGCTGTACCTGCAGTTCATCGTCTCCAAGACGGTGTCCCTCAAGAAGAGCCATGTCGGCCTCACCTTCATCCGTGAATCCGACATCTGGGACAAGTCGTTCACCGAGCGTGCGCCGAAGCTCGGCGGCCTGATCGAGTTCTACCGCTCGCCCGCGCGCGTGCAGTGGACCCCGACCGGCAACAACGTGCCCGACTATCCGAAGCTGGCGCAACTGTGGTGGCAGAACATCGGCGACGCGTCGTCCGGTGCGAAGACCCCGCAAGCCGCGATGGATGCGCTCGCAGCCGCCCAGGACTCTGTCCTTGAGCGTCTCGAGAAGTCCAAGGTGCAGGGCGAGTGCGGTCCGAAGCTGAACAAGAAGGAATCGGCCGAGTTCTGGTTCAACAAGTCGGCCAAGGACGGCAACATCGCTCCGCAGCGCAAGCTCGCGAACGAAAAGCCGAAGGGCGAGACGATCGACTACGACACGCTGATCAAGTCGTGGCCGGCCAGCCCGCCCAAGCGCGCCGAAGCGAAGTGATCGCACACCACCGTGACCGCCCGGCTTGACCGGGCAGTCCACGACACCGCGGCGTCACGGCGGAGCGGAAGACCAGAGAGATCGAAAGGCCGGGAGCGATCCCGGCCTTTTGTTTTGCCCGCAGCCGCGCATGGTTCCGTCCGGGAATTATTCCCGAGCAATCCGGGACATATTCCACGTCGCAAGTGCCTTGAAGGCGATGAGGACAGGCTGCACTCTTCCGCAGTGGAATTGTTGCGGTCTTCGCCGCGACTTTGCCCCAACGACGCGAAACAACAAGGCCACGACTGATCCGGCGTCGCGCGATGCGATCGCACATCCGGATTCGGGATCATCAAACCACGCGGCCAGCGAGGGAGTCGGACCATGGACCAGGCGAACATCGCCAGTCTCGCGAGCACGCTGCCGGAAGCGCTGTCCCCCTGGACCATGTTCCTGCAGGCCGACATGGTCGTGAAGGCGGTCATGATCGGGCTGGCGCTCGCGTCCGTCGCGACCTGGACCGTTCTGGTCGTGAAGACGGTTCAGCTCCGTGCGGCGCTCCGCGTGGCGCGCGTTGCGCTCGGCACCGCGGTCACGGCCCACTCCTTGGCGAATGCGGCGGGATCCGAATCCGCGCAAGAGGGGGTGGTGGGTCGCCTGCTCGCCGTCGCCGAGGACGAGATCGACAAGTCACGCGGCCTTCCGGCTGATGGCATCAAGGAGCGCGTCGCGTGGCAGTTCGAGCGGGTCGAGGCGGCTGCGGTGGCCCGGATCGGCCGCGGCATCGGCATTCTCGCCACCGTGGGCGCTGTGGCGCCCTTTGTGGGTCTGTTCGGCACCGTCTGGGGCATCATGAACAGCTTCATCGGCATCTCGCATGCCCACACCACCAACCTCGCGGTGGTCGCGCCGGGCATTGCGGAGGCGCTGCTGGCCACCGCCTTCGGCCTGGCGGCCGCGATCCCGGCCGTTGTCATCTACAACCTTTTCGCGCGCGCAACCGGCGGTTATCGCGCGGTCATCGCCGATGCGTCGGTGGCCGTGATGCGGCTGCTGAGCCGCGATCTCGATCGTCAGCACGCGGCCTCGACCGAAGCGCGGCGTGGCGCGATCCGGGCGGTGGATACGTCGCTGCTGTCGATCGCCAATCCGGCGGAGTGAGCGATGGCCGTCAAGCTCGCCAAGCGTCCTGATGAGTTCGAGGAGACGCACGACATCAATGTGACGCCGTTCATCGACGTCATGCTGGTGCTGCTCATCATCTTCATGGTGGCCGCGCCGCTGGCGACCGTCGATATCCCGGTCAACCTGCCGGCGATCTCGGCGGAGCCGCAGCCGCGCGCGGAGACGCCGGTTTTCGTGACCTTCAAGGCCGACCGTTCGCTTGCGGTCGGCGATCAAAGCGTGGCGCAGGCCGACATTGCCGCCTCGCTCGATGCCGCGACGAAGTCCGACCATGGCCAGCGGGTGCTGCTGCGCGCCGACCAGACGCTGCCCTATGGCGAGGTGATGGCGCTGATGAACACGCTGCGGCGCGCCGGCTACACCAAGGTGGCGCTGGTCGCATTGGAAGACCGGAGCGTGCCGTGAGCGTCCTGACGCTCGATCCGTTCGAGGATGACGAGCGCCGCGAGCGGACGTTGTGGACCGTCGCCGCGCTGGTCGTGGCCGCGCTGCATGTCGGGCTGGCGGCGGGCTATTTGTTGCTGCGTCCTGCGGTGCAAGGGCGCGCCGAGGCACCGGCCTTCGATGTGGTGTTCACGCCGGCCGTGGTCAGCGATCCCGCGCCCGTGGCCCAGGAGGCGCCGCCGGCCGATCCCACGCCGCCGGTCGAGCCACCGAAGGAAGAGCCGGTCAAGGAGGAGCCCGTCGCGCGCGAAGCCGTGGCCGAGCCGGTCCCGCAGCCTCCGCCTGATCCGGAGCCGCAGCTCATGGCTCAGCCGGATCCGGTGCCCGAGGTCGCTCCCGCGCCCGAGCCCGCGCCTCAGGTTGCGCTGGCGCCAGAGCCGCCACGCGTCGATGACATCGTGTTGCCGCCGCCGCCGCTGCCCAAGCCGGTCGAGGCCAAACCGCCGGAGCAGAAGCCGGCCCCGGTGCCCGAGCGCGTCGAGCGCAAACCGGTCGAGAAGAAGGAAACGCAGGAGAAGGCCGAGAAGAAGCCCGCACCGCCGAAGCCGGCTGCGGCGCAGGCGAGCCGTCCGTCGCGCGTCGCATCTGCTCCCAACCCTGGCGAGGACAGTGTCGGTGCGCGCGAGGGGCAGGCAAGCTGGAATGCCGAAGTGGTGGCGCATATCCGCCGCTACGTCGCCTATCCGTCCGACGGCAATGGCGCAAGCGGGACCGCCATCGTCAATGTCGTGATTGATCGCAACGGGCGGCTGGTGTCGCGCCGGCTCGCTGGCAGCTCAGGCTCGCCGGCGCTGGATCGCGCGGCGCTGTCCATCATCGAACGCGCCGCACCGTTTCCGCGCTTTCCGCCCGTCATGAAACAGGCGCAGGAAACACGCTCGGTGCCGTTGCATATGAGGCCGCGCTGAGCGGCCTCACGATCGTCTGCTCACTTCGAGCATTCGGTGAGATCGGTATCGCGCACGACGAACTGCGCGCCTTCCTTGAGCTCGATGTTCTTGGCCACGCAGGTGCGTCCGGCCTTGTCGGCGAGCTTGATATCGTAGCGGCCGGATTTGACGCCGACCAAGGTCATGCGCTCATTGTGGTCGACCTCGCCCTCGTCGTCGTTCTTGCACTGATCGGTGCCCCAGCTCTTGGTGCCTGCTGCCGCCAAATACATTTTCACGATGGTCTGGCCGGTGCGGTTGAGAAAGCGCGGACCGTCCTCGGCAAAGGCGGCCGAGCCGGCCAGCATGAGAACAGCGCAGGTGGTGACGAGGCGACGCATGATGAGCTTCCTTGTGTTGTGATCGAAGATGAGATGCCGCGGCAGATCAGGTCCGTGTCAAAAATCCTTGCCGATGCTGGTCTTGACCGCGAGGCCGCGCGAGGCATTGGTCAGGCCGTAGCCGACGCCGAAGCTGAATTCGAAGCCCTTGAACTTGGTATCGGCGACCGCATAGAGCGTCTGCATCTGCTGGTTCCACGGCAGGATATGGCCGATTGGTCCGAGATTGGAGAAGTGCTCGATGCCAACGGTCCAGCGGTCGTTGAGGCGTTTGACGAAGCGGACCGATGGCTCGAAGGCCGAGCCGGCGCCGTCGATGCCGAAGGTCATGTTGGCGTTGAAGATCAACTGATAATCATTGGGCAGATTGACGCCGATGATCGGCGTGAACATCTGCGCCACGCGCGGCGTGGCTTCCTGAACGAAGCGCGGCGCGCCCGGCTGGCCGGCGCCTGCCTTGTTGGCGACCCACAGATCCGGCGTGAGTCCTCCCTGCGGCGCCAGGATGGTGCGCGACACCAGGCCGAGAAAGACCGTGCGTTCGAGGCGATCACCCTGGATGAAAGTCTGCCTGATCGTCACGCCGCCGGACTGGAAGGAGTAGCCGGGCACGCCATTGTCCATCACATTGCCCAGCGTCATCGGCACATTGGCGCGCGCGAAGGCGTAAGGCGACGTCAGCGCGATCTCATACCATTCGGTCGGCGAATAGCCGATCTCGGTCTCGCCGGTGATCGCGCGCTGCGGTACGCGCTGGCCGCCATTCTGCTGCTGCGGATTGAACGTGGTGACATAGCCGAAGCGCTGCTCGATCTGGAAATGCCCGGGCGAGGCGGGGTCGTTGCCCTGGATCTCCTCGGCTGACGCGCCGAAGGGGCTGAGCAGAAGGGCAGCAGCGGTCACGCACCATCGCGATTGTCTTTGTTGTTGTTGTTTTGCGATGCCGGCCGACTGCATATCCTCGTGCTCCCCCTGGACGAGGAGCTATCGAGTCGACGCGGCGAAAACATGCGGTGCGGCCGGCTGAAAGGTGACGCACTCGGGAAACGATGAGCCGCCGCGTGCCGCATTCCAAAGCTCCGTGCTTGCATGACGCGGGAATAGGGATGTTTTGGCAAGGCGGACGGGACTTTTTCACCGGCGCAATGTGGCGACCAACACGCGAATCAATCGCAGCGCGGCAATGAATGTGGCGCCGTGCAAACACATTGAGGTCATAGAGCGGGGAAAACATCCATGGCCGCATGCACGCCGACTCTTGAATCAGCTAGAGAATGGACTCCCCTGTGCTCAAAACCATTGGTCATCGCCGCCGGTCCTTCGCTCAGTCGAGGAGGCTGGGGGTGATCGCGATTCTCCTGCTGTCCGTCATGCTGCTGCCGGATGACCGTGCGCTCGCGCGAGGGCCGTCACTGCGCGACGAATTGGAGGCCTGGTGGCAGCACACCCATCCCGGCATGAAGACGACTAATAAGATCTGCGCGACATCCGAGGCCGGCTGTACAAGGCACAAGGTCGTTCGGAGGAGTGGCGGGAGAGCAACGGCGGCGGATGCAGCGGAGACCGGAGGTCACGTCACGCGAGCCAGGCGTGTGTCGTTGCGGCGTCCCGTCAACCGAGCCGCGGAGGTGAAGGGCAGCGTGGACACGATGGTGCACCGCGGGACACAGCGGCGGCGCGCTGCGCAGCCAGGACGCGAAGTCGTCGCCAACAGCCGGGGCGAGGCCGGCGCCGACCTGGAGATGTCGCCCCGTCGCGACCGCCCCGGGCGCTATTTCCTGCATGGCCCGAGGTTCTAGTCCCGGCAGCCGCGTCAAATTCCCGAACGTCTCGCTATTGCACTTGCGAAATCGGAAACCGTCTCATAGGTCAGGGCGTGCGTGTTGCGTCGTCTGCGAAGCCGATGATGCTCGCATGAGTTGTTACTGCGCCATTCATCGCCGCCCTGGTCGGACGGCGGAGACAGAGGATCAATTCGATGAATTGGAAACTGATGATGACGGCGGCTGCTGCTGTGGCCATGACGGCGATGGTCGGCACGGCCACGATGGCGGCCAGCGCGCCCGCCACCTCCAAGCTGCTCACCTCGATCGACCCGGACAAGGACGGCACTGCCGATATGAACGAGGTTCGTGCCGCTGCGGGGGCGCTGTTCGATCGTCTCGACCGCGATCATGATGGCACGCTCGATGCCAAGGAGCTCCGCGGCCGCGTGTCGGCCAAGGACCTGAAGGCTGCTGATCCCGACAATGACGGCACGCTGACCAAGGACGAATATCTCGCGCTCGTCGAGGGACGCTTCAAGGCCGCCGATCCCGACAATGACGGCACGCTCGATTCGAAAGAGTTGAAGTCGGTGGCCAAGCTGTTGAAGTGAGGCGCGCGGCCCGCCGCGGGCCGACCAAAGCTGATCAGGAGGGCCTGCGATGGCAAACCGTCGCGGGCCCTTTTATTTTGAGGCGGATGCGCGACTTTTGAGGCGGATGCGCGACGCGGCTTTGAAGGCGGATGCGCGTCGTGGGCCGGCAAGTCGTATGAACATCCGGTCGCCGAGATTGTCACAGCCTCTTACAGGCTCGGGCGCGACATCTCGACCGCCAGCCGAACCAAGTCCGGAAGGCTGCGGGCCCCGAGCTTCTGTCGCAGCCGGTAGGTCAGGTTGATGACGGTCTTGTAGCTGATCCCGAGCTGATCCGCGATCGCCTGATAGGATTTCGCCTGCCCGAGCAGCGCGAGCGCCTGACGCTCACGCTGGGTCAGCGCTGTTGCTGCAGTGCCGTCGGCCTCCTTGCGCAATAACGCAATGCGCTTGGCAAGCTGCGGATCGAGATAGGTGCCGCCCGATCGGATCTGATCCAGCGCCTTCGGCAGTTCGTGCGGCGGTGCATCCTTGAGCAGATAGCCGCTCGCGCCGGCGTCGATCGCCGAGCGGACGATTCGCGGGTCGGCGAGCATGCTGAAGACCAGGATCCTGGCCCCGGGGTCGTGCGAGCGCATGCGCTGAATCAGGCCGATCCCGCCCAATTCCTGGCTCTGCAGGCGAAGGTCGACCACCGCCGCGTCCGGGCGCTCGCGCACAAAGGCTTCATAGGCGCTTTCGGCATCATGCGCTTCGGACAGCTCCCCGATCCCGGCCTCGCTCAGCAGCCAGCGGCAGGCCGCAACCACGACCGGGTGGTCGTCAACGAGCAGAACGCGATACATCCGATGAAGGTCTCTTCCTTGGCTACCGGTATCCCCCGGGCGTTCGTCCACCATGCAGGTTCCGTTGCAAACCGGACCCGCGGCGACAATGCGGCCGCTCCGTGGAGACGGCTTGGCAAAATGATTGCCCATCTAAGGTTACGGGAAGATTGTCCCTATGGGGCGAAGAATATTGCCCGTTGCGAGGAACATGGCCGCTATTTACCAATAATAACGTTTGTAATCGTGTCATCCGACCGGCTTCACGTGCTGGCCGCCCAGGGGCGTGGGCGTGCGTGGAAGCGGGAGACAAGAAACTGGGGGACGTCTTGACCAGACTGTCAGCGCTGAAGAGCGCGCTTCTTGCCACGTGTGCGTTGCTACCTGCGGCTGCGTTCGCGCAGCAGACACTCCAGACCATCGAGGTTGTCGGTGTGGCGCCGGTGCCGGGCGCCGAAATCGACCGTGACAAGGTCCCGTCCAATGTCGAGACGATCGGCGCGCGCGAGCTTGATCACAGCCGCGCGCCATCGCTGCTCGATAACATTCTGCGCTCGGTGCCGGGCGTCTCGCTGAGCGACCAATCCGGCAACGCGTTCCAGCGCAATCTGGACTATCGCGGCGCGACGGCATCCCCCGTGCCGGGCACCCCGCAAGGCATTGCCGTGTATCAGAATGGCAGCCGCATCAACGAGGCGTTCGGCGATGTCGTGAACTGGGACCTGATCCCGGAGATGGCGATCGCGCGCATGACCCTGATGCCGAACAATCCGCTGTTCGGTCTCAACGCCACCGGCGGCGCGCTGTCGATCGAGATGAAGAACGGCTTCACCTATCAGGGCACCGAGGCGCAGCTCTGGGGAGGCTCCTATGGCCGCATTCAGTCCGGCGCGCAGACCGGCTGGACCAACGGCAATGTGTCGGCTTATGTCGCGGCAGAAGGCGCCTATGACCGCGGCTGGCGCGATCACTCGTCCTCGTCGCAGGTCCGGCGCATGTATGCCGACCTTGGTCTGCGCGGTGATACAACCGAATTCCATCTGTCGTTCACCGGCGCCGACAACAAACTGGGCTCGGTGGCGGCGACGCCGATCCAGATGCTCAATCAGCGCTGGTCCAGCGTCTACACCTGGCCGCAGTCGACCCGTCTGCAACTCGCCTTCCTGCAGGCAAGCGCCAAGTGGACGCCGACCGATGCCTGGACCGTCCAGGCCAACGCCTATTACCGCGCCTACCGCGCGTCCCATGTCGACGGCAACGGGACTGAGGCCCAGGCCTGCGACGACAATGGGGCGTTCCCCGGGGAATTCTGTTTTCAGGATGATGCCACGGGGGCGGAGTTTCCGATCAATCGCAATAGCGCGTCTGTGAATAACCTGCCGGCCAACACGGCGCTCGGTGCGATCGATCGCAACTGGACCAAGTCGAACAGCTATGGCGGCTCGCTGCAGGCGGCCAACACCGCCCAGCTGTTCGGGCATGACAACCATTTCGTGGTGGGCAGCAGCGTCGATCACGGCCGCTCCAACTTCCAGGCGACGTCCGAGCTAGGAACCGTCGATGGCAACTTCTTCGTCACCGGCACCGGCGTCTTCATCGATCAGCCGCAGGCGAATGTCGCGCCGGTGAACCTTGGGGCGAAGAACACCTATGTGGGCGTCTATGCGACCGATACGTTCGATATCACGTCGCAGCTGGCCTTCACCGCCGGCGGCCGTTTCAATTATGCTCAGATCAATCTGCAGGATGAGACCGGCCTCAATCCGGCGCTGAACAGCCGCAATAATTTCCAGCGCTTCAATCCGGTGGTCGGCTTCACCTACAAGTTCACGCCCGGCCTCACCGCTTATGCCGGCTATTCGGAGGCCAATCGCGCCCCGACGCCGCTCGAGCTCGGCTGTTCTGATCCGGCCAATCCTTGTCTGATCGACAACTTCCTGATCGCGGATCCGCCGTTGAAGCAGGTGGTGTCGCGGACGATCGAAGGTGGTCTGCGCGGCGAGATCTCCGGCGGCCGCTCGGCCTATGCGGCGGTTGCGCCCTATCGCAAAGCGCCGCCCTTGGTCGAGAATGACGGCTGGCGGCTAAGGTGGGGTATCAGCCTGTTCCGGACGCAGAACTCCGACGATATCATCAATGTCGCCAGCCTGGCGCGTCCGAACGCCGGCTACTTCACCAATGCCGGAACCACCCTGCGTCAGGGCGTCGAGGCCAAGGTCGACCTGACCTGGGATCGTTGGGCCGCCTACGCCAACTACACCTTCGTCGACGCCACGTTCCGCAGTTCGTTCAGCGTCAACGATCCGAATCGCCAGGCCGTCGTCGCCGTGCTGCCCGGCAGTCACATTCCCGCCATCCCCGCGCATCGTCTGAAACTCGGTGCCGAATATGCCGTGACCGACGCCTGGAAAGTGGGCGCCGACATGAACTATATCGGCAGCCAGTATCTGCTCCGCGACGACGCCAACACCTATCCCAAGGTGCCGGCCTACTGGGTCGTCAATCTGCATACGTCCTATCAGGTGACGAAGAATGTGGAGCTGTTTGGGATGGTGCAGAACCTTTTCAACAAGCGCTATTATTCCGCCGGGACGGTGTTTGATCCGAAAGGCTTCAACAATTCGACCGAGGGGGCGGCCAATCTGGTCACCTTCAACGATCCCCGCAGCATGCTGCCGGGCATGCCGCTCGCGGTCTATGCCGGCTTGAAGGCAACGTTCTAAAGCGTGCGGACGCCTGCAGGATAATCGCTGCGCGTTTGCGCCGCCGCGGCCGATCCCCACCGCGGCTGAAGGCCGGGAGCAATCCCGGCCTTTTTATTTGGCTCGCTCCGGCCTGATCGTTGCGATCCGTGCAGAGCCACGGCGTTGGCTGGCGCTCGCTGGCGTCGCGACGAATACATCACGCGAGAACAGTCCGATGAGACATCGCGTTGCGAGCGGGACAATTTCCGTCGCGCATTGGATTTGATCCTGCGTGTGCCGAGAAACTTTCGCCTTGCTCATGCACGGTATTGTTCAGATAAATTCAGAAACAAATAACTAATCAGTAATTTTTGCGTAGCTCGGGGGACGGCAGTTGGATTCGAAGATCAGGAAGCGCAGCGAAGCGGCTGCCGCAGGCGTTGTGCTGCTGTCCGCATGGATGACGACCGGCGGCGCAAAGGCCGAATGTACGACGCCTGGTGTGGCCGCCAGTTGCAGTGGGAGCATCACAACGGCCGTCACGGTATATGACGCGGCAGCGGCTACCGCGACGCCCGCGAGCGGAAGTAACGCCTACACGCCGGCGAACCCGGCTTTCCCCGCAAGGGGCTACAATCCAAATCCGCCGACGGCGATCATCACGCTGGACGCGACAGCCAACCGCACCCTCGTCACCAACACCCAGGCGGGTCTCGCCGATCGCGGCATGATCGCCGCCAACTTCTCGAATGCCGAGAACCCGGCCGTCAACAACGTGGTGATCAACAATGCCGGCTGGCTCAGCCTCACCACCAGCCAGCTGAGCGCCGGCCGGCTGCACGTCGTCGTCGCCGACAGTCAGGTCAACAGGTTTACGGTCAACAACACCGGCACGCTGGCGGCGACGCAGAATGTCTTCAGTACGTTCGATCCGGCCCGGCTCACCGTCTCGACCGGGGCCACCGCGACGGCGCGCTATAACGGCACCAATCTGGCGATCATCTCGGCGCTCTATTCCGACGACAACACCAACAGCTTCGTGCTGAACAACCGGGCCGGCGGGACTGTGTCGGCGACCGGCCATTTTGCTGCCGCCTATTACGGCCGGGCCGCGACGATCATCGCCAACTCCGGCATCATCGCCAACACGGACTGGACGGCGGCGAGCCGCTTCTACGACGGCCATTGGGCGATCGCCGTCTTCGCCGGCGCCGAGTTCAGGACGGTTGCCGGCAGCAACCCGGACACGCCGCTTTATGCGTTCGATAGCAATGGCAATGTGACGGTGAGTGAAACCAAGACGCTGAACCTGACCAACACGGCAGGCGGCGTCATCAAGGGCGACATCCTGGCGCTGGATACCAATCCGTTGACAACCGCGGCTGGACGAGCGTCGGGCCAGGCATTTCCGCTGACAGGCAGCGGCTCCAATTCGGGTCCGCGCGACAGCGTCATCGCCAATGCCGGGCTGATCCAGGGCAACCTCTATCTCGGTTCGGGCGCGCACAACGTCACCAACAGCGGCACGATCTCCGGAAAGATCGAGGTCGACCAGAGCGCCTCGCGCGGGTCGTTCACCAAGGGGATCGCAGGCACTGCGGCCGGCACCTTCAGCAGCTCGGGGACGGGGACCGATGCGGGCGGCAGGGCCTGTCCGGCCGCCGGCACCAACACCACCGATCCGCTCTGTGCCGCGACCACCGCCCAGGCCGCCAGCTTTTCTGGCGCGCGCAATTTCAGGCTGGTCAACAGCGGCAGGCTGGATGGCGATATCACGATCATCGATCAGAGGGGGGCGTCCAACACCATCTTGCTCAGGGGCACCGGTTTTAGCGGCAATGTCGTGGCTCGGAACGGCATCGGCAGCAACGCGCTGACACTGGACGGGGTGACGAGCCTCGCCAGTGTCGTCAATTTCGGCATGCTCGATCTGATGAAATCGCAGGTGACGGTCAGCAGCGTCAACGGCGTGCAGCTCGTCGACAATGCCGTGCTGCGCACCACGATCTATGGACCGGGCGGCACCGCGGCAGCGCCGTCGACCAATCTCGGCAACATCAGTGGCAGGCTGGCCTTTGCGGGCACCGGCACGATCGCCCCGCGGCTTCAGGGCATCGTGCGCGACGGCGATGTCTACCGTGTGGCGACCTCGGTCTCGACCGCGCCGCTCAACGTCGATTTTTCCGGCGCGCTCGTGAGCTTCAATGCGGATAGCACGACCGGTGCGCTGTTGCTGAAGGCCAATGTGCGGTCACCGGCGAGCATCGCCGGACTCTCGCCGAGCAGCCTCGCGGCACTCGATCATCTGGTCGGCTATCGCGGCGGCAACGCGCAATTGCAGGCGCTGGGCGGCGCGGTCCAGAGCCTGCGCAGCGACAACGAGGTGCGCCGCGCCGGCGACCAGCTGCGCCCGTTCGTCAACGGGGCGCAGATCGAGGTCCCGCTGGCGACTGCCGCGCTGCTGCAGGGCCAGATCGACAACCGCCTCACGGCTGCGGCGGCCGGCGCGTCGCCGAACGCGCGCGTCGCCTCGGCCTTCGCCGATGACACAGACCCGCTGACCTCGGTGCTGCTGGCCTTTGCCCCAACCAAAGCGCGTCCGACCTTGAAGGCGCCGGCCGTGGTGCCCGAGCCCGAGCGCACGGTGTGGGGCAGCCTGATCGGCACCAACATCTCGCAGCGCGAGGTCGGCGGTGTCGCGGGCTATGCCGGCAACACCGGCGGGCTGGTGGCGGGCATCGATCAACGGATCGGCAGCGCGTCACGCATCGGCGCCGCGTTCGGCTACGCCGCCAGCGCGATGGACGACAAGACGGCAGCGGGCGACTCGGTCGGCATCCAGCATTACCAGGGCACGGTGTACGGCGCCTATGTTCAGCCGTCCTGGTACGTCAGCGGATCCGCCGGCGTCGCGCTGCTCGACTACACCACCACGCGCCGCATCGGCTTCGCGGGCTTTGCTGACAGCGTGTCGGGCAGCCACAAGGGATGGTTGACCGTGGGCCGCGCCGAGCTCGGCGTCCCCGTGAAGGTGGATCAGGCCGTGCTGACGCCCTTCGCCGGGGTCGCGTTCGCTCATCTCGACCAGCAGGGCTACACCGAGGCCAGCGCGGCCGGGGCAGCGCTCACCATCGCCAAGCAGACCACCAACTCGGTCCGCTCCAATCTGGGCCTGCGTTCGACGATTCCGCTTCTGGTCACATCGACCTACGGCTTCGGCCTGGAGACGCTCGCGGCATGGCGGCACGAATTCGGCAACACGGCGCAGACCGTCACCGCGGGCTTTGCCGGAGGCGCCGGCACGTTCTTCGCCGCCGGACCATCGCCCACGCGCGACACGGCTGAGCTCGGCGCCGCGCTGAAGCTGATCGCGTTCGGCGACCGGCAGTCGCTTTCGCTCGGCTACAACGCCGTGGTGGGAAGCGCCTATCTCGAGCAGTCGGCCGTGCTGAAAGTTCGCGCCGAGTTCTGAGCTCCCCCGCACCGGATGGACGTGCGCGGCAGCTCGCGAAGAGGCCGGGAGCAATCCCGGCCTCTTCGTTCGTCGTATGGATGCCTGTCGAACAGCAGGCCTGGAAGCTGATTCGCTGCGCCTCTTCGTCGGACGACGACCGCATGTCGTGATCGGCCCTGATCATGGTGGGTGCCGGGAGGTTCTCCCGGGCTTGCCGAGAACAGCTCAGCGCTTGGCATTGGAATTTACGACGACTGCGCGATGCACGCCGATCGTCCTCGCCAACTACGAACTTCCGCCATGAAGCTCATCGAACTGTTGCGCATCCTTTGCAGCGAGCAACGAGGTGCAGACATGTCCGACCGGCCGTCAACATTCGAACCGATCAGCGCATCAGGACTGATGGCCTCGCGTCGGCCGACCGTCCTCCGTCGCACGCTCGGAGCCATGGCGTTGCTCATTCTCTCGGCCGGTCTCGCGATGTGGTGTCCGCTCCGATGCGACGCGACGGCGCGCGATCTCGACGGGCGTTATGCGAACTCGCCGCTCAAGGCCTGGTTCGAAAGTCTTCGCTCGGCCAAGGGGCCGTGCTGCTCGGATGCGGACGGGACCGCGCTGTCCGATATCGATTGGGAGATGCAGGATGGCCGCTACCGGGTGCGGATTGAAGGTCTATGGTGGGACGTTCCGGAGGACGCTGTCGTCGCCGGGCCCAATCGCGCCGGCCGGACGATGGTCTGGCCGGTCTATTATCGCCAGCTCGACAAGGTGCTGCGCATCGAAGTGCGCTGCTTTCTGCCGGGAAGCATGACCTGAGGGGGACCATCCAAAGTGGTGGTGAGACCGCAGAGCGGCGGTCTCACCAGGTTTGCGGGGCGTGAACGCGCGACGCCGGGCGCTATTCTGCTGCCTGAGACGCCTGCAGCGTGGGATAGTCGGTGTAGCCCTTGGCGCCGCCGCCATAGAGTGTCGCGCGATCGAGCTCGTTGAGCGGTGCGTTCTGCTTGAGCCGCTCGACCAAGTCCGGATTGGCGATGAAGGGCCGCCCGAACGCGATCAAATCGGCGGCGTCGGCATCGAGCTGCTTGTTGGCCAGCGCGAGGTCGTAGCCATTATTGGCGATGTAGGTGCCCTTGAAGCGCTTGCGCAGCGAGGCATAGTCGAACGGCGCCACGTCGCGCGGGCCGCCGGTCGCGCCCTCGATGACATGGATGTAGACGAGCTTCAGCGCGTTGAGCTGGTCGACGATATAGTCGAACAGGGCCTGCGGATTGGAATCGGAGATGTCGTTCGCGGGGGTCACCGGCGACAGGCGGATGCCGGTCTTGTCGGCGCCGATCGCCTCCGAGACCGCCTTGGCGACCTCCAGCATCAGCCGGGCGCGGTTCTCGATCGATCCGCCATAGGCATCGGTGCGCTTGTTGGCGCCGTCCTTGGCGAACTGGTCGAGCAGATAGCCGTTGGCGCCATGAATCTCGACGCCGTCGAAGCCGGCTTCGATCGCGTTCAGCGCGGCCTGCTTGAACGCCTGGACGATCCCCGGGATCTCGGCGAGCTCTAGCGCGCGGGGCGCCGAGACATCGGTGAAGGCGCCGCCGACAAAGGTCTTGGTCTTGGCGGCGATCGCCGACGGGGCGACGGGCGCGCCGCCATGAGGCTGCAGCGAGACATGTGAGATGCGGCCGACATGCCAGAGCTGGATGAAGATGCGCCCACCCTTGGCATGTACCGCGTCCGTGACCTTGCGCCAGCCGGCGATCTGCTCCTTGGAGTAGATGCCGGGCGTGTCCTGGTAGCCCTGGCCCTGCTGCGAGACCTGGCTGGCCTCGGAGATCAAGAGGCCGGCGC
Organism: Bradyrhizobium denitrificans; assembly: GCF_013179005.1. Taxonomy (NCBI): domain Bacteria; kingdom Pseudomonadati; phylum Pseudomonadota; class Alphaproteobacteria; order Hyphomicrobiales; family Nitrobacteraceae; genus Bradyrhizobium; species Bradyrhizobium denitrificans. The sequence continues at coordinate 85,268 of NZ_JABFDP010000002.1, read as the reverse complement.
TGGCGCGCTGGGCGTAATAGGTGGCGGTCAGCGGGCCGGCGGCCAGGCCTTCGACGGCGCGGTTGCGCGTCAACGGTGCCATCACGGCGCGATTGGCGAGAGTGATCGGACCAAGCTTGTACGGCTCGAACAGTTTCGATGTGCTCATCGGCTCTTCCCTTGGAGAGGACAGGTGAGGGTCAATTGTGCATTGCCGCAGACGGCACAATGGCCCGAGCCATTCCAAAAATGCGGGTGGGTTCCGCGCAAGTGGCGCAGGATGGAATTCCATCCAGGGCGTCGTTTGCAGCAGGAAATGGTCAAGGCTGGCGTGTTGCTCTGTCGGCCCAAGCGCGTGACGGGTTCGGCCCTGAGATTCACCTGAACTACGGCAGCGTGACACCGGTCAATTCGGCCAATCTGGCGATGAGTTTGTCCTGGAACGTCCGTTCGACTGCCTCCTCGGCCGGTTCCTGCTGCCGGAGGTGATGCCAATAGCGTCCGCTGACCAGGGCTTCGGGATCGTCGCTGACCGCCAGCCAGGTCTGGGTCCGCTGTCCGGTTTCGATGTCGACAGGGGCGCTCGTCCCACCCATTCTCGTCTGCACCCAACCGGGATCGACCGCGTTGCTCAGCACCTCTGGCCAGAGCCGCGCCAGCGCCAAGGCCAGCGCCACGACGTGCAGCTTGGTCTCGGCATAGGCCTTTGCCGAATCCCACGGGCGCGTCGTCCAGTCGAGATCGGTCAGCGAGCCTTCTCCGCCGCGATGCAGCCCGCTGCTGAGATACACCAGTCGGGCGGGGCGTTCGATCAGCGCTGTCAGCATGTACGGCGCGAGCGTGTTGATGGCGAGGGTGGTGGCATGTCCTTCCGGAGTCGCGCCGCGATCCGGTTGAGAATAGACGCCGGCATTATGGATGATCGCGTCCATGCGCCCGATCGCATTGACCTGGTCTGCGATGCGCCGCGTCTCCTCGGCGCTGCGGAGATCGCCCACCGCGATCCCGGCCGCGCGCGATCCGAGCTCGCCGAGCGCCGCGGCGCGATCGGCCGAGCGCGCATGCAGCACCACCCGATGGCCCTGATCGAGCAGCGATTGCGCCGCGGCCCGGCCGAGCCCGTCCGCGCTCCCGGTAATGAAGACGATGGCCATACGCTGGTTCTCCGAATTCTCACGGCGGCATTTAGCTGCGACGGCGCCAGCCCGCAACTCGGGCGTCCCGCCCGCGCAGACCCGAACCCGATCGGGTACGGCTGCCGATCACAATGCCTTGTGCGCGATCACAGCAGCATCAGCTCACTGCGGGTCGTAGCCGGGCTTCTTGTAGATCGTGTCAGCCTTGTCGATGATGTCGGGCCTGTACACTTTTGCCGTCCACTCGTTCGGGGTGACATCTTCGATGCCGACCGAGACCGAGTCTTCGCCGGAATTGAGCGTGCGTGTCACCGCTTCGGTGAGGGCCCGTGCGAGCGCCTGCTTCTGTTGTTCGGACCTGCCCGGGTAGAGTTTGACGATAACGTGAGGCATTGCCGTTGTCCTTTGGCCGAGGATGATCAGCGCGTGGCAGTGGTCGTCGCCGGCGCGGCCTGAGCGCGCGGCGTGTTGCCGCGCATCCGCGCCAGCAGCTCTGCCGTCGGCCAGGAATCTGCGGGCAGGCCGAGCCGCAGCTGCATGGTCTTGACGGCGATGCGGCTCTGCTGGCCCAGCACGCCGTCGACCTTGCCGACGTCGAAGCCGGCTTTCACCAGCAGCTGCTGCAGCTCCTTGATCTCGTTGAACGGCAGTTGCGCGACCGGGCCGCTGGCTTTGCGCATCGGCGCGGCGCCGGCGATGCGGGTGGCGAGATAGGCCGCGGTGGTCGAATAGATCAGCGAATTGTTCCATTCGGTGTAGGCGGCGAAATTGGCATAGGCCAGGAACGCCGGGCCGTTGCGGCCCATCGGCAGCAGCACGGACGCTTCCAGCGCATCATTCGGCAGCGGCCGTCCGTCGGCATAGGTCACGCCGAGGCCGATCCATTTGCTGCGCGGCGCCTTGACGGTGAGATCGGCCTGCTCCCAGGGGAAGGTTGGAGGCACGCGGATCTCCTCCAGCCAGGGCTCGCCGCGGCGCCATTTGAGGCCGGTCGCGATATAGTTGGCGGTCGAGCCGATCACGTCGGGCGCGCTGCGCAAGAGGTCGCGGCGGCCGTCGCCGTCATAGTCGACGGCATAGGTGACATAATGCGTCGGCAGGAACTGGGTCTGGCCGAGCTCGCCGGCCCAGGAGCCGATCATCTCGGTGGGCGAGAGGTCGCCACGGTCGATGACTTTCAGCGCGGCAATGGTCTCGTTCTGGAAGCGCTCGCTGCGGCGGCAATCATAGGCCAGCGACACCAGCGAGGGCAGCACCGGCAGGTTGCCCATATTGGCGCCGAAATCGCTCTCCAGGCCCCAGAACGCCGCGATGACCGCCGGCGGCACGCCATAGTCCTTCTCAGCGCGGGCGAATGCCGCCGCATGCATCTTGATATGCTGCTGGCCGTTCTGCATCCGGTAGACCGCCGCCATGCGGCCGGCGAATTCGGTGAACAGCTGGCCGAATACGCGCTGGCCGCGGTCGCGGTTGACGATGCCCTGGTCGTAGGTGAGGTAGGGCGATGCTGCGGCGATGGCGCGCTGCGACACGCCTTCGGCCACGGCGCGCTGCTTCAGCTCGGCGAGAAAGCGGTCGAAGCTCTGGCCGTTATGACAGGAGGCGGCGCGCATCGAGGGCGCCGGCTTCGGTCGGGGCGCAGCCGCCTCCGGCGCCATTTGCGCCGACGCGCCGACAACCAGCATGAAGGAGGTCGCGAGCGCGCTGAAGGTCACGCGCAAGGCAGTCGAAGAGCTTCGCATCCGGTCTCACCGATGGCTGTCTAATTCCTTGTCGGACCATCGATATCCGATCCGGGGTGCGGCAGGGAAGGGGGCGCGCGAAGAGCGAATAGGGAACGGCAAGACCCCTATTCGCCACTCGCTATTCGCCATTCACTTTTTTACGCCACCTTGGCCAGCGCCGCCTGCGCCTCGCTCTGGATGCGCTTGAGATGTTCGGCATCGCGGAAGCTCTCGGCATAGAGCTTGTTGACGTCCTCGGTGCCGGACGGCCGCGCCGCGAACCAGCCATAATCGGTCTCGACCTTGATGCCGCCGAACGACTGGCCGTTGCCGGGCGCTTTGGTGTGCACGACGCGGACCGGATCGCCGGCGAGCTCGGTCAGTTTCAACTGCTCCGGCGTCAGCGCCTTCAGCGCGGCCTTCTGTGGCGGGCTCGCCGGGACGTCGATCCGCTCATAGACCGGCGCACCCAGCTCCGACGTCAGCTCCTTGTAGAGCTCGCTCGGATCGCGGCCGCGCCTGGCCATGATCTCGGCCGCGAGCAGGCCGAGGATGAGGCCGTCCTTGTCAGTGGTCCAGACCGTGCCGTCGCGCTTGAGGAACGAGGCGCCGGCGCTCTCCTCGCCGGCAAAGCCGAAGCTGCCGGAGTGAAGGCCCTCGACGAACCATTTGAAGCCGACGGGCGTCTCGACCAGCTTTCGTCCGAGCTTGCGTGCGACGCGGTCAATCAGGGAGCTCGACACGATGGTCTTGCCGATCGCAGCGTCGCTGCGCCAGTCGGGCCGGTGCGCGAACAGATAGGAGATCGCGGTCGCCAGATAATGGTTCGGATTCATCAAGCCGCCCGAGCGCGTCACGATGCCGTGACGATCGGCATCGGTGTCGTTGGCGAAGGCGACGTCGAAGCGCTCGCGCATGCCGATCAGGCTCGCCATCGCGTAAGGTGACGAGCAGTCCATGCGGATCTTGCCGTCCCAATCCGCGGTCATGAAGCGGAAAGTGGGATCGACGAGATCGTTGACGATGGTGGCGTTGAGCCCGTAGCGCTCGATCAGCGGCGCCCAATAGGCGATGGCGGCGCCGCCGAGCGGATCGATGCCGATCTTGACGCCTGCGGCCTTGATGGCGTCGAGGTCGACCGTGTTGGCGAGGTCGGCGACATAAGGCGTGATGTAGTCGTAAGGATGCACTGAGCCGCGCTGCCTGGCTTTCGTGTAGCTGATGCGCGACACGCCATCGAGTTCGTTGGCCAGATAGATATTGGCCTGCCGCTCGATCTCCCCGGTGGCATCGGTGTCGGCCGGGCCGCCATGCGGCGGATTGTACTTGTAGCCGCCATCTTCTGGCGGGTTATGCGACGGCGTGATGACCACGCCGTCGGCGAGGTGCTCCGTACGGCCCTTGTTGTAGGCGATGATGGCGTGCGAAATCACCGGCGTCGGCGTGTAGCCGCCGTCCTTGTCGACCATCACGTCGACGCCATTGGCGCCGAACACTTCGAGCGCGCTGGCGAGGGCCGGCTCGGCGAGGGCGTGGGTATCGATGCCGACGAACAGCGGACCATCAAGCCCGTGCTGACGTCGGTAGTCACAGAGCGCCTGCGTGGTGGCGAGAATGTGGTTTTCGTTGAAGCCCGTCTTGAGCGACGAGCCGCGATGGCCGGAGGTGCCGAACGCGACCCGCTGGGTCGGCTCATGCGGATCGGGCTTGAGCGCATAATAGGCCGTGATCAGCCGCGGAATGTTGGCGAGCGCGGCATTGGCGAGCGGCTTGCCGGCAGCGGGGTCAATCTTGGCCATGGAGCATCCTTCGCAGGTTCGAAAAACGGCAGCGGCGGCGGTTCGTTCCGCGTGGCAGGCCTTGCGGCCACGATTGCCTCCGCTGTCCCGACAACAGCCGCACCATGGCCGCGGCGGGCGCTCCGATCAACGGCGAAAATCAGCCGGCATGGCCGGATAGGCTCCTATCGGCGCGGGGGCAGCCCGGCCGGATCCGCCGCTTTGTGCGCGGGCTATTAACCACGCGGCGCTGTCCGAGCCGCCCGCGGCCGCCGCTTAAGCGTGAGTTTAACGCATCCCGATCGAGATGGTGAGCAAAGCAGACGCCCACAGGCGCGCTAGGAGAGTCGTCAGGAGCGGAAAAGTGAGAGCGCTTTGTATCGGCGCGTTGGCCGTGGTGTCAGCGTTGGCCCTCGGGGGCTGCAGTCACCCGGCAACGCCGCAGTTCGCGGTGCCCTGTGTGGATCTGAGCGGCCAAGCCTGCGCGGATAGTCCGCCCGTCGGCGAGCCGACCGTGCTGGCGCCTGCCGAAATCGCCGGCCAGTCGAGCCGTAAATCTGCTCCGGCCGTGGCGCGTCGGGCAAAGTTGCAGCGCAAGCATGCGCGCGCCGCCAAGCGGCGGGCCGCGTCTCACGCCACCGTGACCAAGCCCGCCGACAAGCCCAGCGACAAGACGCGAGACAAGCGGACGGAGACATCCGCGGACAAGCCGATCAACACGCCGGCGCGAACAGCCCGCCCGGAGCCAACGTCGCCGCCTGCAGCCGGCGAATCCGGCGCCAAGCCGCCGCCTGCCGTGTCGGATGTTCTACCGAACCCGGCCAAGGTGCAAAGCGAGGTCACTGTCGCGGCCGAATTGGCCGAACGGATGACGGCGTTGCGCGTGCCCGAGGTCCCTGCCGATACGCATCTCGTGGCTGTGCTCATGGCGCGTCCGAACGTGCGCGCACTCGCCGATCTCAGCGGCAAGGTGATCGCGATCGACGAGCGCTATGCGAAGTCGAACGCCAAGATCACCGCTGCGATGAACGCGGCCGGGGCGTCCGAGGTTTTGCTGCTGGAAGGCCAGGCCACTGCGATCACCCGGCTGACCAATGGCGAAGTGAGCGCGGCCGTCGTTGCTCTGGCGTCGCCCGAGGCGGCCGAGGCCTTTCCGAAGATCGCAGGTTTCCGCCTGTTCTCGGTCATGCTGACGCCGTAGCCAAGCGCGGCGCGCGAACTACGTCGTGGCCGTACTGCTCGCGGGACGCGGCAGCGCCGCGCCCCTGACGGCGGCGATGCCCTTCGGGAAACCGCTGCGATCGCTGTAGAGCCGTTTGCGGCCGCGTTTCGGGTCGTGCTGTGCGGCGACATCCTTGGCCGCCAGATAGTCCAGCACGGTGATTCCGCTGACCATCACCAGCGCCGCCATCACGGTGCCGGCGCGCGGATTGCTCGGCCTGACCTCGCCGAGCAGCGTCGCCATGTCGAGACCGTCGCCGGCGACGCGGCTCCACAGGCCGGCCTTCTTCTCCACCGACAGCGTCATCACGCCGGCGAGCAGTTCGCGCGCACCATAGGCGCGCACCAGACCCTCGCGTCCCTGCATGCCGAGCGCGTTGGTGACGCGATGTGGCGCCAGCAGCTCCAGCGTGCCGAGCGCGATGCTGAACCAGCCGAGCCCGCGCGCCAGCCGATCCGCCGCCGTCAGCGAACTCGGGCCGGTGGAGATGATCTTGGGGTCGCCCTTCGACCTGACGAGATTGGAGAAATGAAACATGCGATGCGATCCCTTATGGCTTCAGCACGACCTTTACGCAGCTGTCCTGCTTGTCGCGGAAGGCGCGATACATCTCAGGTCCCTGCGCAAGCGGCACGGTATGGGTGATCACGAAGGACGGATCGATCTGCCTGTCGGCGATGCGCTGCGTGAGATCGTCGGTCCAGCGGTTGACGTGGGTCTGGCCGGTGCGGATCGTTAGCCCCTTGTTCATCAGCGCGCCCATCGGCACCATGTCGGAGAAGCCGCTATAGACGCCGGGGATCGAGACGATGCCGCCGGGCCGGCAGACATAGATGATCTCACGTAGCGCGTGGGGCCGGTCGTTCTCCAGCATGAACATCTGTTTGGCCCGGTCGAGCACGCTGTCGGGCTGCGCCATGCTGATATGGCTCTCGAAGCCGACGCAGTCGATGCACTTCTCCGGGCCCTTGTTGTCGGTCAGCTCGTTCAGCCGTCCGACGACGCTCTCCTTATCGAAATTGATGGTGATGGCGCCGCCGGCTTCGGCCATGGCCAGCCGCTCGGGAATCCGGTCGATCGCGATCACCCTGGAGGCGCCGAGCAGGATGGCGCTGCGGATCGCCATCTGTCCGACCGGGCCGCAGCCCCACACCGCGACGGTGTCGTCCGGCTCGATGTCGCATTGCGCGGCCGCCTGCCACCCGGTCGGGAAGATGTCGCTCAGGAACAGCGCCTGCTCGTCGGTCATCCCGTCCGGCACCTTGATGTGGGTGGCGTCGGCGAAGGGGACGCGGAGATATTCCGCCTGACCGCCAGGATAGCCGCCGGTCAGATGCGTGTAGCCGAACAATCCCGCGGTCGTGTGCCCGAACACCTTCTCGGCGAGATGCTTGTTGCGGTTGGTGGTCTCGCACACCGAGTAATTGCCGCGCCGGCACTGCTCGCACTCACCGCAGATGATTGTGAAGGGCACGACGATGCGGTCGCCCTTCTTGAGTTTGCCATTGACCCCGGAACCGACCTCGACGACCTCGCCCATCGTCTCGTGGCCCATGATGTCGCCGGGCATCATCGCAGGGATGTAGTTGTGAAACAGATGCAGGTCCGAGCCGCAAATAGCGCAGCTCGTGACCTTGATGATCGCGTCCCTGTCGTGCTCGATCTCGGGATCGCTCACCGTGTCGCAGCGGATGTCCTCTTTGCCATGCCAGACCAGCGCCTTCATTCCCATCTCCGCGTCCTGAACGACCCCCGGGGAAAGTCGGTCATGCGCGGATGGTTGCTATGGACCAGGGATTTTTCGCCGGGCGCTGCCCGCGCCTGGGGATGCGGGGCCGCCTCGGCGGCACATGGCGGCCGTCATCCGGCCGATGATGTCGGACGTCCGTGTCTCGTGTCGGGAGGCGCGGTCAGGCTGCGGCTTTGCCGGTTTTCCTGGCGGCGGCCTTCGCGGTCTTGCTGACGGACTTCTTGCCGCTCTTGCCGTCCGGCTTTGCCGGCGCTGCCGCGGCTGACTTTTCGGACTTTTGCGGCTTTTCGGGCTTCTTGGGCAGCTCGGCCGCGGCGGCCTGACGCATCGCGCGGGCATAGCTGTCGGCGACGTTGTCCGCCGAGATCAGGAGCCGGCGCGCCGCGGCATTGGCCTGCTCGGCCACTTCGCGGGCGAGCATCTTGTAGCGCTCCTTGGCGTCCTTGTCCTTGGCTTTCATGGCCAAGCCGCTGAAGCGGTCCCGCCGCTTCTTGGCCGCCGCCAGAATGGTCTTGTTCTGCTGCTTGGCCAGTTGCCGGATCACGGCATCAAGATCGGCATCCGCCATCGTCGTCCCCAAACTCCCGAGAATCAGCGCTCCAGGCGCCCCAGAGCGCGCGGACTATGCTATCGGCGCTGCCGCTTTGCAATCGGGGCTGAACAGCTGCGCCACACCCGGGCGCCTCGTGCCGGCCGACCAGACCGGCCGCGCTCGATGCCTCCGAATTCTGAAAAGCGTGAGAGGTCGACTTGCATGGCGAGCGGCGGCAACGTCCGCCGCGGTCAGGCAGGCGGCACGGCGTTCTCCGGCGCTCGAGCTGGACCTGCCGACGGTGTCATGTGCAGGGGCCGCGCTGTCATATCACTAAGGACGGACTAACGGGGCCGGCGAAACCTCGGTGGAAACGCCTGGTAACGAATTCTCGGCAATTGCGTCAATTCGGATGAAAGGGATCATCAGCAATATGGCCCGCATCAGAGTTCTGCGTTTGGAGTGTTGCGGTGCTGTCCGGACATCGATACCTCGGGCTCCTGTCGCGGTTTCGCCGCAACGAGAGCGGGAATATCGCGATCATATTCGCGCTCGCATTGTTGCCGATCCTCACCTTCGTCGGCTCCGCGATCGACTATTCGATGGCGGTACGTGCCAAGGCCAAGCTGTCCGCCTCGCTCGATGCGGCGATGCTCGCCGCAACAGGCTATACCGCGATGCGCGGCACGGCGGCGGACGCCAAGACATCTGCCACCAACATGTACAACGGCCAGATGTCGTCGCATAAGCTGACCTCGAACTCGCTGAACATCACCGTCACGGACAGCGTGACGGCGCGAACCGTGACTGGCACGGCGTCGGTGGTCGTCAATACGGCGTTCATGTACATGTTCGGCTTTCCGACAATGACCGTGACGGCTTCCTCGTCGGCGTCGGCGTCGTTCCCGACCTATATGGATTTCTACGTCCTGGTCGACAATTCGCCGTCACAGGGGCTCGGCGCAACCACGGCCGACATGACGACGCTGCAGAACGCGACCTCTGACAAATGCGCCTTCGCCTGTCACGATACTTACACATCGAGCACGAAGAAGACGCTGCAGACCAACAGCTACTACCAGATCGCCAAGAACAAGGGCGTGACGATGCGGATCGACGTCGTCAGGTCGGCAACCCAGTCGCTGACCGATACAGCCACGGCCAGCCAGGTGGTCAGCAACCAATACCGCATGGCAGTCTACAGCCTGGGGAGCGATTGCGGCTCGCTGGGGCTGACGACCATCGCCAGCCTGTCGTCGAGCATGTCGTCGGTGAAGTCCTCGGTCGGCGCGCTGGACCTGATGACGATCCCCTATAGCGGCTACAACAACGACATGTGCACCGATTTCGATGGTGCGATGTCCGGCATGAATGGCGTGATCCCGGCCCAGGGTGATGGCTCGTCGACGAAGCCGCAGAAATGGCTGTTCTTCGTCTCCGACGGTGTCGCCGACTATTCCTATCCGACGACGTGCAGCAAGACCGTGCTTTCGGGCGGGCGCTGTCAGGAGCCGTTGAACACCACGACCTGCGACACCCTGAAGGCGCGCGGCATCAAGATCGCGGTGCTCTACACCACCTATCTCGCGATCACCAACAACAGCTGGTACACGACCTACATCGCGCCGTGGCGGGATTCGATCAGCGGCATCATGAAGTCGTGCGCCAGTCCGGGCTATTATTACGAGGTCGATTCCTCGGGCAGCATCGGCGCCGCGCTGACCGCGCTGTTCCAGCAGGCCATCGCGTCGGCGCATCTGACGAAGTAGCCGAACGCGGGCCAGGTCCTTAAGCCGGCAAGGCGAGCAGGTGCTGTAGCGTCGCGGCATCCTTGAGCACGGCGAGCGTTTCGCGGCGGGACAGGTAGCCGATCGCCTCGGCGAAACCGCCGGCCTGGGCGATCCGCGCCCGGGCGGTGGCGAGATCGATATCGATGTCGCCGGGCCGGCGCTGCGGCGGCGCGGGCAGGGCATTGATATGCTGGCGGCACAGCTCGGCGTCCTGCCGGAGCGCGTGCAGTGCGGCTTCGTGCGGTTGCCGCGGGGCCTCGCCAAGCTCCCTGGCGCGGATCAGCACCGGCGCCGGCTCGCGGTCCTCCGGCGTGGTGAACAGGCGCGCGCCGCGGCCGCGGCCGGCGGTCAGCAGGCCGATCGGGATGGCGAGCACAAGTCCTGCGATCACGGGCGACATCCAGGCCAGCAGCGGAACGGAGACCGCATAGGCGGCGGCGGCCATGGCCACGCCGCAGACCGAGGGCAGGGCGAATTTGCGGAAGATTTCCTGCCGGTTGACGCCGCCATCGCTGCGCCGCTGCACCTGCCAGCCGGCGTCCCGGCCGAGCAGGATGTCGATCACGGCGACCGACTGGAAGATCATCATCGACGGCGCGATCAGCGCCGACAGCAACGTTTCGGTCACCACTGCGGCGCAGAGCCGGAGGCCGCCACCAAAGCCCCGACGCCTGTCCGCGGTGAACAAGGCAGCCAAGCAGGCGAGCAGCTTCGGGATCATGAGCAGGCCGAGCGTCGCGCCGAACACCTGGGCGGCGAGCACCGGATCCTGGGCCGGCCAGCTCGGAAACAGCGCAAAGCCTTTCGGGAAGTATTCGGGCCGGACGAAATTGGCCTGCAGCGAAATCAGGATGCCGAGCACCAGGAAGGCGAGCCATAGCGGAGCGGTGACATAGGCGCCGATGCCGATCAGTAGATGCAGTCGCGACACCCAGTGCAGCCCGCGAGCCGGTAGCACCGCCAGATGCTGCAGATTGCCCTGGCACCAGCGCCGGTCGCGCGCGGCATAGTCGATCAGCGACGGCGGCACCTCCTCGTAGCTGCCGCCGAGATTCACCGTCATGTAGATGCCCCATCCGGCGCGGCGCATCAGCGCGGCCTCGATGAAATCATGGCTGAGGATGTGTCCGCCGAACGGCTTGCGCCCGCGCAGCTCGGGCAGTCCGGCGTGCTGCGCGAAGGCGGCGACGCGGATGATGGCGTTATGGCCCCAATAATTGCCTTCGGCGCCGTACCACCACGCATTGCCGGAGGCGATGACGGGCCCGTAGAGCCGGCCTGCGAATTGTTGCAGCCGCGCGAACAGGCTGCTGCCGTTGACGATCACCGGAAGCGTCTGGATCAGCGCGGCCTGCGGCGCCTGTTCCATCGCATAAGCGAGCCGGACCATCGTCTCGCCGCTCATCAGGCTGTCGGCATCGAGAATGATCATGTGGTCGTAGGCTGCGCCGAACCGCCGCACCCATTCGGCGATGTTGCCGGATTTTCGCGCGAGATTGTCGGCGCGGTGCCGGTAGTAGACGCGATGCGCGGGACATGCGTCGCGCAGCGCCAGGAACGCGGCCTCCTCTCCGATCCAGATGTCGGGGTCGGTGGTGTCGCTGAGCAGAAACCAGTCGAAGCGATCGGCCGCGCCGGTCGCGGCCGCGGATTCGATCATCGCGCGCAGCCGCACCATCACCGCGTCCGGATCTTCGTTATAGGTCGGCAGCAGCATCGCGGAGCGGCTCGACAGCGCGGGGAGGGGGCCGTCGAGATCGATCGGGATCGTCTCCCGAGTCCGAGCCAAGGTCACGGCAAAGCCGGCCAGCGCCGTGATGAAGGCGAAGGTGATCCAGGCGAGCAGGATGCAGAACAGCACGAGCACCAGGCCTTCGAGCACGGTCACGCCGCCGACCTCGACGACCTGGTACATCTTGGCGCAGCCCACCGCGGTCAGCGCGGCGGTGGAGGCCAGAACGAGCGCGCGACGGACCGCGACCCCTGGCCCGCTGCTGAGCGCAGGACGGCCCGGCACGGGCTGGTCAAGCGGCGCAGCCACCATCTCGCAGGGCGCCTCGGAGGGCAGGAAGTCCGTTCCCGTCTCGTCACGAAGCTGATGCGATCGTCTTGAGCTTACGGCGTCCATCGATAGATCCAGCTCTCGGAGATGAGCTTGTCGCTCGCGAACAGTTCGGCCCGCAGCTCGACCGGCGCGTCCTTGGCGGCGCATTGAAAGCTCAGGCGCCATCCGCCGGTCTCGGGATTGGGCTGGGCGACCACGTTGGTCACCTCGGTCTTCTCGGCGCTCACGACACCCTTGACGGTGCCGGGATCGAGCCCCTTGAGCGCATCGCCCGCGAGTTCGAGCACGAACAGCCGTCCCTCGCCCAGCGCGGCCACGCCGGTGCGGGTGAAGCGCGCCAGCGCATGCGGCTTCGGCACGTCCGGGCCCCAATGCAGCCGATAGGTCATGTTGTGCTCGCCCTTGGCCGCGAGCGGCGTCTTCGGCCGCCAGAATGCGGCGATGTTGTCATGGATCTCCTGCTTGGTCGGGATCTCGAACAGCACCACGGCGCCTTCGCCCCAATCGCCGATCGGTTCGATCCACAGGCTCGGTCGCCGCTCGAACCGCGATTCCAGATCCTGGTAGGCGGCGAATTGCCGCTCCCGCTGCATCAGGCCGAAGCCGCGTGGATTGAGATCGTTGAAGACGCTGACCTGCAGGTCGCGCGGATTGCTGAGCGGACGCCAGAGCTGCTCGCCCTTGCCGTTGAACATCGCAAGCCCGTCGGAATCATGCACCGCGGGCCGGAAGTCGTCGGTGTCGCTGCGGTCGTTGGGCCCGAACAGGAACATGCTGGTCATCGGCGCCAGTCCGGCATGGCCGATCTCGACGCGCGGATACAGCGAGGCCTCGACATCGAACACGGTGGTGTCGCCCGGGCGGATCGTGAAGCGGTAGGAGCCGGTCGCGCTCTTGCTGTCGAGCAGCGCGTGCACCACCATCGCAGTGGCGCCGGCGGTCGGCTTCTCCAGCCAGAACGCCTTGAACACTGGGAACTCCTCGCCCTTGGCCTCGCCGGTGTCGATCGACAGGCCGCGCGCCGACAGCCCGTAGATCTCGCCTTTGGCGACCGCGCGAAAATAGCTCGCGCCGAGAAATACGCAGACCTCGTCATAATAGTCCGGCCGGTTCATCGGCGTGTGCAGCCGAAAGCCGGCGAAGCCGAGATCGGCCGCCGGAAACGCCGGCACTTGCGGACCAAACGCGAAGTCTTCCGGACGATAGGTCACCGGCCTGGCCTGGCCGTCCGTGACCTCGTAGATGTCGACGCGGTCCTTGTAGATGAACCCGCGATGAAAGAACTGCGCCTGGAACGGCAGCTTCTCGTCGCGCCACAGCGCGTGCTCCGGCAGAAAGCGGATCGAGCGGTAGGCATCGTAGTCGAGCTTCGCCAGCGCATCCGGCAGCTTGTCGTCCGGCGCGGCATATGGCTTGGCCGCGAGGTTGCGCGCGAGATCGCGGACATTGGCTGCATTGAACGGCTGACCCGCAGGCGCCGCGACCGCGACGCTCCGCGCGACGGATGCGGCGATCGGGATCGCAGCCGCAGATTGCATGAACTGACGGCGATTCAACTTGTTCTCACTTTTCTGCGTGGACGCCGAAGCAACCGCTCAGGCGACGTCGGGTTCCATCGGAGTCGGCGACCTTGCCGCTCTCACCAATGGATCATCGTTGCCGAACGGCACATGAATGGCGACAGCGCAGCGCGTCAGGCGCGGAGAGGATGCGCGTCATGAGCAGGATGTTGAGCCGCAGACTCCTGCTTCAGAGGTGCTTCATCGTCAGACGATACCGATCCGATGCGGGGACCGCTGAGGCGCGAGCCCGGCCTCGCTCGATCGCCGGCGCAGCCAGTTACGAAGGCTGACGATCTCCGGACAATCGGCCGTCCCTTCGGGAGAGATCAGCCAATCGTCCACGCCAGTTTCCCCGTGAATCCGGTCGCAGCGATAGCCCGGGTGGTGACCGAGGCTGCGGGCAATCAGCACGTCGACCTTGCCCTCGACCAGTTCATGCAAGCCGGCGGGTTGCAGCACGCGCAAGCCGATCTCGGCATTCCCCGCCCGGAATGCGTCCAGCCCGAGCCGGCGCAGGTCGAGGCCGCCATGGACGCCCAATTGCAGCAGCACGGCGCCTTGCGGCTTGAGTTGCGCGGTCGCGTCGGCGATGCGACGGAAACCGTCCGATATGCCGGGCAAATAGCTTTGACCGGCTGCAGTCAGGATGAGTTGTTTGTGCAATCGCTCGAACAGGCGGACGCCCAGGCGAGCCTCCAGCGCCTTGACCTGCTGGCCCACGGCCGCAGGAGTCACATGCAGCTCCTGCGCGGCGCGCTTGAAGCTGAGATGTCGCGCGGCAGCTTCGAATGCGCGCAACGCGTTGAGCGGCGGAAGCGTATAGGTCATTGCATCGAGTTTGACACTGATCGGCCGTGGCCTTGCAATAGATTTTCTACGGTGAGACCACAGCAAATCTGCTTTGAGCCGGCCCGGCCTCGACAGCTACGTTCCGCTCCTCATGTCATCGGTGCCTACAGGGCAAGGCCCGAGAGCCGCCAGAGGAGAGATACGCCATGGTCGATATCGTTCACCCGTTCTACGAGGGGCATCGCGATGCGATGGAAGCTGTCATGCGCCATCGCCTCGACCTCGCCGAACCGCTGCTGCGCGACCGCGCGCATGCGTCCGGCATCGCGCAGATCAGGCGGCAGGTGATGGACGAATTCGAGGTCGTGCTCACCCAGATGCCCTATGTCGGCGGCGCCGCAAGCCGCATGACTGACTTCTTCATGCGCCTGATCGGCTTCATCGCCATCAGCCGCGTGCTGCGGCGGCACGGCGTGTCACCCTCCCTGATCGGCGACATCGAACGGGAAACCTACAGGGCGCAACTGCTCATCGAGCCCGCAGCGGATCGCCTTGCCGAAGGGCGCCAGTTCATGTCGCCGGAGAACCGGAGACGTTTGCGCGAGCAGGCCGCACACAGCGCTTCGGAAGCTCATCAGCGCGAGTTCCCCGATGACTTCGTCTATGAGTTTGTCGAGCCTGGCCCGGGCGACCGGTTCGAGTTCGGCATCAACTACACATCATGCGGATTCTGCAAGTTCGCGGCGCGTCACGGCGATCAGGCGATTCTGCCGAACATCTGCGGGCTCGATGTCGACGCCTATGCCGTGCGCGGCATCCATCTCGAAAGGACGCAGACGCTGGCCGGCGGGGCGAGGCATTGCGATTTCAGATTCTCGTCATTGCAGGCGGACGACAATGACGTGGACAGCGTTTGCCCTACAGCTCCCTTGCATTGCTGAACGCGAACGAACTCACCCGCCGTGTCGTCTCGTCCAGGATCAGCGTCCGGGTGATCGGCGGCTCGGCGCGCTGGGCGCAGTTTTCGCGCTCGCACAGCCGGCAATTGACGCCGATCGGTGTGCCCTCGGTCTTCTCCAGGTCCATGCCTGCCGCATAGACGAGACGTGAGGCGTGGCGGATCTCGCAGCCGAGGCCGATGGCGAAGCGCGGCTGCGGCAGCGGATGCGGCGCGACCGGACGGCGCACCATCTGCGCGATGGAGAAATAGCGCGAGCCGTCGGGCAGCTCGATGATCTGCTTGAGAAGGCGGTCCGGCGTGTCGAAGGTCGAGTGCACATTCCACAGCGGGCAGGTGCCGCCGAACTTCGAGAAAGGGAAGGTGCCGGACGAAAACCGCTTGGAGACGTTGCCGGCATTGTCGACGCGCAGCATGAAGAATGGAATGCCGCGCGCATTGGGGCGCGATAGCGTGGTCAGGCGATGGCAGACCTGCTCGAAGCCGGTGTTGAAGCGCTGCGCCAGCACGTTGATGTCGTAGCTCAGCGCTTCTGCGGCGGCGAGGAAGGGGCCGTAGGGCATCATGACGGCGGCGGCGTAATAGCTTGCCAGCGTCATGCGGTAGAGCCTTCGCGATGTGTCGTCGAGTGCGCCGGCGCGGCCGATGATGATTTCGAACTGCGGCAGGCATTCAGCCATGCCGAGCTGGAACGCGAGCTGAAAGGTGCGGCCGGGCCCATCGACGAGTTCCGAGATCAGCAATTGGCGGCGATGTCGGTCATAGCGGCGCAATGTCTCGCGCATGACGTCGACCGGCATCACCCGGGTCTGCACCGAATGCTTTTCGCGCAGCCGCGCCGCAAGCGCCGCATAGAGTCCTTCGGCGGGCACGTCGAGCGCGTCGCGCAGGCCTTCAGCCTGCTGCTCGAGCTCGGCGAAGTAGTTGCGGTTGGCCTCGATCAGGTCGCGCACCCGTTCGATCGGGTTGGCCTCGAAATGGCCGCCGCCCGCGTTGCGGTCGGCCATCTGTGCCGCCACCAGCGTCTCGCCGCGGCGCGCTTCAGCGTAGGCGGCATACAGACGCTGCAGGGCGTGGGTAATGCCGGGGCACAGCTCGGCGAGGTCGCGCAACTCCTGCTTCGGCAGCTCGATCTGGCGGAACAGCGGGTCGGAGAAGATCTCGTTGAGCTCGGCGAAGAAGCGGTCCTCGTCGGCGGTCGCAAGATCGCGCAGATCGAGGTCGTAGGTCTCGGCCAGCCGGAGCAGGATCTGGGCGCTGACCGGCCGCTGGTTGCGCTCGATCAGGTTGACGTAGCTTGGCGAAATGCCGAGCCCCTCGGCGAGCTGGGTCTGCGACAGACCGAGCTGCTGGCGAATCCGCCGGAAGCGCGGGCCGACGAACAGCTTCTTTCCGGATTCACCGGGCATCGCGATCTCCTGACAGGCCGGAAGCCCCCAGTTTGTGACAAGATTTACAAAATTACATTTGTGACAAGTGATGATGTTACATGACATCACCATTCAAAAACAAGGGGACTAGCGGTAAGCGTCGGTTTCGCGTTTATCTCCTGTCACGCAATTCGCAATGCACTGTCAAAGTTGTGACGTTGAAGGAGGGTCTCATGACCAGCAATTTCTGGGTGATCGGCGGCGAGTTCGGCTCGATGAATTTCCACAAGCTGGTGGAAGGCTCGGCCCAGGTGAAGGGTCCGTTCAAGTCGCGCAAGGAAGCCGAGGACTGCTGGCGCGAGGTCTCCGAGGAGAACCGGCACAAGGCTGGCGTGCGGTTCTCGATCGTCGAGGAGCCGCAGCGCGCCCCGGCGGCGTGACCCGACGCGAGGCATTGCCGGGTATTTGAATAAGCTCGAGGAAGAGCCCAAGGACGGGGCGGTCTCAGCCGGGTCACCGGAGGAGGCCGCCCACGTCCGTTCTGGTTACGATGCTGTGCTTATAACCCATTGAAGATCAAAGGGGATTGCAGAATACTGGGTTACTGCTAGGTTAACCGGGTGGGAACCTGGCAGAACCAGGGCCAAACTGTGAAAGCGTCAGCGATGTCCGAGGCCCCCGACAGCAGCACCGAACCGCGTCCCGTGCGCCTGCGCGAGGCGCTGCGACAAGCCCGGATCGAGGCCGCAGACCGCACCGGGGTGGTGGTCGATCTGCGCGATGCCGAGGTGGCGCGGCTGGAGATTCTCAACGACGCGCTCGATCCGCTGTTCAATGAGATCCCGGGCCAGATCGATTTGTTCGATCGCGGCATCAGCCAGGGCGAGACGCCGCGCTTGTGGATCGACATTGTCGCCCATGTCGTGATGGGCCGCGACAAGCGGCAATATCGCTTCGTGCAGGACACCCGCAACGGCCGCATCGTGCTCGCCGAATCGCACGAGGCCGGCGCCATCGTGAAGGCTGTGACCGATTATGTTGCGCGCCGCATGGTCGAGCGCGAGCGCGCCTTCAGCCCGGCGCGCGCGCAGGCCCCGATCGCCGCGGAGAAGCCGCGCCAAGGCAGCAGGGTTTGGACGTTTGCGCTCGGCTTTGTGCTCGGCGCGCTGTCGCTGTTCGGCGTCGCGCTTTATGAGAGCCTGAAACCGATCTCTTTCTGAACCCGCGTCAGAGCAGCCGAACCTGCCGAATCTCGCGCACCCGCAACGCATCGTTGACGCTGCGGACCGTCATGTCGCAGCGCCAGTGATTGCCGGCGCGGGAGATGGCGAAGATGTTGTAGGCGGCCGCCGGATAATGGCCGTGTGCAATGGAGGAGGCCGAGGGCACACCGACGGTCGGAATCTTGCGCTCGGGGCCGTCGATCCAGATCGTCGAATGCACGTGATCGTGGCCGTGCAGGATCAGCTCGACGCCGTGGCGTGCGAGCAGGGCGATGAGATCCTTGGCGTCGGTCAGCCGCTTCATGCGATTGGCGGAGCGCAACGGATGATGCACCAGCAGCACCCGGAACAGCTGCTCATGGGCGATCGACTGCAGCAGTTGCTCCAAAGCGGCAAGCTGCGCGCTGCCGAGCCGGCCGGTCGCCATGAACGGACCGGAAGGCACGGCCGATGACAGGCTGATCAGCGCCAGCGGCCCGCGCCGGCGCAGCGAGGGAAAAGTCGCCGGTCCCTCCTGCGGGGCATCGCCGCCGAAATAGGCGGCAAAACTCTCGGCGAAACGCAGCCGGGTCGAGCGCACATAGGCGTCGTGGTTGCCGGGAATGGCCGTGACCTTGTCCGGTGGCCCGACCGTCTTGAGCCAGGCCTGGGCGAGCGGGAATTCCGACTCCAGGGCGAAATTGACCAGATCGCCGGTGACGGCAATCTGGTCCGGCATCTGCGTGTGCAGGTCCGACACCAGCAGATCGAGAATATCGCGCCGGTGATATTTGTAGCGGTTGCGGGTCCAGTTCAGATAGCCGAGCGCGCGCTTGCCGGCGAGCTCCGCCAGCCGCGGCCGCGGCAGCGGTGCGAGATGCGGGTCGGACAGATGCGCGAGCGTGAACGCGGCCATCACCGGCCTCGGCGCCGAATGCGGATGCGAGCGCGCCAAATCGTCATGTCGTGCTATCCCTCATGCTGCCGGCTCTCATGGCAAGCCCCGCGGGGAAGCGCAAGGACAACCAGGACTTCGAATTCTGATGACAACACATCTCAGCCGCTTGCGGATCCGGTTCGAGCCGCTGCTCCGGCGCGGCTTTCATCTGTATTGGCGGTTCGCGCGCGGCATGACCCTGGGTGTGCGCGGCGTCGTGCTGGATGCCGACAATCGGGTGTTCCTGGTCAGGCATGGCTATGTCGCCGGCTGGCACCTGCCGGGCGGGGGTGTCGAGGTCGGCGAGACCTTCCTGGAGGCGCTGACGCGGGAATTGTTCGAGGAGGGACGGATCCAGCTCTCGGCTGAGCCGGAGCTGCACGGCGTTTTCCTCAACAGCCACGTCTCGCCACGGGACCACGTCGCCGTATTCGTTATCAAAAGGTTCACGCAGGACCGGCCGCCGACGCCGAACAGCGAGATCGTCGAGACCGGCTTCTTCGCCCGCGATGCGCTGCCCGAGGGAACCACTTTGGGGACGCTGTCCCGCCTGCGCGAGGTGCTAGACGGCGTTAAGGTCATTCCCACCTGGCGGCCGGAACAGCCCGCTCAGGCCGGCTCATTATGAAATTCTGCACCGAATGCGGGCAGTCTCCCCGGCGTGGGAGAGGGGTCTATGAGTTCACCATCGATGCGGATCGCAGTGCTGGTGCCCTGCTACAATGAGGAGGCGGCCGTCGCCGCCGTGGTCAGGGACTTCAAGCAGGCGCTGCCGACGGCGACCGTCTACGTCTATGACAACAATTCGAAGGATCGCACCATCGAGGTCGCGCGCGCGGCCGGCGCCGAGGTGCGCAGCGAGCGGCGGCAGGGCAAAGGCCATGTGGTCCGGCGAATGTTTGCCGATGTCGATGCCGACATCTACGTGCTGGTCGATGGCGACGCCACCTATGATGCGCCGAGCGCGCCACGCATGATCGAGCGGCTCGTGGCCGAGCATCTCGACATGGTCGTGGGACTGCGGATCGACCAGGAGCAGGCGGCCTATCGCATGGGCCATCGCACCGGCAATTGGATGCTGACGCGCTTTCTCGCCGAAGTGTTCGGTCAGGCCTTCAAGGACATCCTGTCCGGCTACCGCGTGTTCTCGCGGCGCTTTGTGAAATCATTTCCCGTTCTCTCCGACGGTTTCGAGATCGAGACCGAACTCAGCGTTCATGCGCTGGAACTGGCGCTCCCGGTGGCCGAAATCGCAACGCCGTATTATGCGCGGCCAGAAGGTTCGGTCTCCAAGCTCAACACCTGGCGCGACGGCTTCCGCATCCTCGGTACGATCCTGAAGCTCTATCGCTCGGAGAAGCCGCTGCGCTTCTTCACGGCGATCGGCATCTTCTTCGCGCTGGTCTCGATCGGCTTCGCGATCCCGGTCTTCGTTACCTTCATCGAGACCGGGCTGGTGCCGCGGCTGCCCACGGCCGTGCTGTCGATGGGCCTGATGATCATGGCGCTGCTGTCGGCCTCGTCGGGCCTGGTGCTGGATACCGTCACCCGCGGCCGTCGCGAGATGAAGCTGCTGGCCTATCTGTCGCATGCACCGCTCGGGCGGCCATCCGCCTGAGGCCGGCTCATCACATCCCATCACGCCGCATGGCGGACGCTTGTATCCGCCCGCCAGTGCCGTCATGGTTCGGGTTCGCTCCACGTCCTGCAAAGAGATCCCTGCTTCCATGCCCATCCTCAACAGCATCGCCGCTCTCGCCGACGATATGGCCGCCTGGCGCCACGATTTTCACGAGCATCCGGAGTTGATGTATGAGGTGCATCGCACCGCCGGCATCGTCGCCGAGCGGCTGCGGGAATTCGGGTGCGACGAGGTCGTCACCGGCATCGGGCGGACCGGCGTGGTCGGTGTGATCCGTGGCCGCAAGACGGGGTCGGGCCGCATCATCGGCCTGCGCGCCGACATGGACGCGCTGCCGATCGAGGAGGCTTCGGGCGTGCCCTATGCCTCGAAGACACCGGGGCTGATGCATGCCTGCGGCCATGACGGCCACACCGCGATGCTGCTCGGGGCCGCCAAGCATCTCGCCGAGACCCGCAATTTCGACGGCACGGCGATCGTGATCTTCCAGCCGGCCGAGGAGGGCGGTGCCGGCGGCAAGGCGATGGTCGATGATGGCCTGATGACCCGCTGGGGCATCCAGGAGGTCTACGGCCTGCACAATGCGCCAGGCGTGCCCGAGGGAGTCTTTGCGCTGCGGCCGGGCCCGATGCTGGCCGCGTCCGACGAACTCGAGATCACCGTTCATGGCAAGGGCGGCCATGCCGGCGCCGGCGTCCACAAGGCGGTCGACAGCGTGCTGATCGCCGCGCACATCATCACGGCACTGCAGTCGATCGTGTCGCGCAACATCGATCCGATCAAGTCGGCGGTCATCTCGATCTGCATGGTCGAGGCCGGCAAGGCCATGAACGTCATTCCCGAAACCGTCGAGCTGAAGGGCACCGTGCGCACGCTCGATCCCGAGGTGCAGGACCTGGTCGAACGGCGCATCGCCGAGGTCGCCGACGGCATCGCGCGCACCTATGGCGGCACGGCCACGACGAAATACACCCGGCTCTATCCGATCACGATGAATCATGCGCGCGAGACCGTGATCGCCGCCGACGTCGCGCGCGACGTGGTCGGGGCGGAGCGCGTCGTCGATCAGGCGCCGCCGCTGATGGGCGCCGAGGACTTCGCTTTCATGCTGCAGGCCCGCCCCGGCGCGTTCGTGTTCCTCGGCATGGGCGACGGCAAGGACTGTCACCATCCGGCCTATCGCTTCAACGACAACATTCTCGGCCACGGCGCGTCCTATTGGGTGCGGCTGGTCGAGAAGACAATGCCGGCGGAGTGACGCTGGCGTGGCGTCAGTTGCGGGCCATCGCCTGCAAGGAGAGCTGACGCCATCGCCGCGGGCTGCAGCCGGTCCAGCGGGCGAACGCGCGGGAGAAGGCTGAAGCTTCGGAATAGCCGAGCAGGAAGGCGATGTCGCCCAGCGGCAAATGGGCCTGGCGCAGATAATGGCGGGCGAGATCGAGGCGCGTAGCCTCGATCAGATCGGAGAAGGTGGCGCCGAATTCAGCAAGGCGGCGCTGCAAGGTCCAGGGCGTGGTCGACAGCGCCTCGGCGACCTCCTCCAGATGAAGCGCGCCCGCGGACAGCCGCCGCCTGATCTCGCCGCGAACCAGGTCGAGAAATGCCGGCGTGCCGCACGAGCCGGCAACGCCGGCGAGATCGGTGGTCAGCCGCTGCAGGCGCGACAGATCGGCCTGCGGCATCGCGCGGTCCAGGCCGCGATCGCGAAACACCAGCGCGTTGGTCCCCTGCGACCAGCCGACATCGGCATCGAACGCCGCTTCATGGTCGCGCCAGGACGCGGGCCGGGCATGCTCGAACAGCACCATCTCGGGCGCCCAGCCCGACGGCAGGCAGGTGCGGAAGACATTCGCGAACATGCCCATGGTCAGCTCGGCATCCTGCCGGCGATCGACGATCGAGCCGTCGAGAATGCGATATTCGAGCCGGAGCAAGCCGTCACGTCGGGTGAGCCGGGTCTCGGTCGCCTGCTGATGCCAGGGAAACCACAGCGCGAGGTGCTCGATGGCCGAGCCGAGCGTCGGGGCCGCAAGCGCGATCTCGCCGATCAGACCGAGCATCTGCGGCTGGTAGCGCTGGCCGAACCACAGTCCGAAATTGTCGTTGCCGGTCTCCTGCGCGGCGTCCTCCATCATCGCGACATAGTCTGCGAGGTCGAGCGCGCGGCGGGTCTGGCCAAGGCATTCCGCATCGATGCCGATCCGCTCGAACACCGCTTCGGGGCGACCTCCCGTGCGGGCGATGAAGTCAGCCACGCCGGTCGCGGCGGCGGCCAGAATGTTCCGGCTCCGATCCCGCGGAGGCTGGCTGTCGGCTGCAAGATGCTGTGCCATGAGATCCTCGCCTTTGAGGAAATGCGCCGTCGATTCACACCTCGTAGTTATGCAAGTCACGTGCCTGTCGAAGCGGGCTCTCGATGGGACCTCCGCGCACGGACATGGCGCGGAGGGCTGTTGGCGAAGATCTCACGCGGCGGCCGGATCAATCGGCCATGGCGCGGGCCTCGTTCAGGGCGATGTCGAGCAGATTGTCATTCGCCGCATTGGTGCGCTTGCCTGCCGTCAGACGATAGAGCAGCAGGCCGGCGGCGAACAGCACCACGAAGGCCGCAAACACCTGCAGGTTGAACCAGACCATCGTGAGCAGCGAGAGCGTCGCGCACACCAGGGCCACGGCCGGGAGCACCGGATAGAGCGGCGCCTTGAACGGCCGGACCAAATTGGGCTCGGTCGCGCGCAGGCGGAACAGGGCGGCCATGCTCATGATGTACATCACCAGGGCGCCGAACACGCTCATGGTGACGATGTTCGCCGTCAGCGTCTGCCCGGCGAATTGGATCAGCTCGTCGGAAAAGATCGCGGCGATGCCGACCACGCCGCCGGCGAGGATCGCCCAATGCGGCGTGCGGCAGGTCGGATGCAGCGCGGCGAGCTTTGCTGGCAGGAAGCCGGCGCGCGACAGCGCGAAGATCTGGCGCGAATAGCCCATGATGATGCCGTGAAACGAGGCAATCAGGCCGAACAGGCCGATCCACACCAGCATGTGCAGCCAGCCCGAATTCTCGCCGACGACGATCTTCATGGCCTGCGGCAGGGGATCGTTGATGTTGGCGAGCTTCGACCAGTCGCCGACGCCGCCGGCCATGATCATGGTGCCGAAGGCGAGCACGACGAGGGTCAGGATGCCGGCGATATAGGCGAGCGGAACGGTCTTGGTCGGATTCTTCGTCTCCTCGGCAGCCATGGCCGCGCCTTCGATCGCCAGGAAGAACCAGATCGCGAAGGGAATGGCCGCGATGATGCCGCCGATGCTCGTCAGCGAGAACGTGCTTTCACCGGCCCAGCCATTGGCGGCGAAATTGGCGAAGGAGAAGCCGGGCGACACCACGCCCATGAACACCAGGAGTTCGGCGATCGCCAGGATCGTGACGAACAATTCGAACGTCGCGGCGATCGAGACGCCGGCGATGTTGAGCGCCATGAACACCACATAGGCGCCGAGCGCGGCGGCTTTCGGCGACAGCGCCGGAAACTGGACGTTGAGATAGGCACCGATCGCGAGCGCAATCGCGGGCGGGGCGAACACGAACTCGATCAAGGTCGCAAAGCCCGCGACGAAGCCGCCGAGCGGGCCGAAGGCGCGATAGGAATAGGCGAACGGGCCGCCGGCATGCGGGATCGCCGTGGTCAGCTCGGTGAAGGAGAAGATGAAGGTCGTGTACATCACCGCGATGAAGATCGTGGTGACCAGGAAGCCGAGCGTGCCCGCCTTGTCCCAGCCATAGCTCCAGCCGAAATATTCGCCGGAGATCACCAGCCCGACCGCGATGCCCCAGAGATGGAGGCCGGTCAGGCTCTTCGAAAGCGTCGGTTTGGTCTCGTCACTCATGTCCACGCGCTCCTGTCGGTTTGTGATGGGTGATCTCTGCTGTCGAGTGTGTGGTCTCGATCGCGCCGTCCGGCGCCGCTTCCTTGAGGCCGATGCCGGTGACGCCGATCCGCAGCGCTTCGCGCACCAGCCAGGCCAGCTTCTCGCCGGCCCGCTCCGCCGACAGGCCGTGGTCATGAATGTTCGAGATGCAGTTGCGCGCGCTGTCGCGCAGGCCGGGCGCCGGATGGAGTGTGAGGTAGACGCCGAGCGAGTCGGCCGCCGACAGCCCCGGGCGCTCGCCGATGAGAACGGCCACGAGCCGGGCGCGCATCGCCGCGCCGACATCGTCGCCCAGCGCGACGCGCGCCTGCGAGGCCAGCACGACCGGACCAATGGCAAGGCCCGGGAGTCGCGCCTCGGTCGCGATCACCACGTCAGCTGCGTGGCGTTCGACCGCATCGGCGGAGAGCCCGTCGGCGATGACGAAGACGAGATCGAACGGACCTGACGGCAGCTGTGAGGCTGCGCCTGCGGCGAGGCGGCGTCCGAGGTCGGGCCGGCGCAGGTAGCTGGCGCGGTCCGGCGCCGCGCTGGCCACCTTGATCACCTCGCGCGGCGCCAGCGCGTCGGCGATGCTGTCGAAATTGACCTTGCCCCACACGGCGTCGCGCGCGAGCGCATGCGCCATCTGGAATTCCAGTCTGGCCTGCGTCGGCAGCCCGTCTCCGCAGCGTCCGAGCGCGACGCGGGCGCGCGTCATCCGGCGCAACATGTCGAACGCATCGTCCCTCATGCCCGCGCTCCGCGTCCGATCAGCCGGGTGACGGCGGGCGCGCTGCCCGGCAGCGGCGGCACGCGGCCGTGTTCGTCGAGCAGGCCCATGCGCGCCAGCCAGGCCTCGAACTCGGGTGCCGGGCGGCGATTGAGCAGATGCCGCAACCGCATCACGTCGTGATGCGACAGGCTTTGATAGTTGAGCATGATGTCGTCGGCGCCGGGGACCGCGATCAGGAAATTGACATTGGCCGCCGCGAGCAGCAGCGCCAGATCGTCCATGTCGTCCTGATCGGCCTCGGCATGGTTGGTGTAGCAGACGTCGCAGCCCATCGGCACGCCGAGCAGCTTGGCGCAGAAATGATCCTCCAGCCCGGCGCGGATGATTTCCTTTGCGTCGTACAGATATTCCGGACCGATGAAGCCGACGACGGTATTGACCAGCAGCGGCGAGAAGGCGCGCGCGACCGCGTAGGCGCGGGCCTCGACGGTCTGCTGATCGAGGCCGTGATGGGCGTCGGCCGAGAGCGCCGCGCCCTGGCCGGTCTCGAAATACATGACGTTGCTGCCGATGGTGCCGCGCTTGAGCGACTGCGCGGCGTCCTGCGCCTCCGCCAGCAATGCGAGCGTCACGCCGAACCCGGCATTGGCGGCCTCGGTGCCGGCAATCGATTGAAAGACGAGATCCAGGGGCGCGCCTTGCTCGATCGCCTGGATCGAGGTCGTGACGTGGCTGAGCACGCAGGATTGCGTCGGCACCTCGAATTTGCACCTGATGTCGTCGAGCATCGACAGCAGGCGAATGCAGGCTTCGACATTGTCCGTCGCTGGATTGATGCCGATCACGGCATCGCCCATGCCGAACAGCAGACCGTCGAGGGTGCCGGCCGCGATCGCCTGGGGATCGTCGGTCGGATCGTTGGGCTGCAGCCGTGACGACAGCCGGCCGGGCAGGCCGATGGTGGAACGAAACGCGGTCACCACCCGGCACTTCGCCGCGATGGCGATCAGATCGCCATTGCCGCACAGCTTGGAGACGGCCGCGACCATCTCCGGGGTGAGGCCGGGCGCGAGCGTGGCAAGCCGGTCGGCATCCGCCTCCCAGGACAGCAGCCACTCGCGAAACTGCCCAACGGTCAGCGCGGCGACCGGCGCGAATGCCGCGGCATCGTGGCTGTCGAGGATGAGGCGCGTGACCTCGTCGGTCTCGTAGGGAATCAGCGGCTCGTCGAGGAAACGTCGCAACGGCACATCGGCCAGCGCCATCCGTGCCGCCACCCGCCGCGCGGCGCTGTCGGCCGCGACGCCCGCCAGTTCATCGCCGGAGCGGCGGGGCGAGGCGCAGGCCAGCAGCGTCTTGAGATCATCGAAAACATGAGTTTCGCCGCGATGGCGCGACCGGAATGCACCTGTCATCTTCGACCTGCCGCTGTGTCAGAGGGGTCCCAAGCGGCCGGGACGACGGCCGCAACGCTCATGACGGGGGCGAGGTTAGGCGATGGCGGCTCCGGAAACTTGACATCTCAGCACAATCTTCGGTCACACCGTCTGAATGCTCAGAAATTCAGCAGGTGATCTGGAGGACTGAGCGAATGCGGTGAAAGCGACGGCGCCACGCCATGGACCGCGCCGCGCCGGGATGCTATCTCGCCACCCCACATGAGTGACCTCTCCATCACGATCTCAGCCGAGAAGCCGGGCGATGCGCAGGCGATCGAGCGGCTGCATGAGCGCACCTTCGGCCCCGGCCGCTTCGTGCTGAGCGCCTATCGGTTGCGCGAGCAC
Source organism: Bradyrhizobium denitrificans (assembly GCF_013179005.1). NCBI lineage: Bacteria > Pseudomonadati > Pseudomonadota > Alphaproteobacteria > Hyphomicrobiales > Nitrobacteraceae > Bradyrhizobium > Bradyrhizobium denitrificans. The sequence goes on along the minus strand of NZ_JABFDP010000002.1, from coordinate 58,403 downwards.
GTCGATCACCTGCTCGAATTGTCGTTCACCGCCCATATCGGCACCTTGCTGGTCGGCTCTGTGCGGCAGCTGCCGATCTGCGTCGGCGACACCAAGGCGCTGATGCTCGGGCCGCTGACGGTCGAGCCGCCGTTTCGCAAGCACGGCATCGGCCGCATGCTGATGGAGCGCTCGATCGCGGATGCGCGCGTGCAGGGCCACCGCCTGATCCTGCTGGTCGGCGATGCCGCCTATTATGCGCGGGTCGGCTTCAAGCCGGTGCCGAAGGGCCGCGCGACGATGCCCGGGCCTGTCGACTACAACCGGTTGCTGGTGAACGAGCTGGTCGAGGGCGCCTTCGAGGGTGTCGCGGGCGAGATCCGTCCTGATTGGGATTACGCGCGCTAAGATCTTTCCATCATTGCGAGCGAAGCAATCCAGGGCCCAGCGAGGACTCTGGATTGCTTCGTCGCTTCGCTCCTCGCAATGACGAAGGAGGGAGCGCAGGTTGGTCGGCTTCTGCGCTCCTCCGAGTTCGTGATCAGAACTTCAGATTGGCAAATATCCGCACCCCGATGCCGGGCAGCAGGACCTGATCCTTGGTGTAGGACACGGAGTTGCGGATCTTCTCGTTCAGCAGGTTGTTGCCGACCAGGCCGACCAGCATCTCGCGCGCGCCGAACATGTTCGGATCGAGCTTGGTCCGGTAGCTGACCTCGGCCTTCAGCAGGTTGTAGCCCGGAGTCGGCGTTTCCGCGATCGGGGCGATGTCGTTCTGGGCGAAGGCGTGCAACAGGTTGACGCGTGTCAGCCAGTTCGCGTCGCGCCAGAACAGGCCGCCGCCGATGCGCAGCGGCGGAATCCGCGGCACGTTGGTGCCGTCAGGGAATGTCGCCCGGACGACGTCGAACTGGTTCTCGATGCCCCAGATGCCGGTGCCGAGCGGAGCGACATCGAACTGGCTCTGGAACTCGGCGCCGCGGAACAGCGCGTTACGCTGCGAATAGACCGCCTGGTTGAGATTGGCACCCGCAGTGCCGCAGGAGTCGAAATCGTCGCTGCACATCACGCCGGTGAGACGGCGATAGATGAAGTTGCTGAACTGCGTGTAGTAGGCGGTCGCCTCGAAGCGGAACGGACCGGTAGCCTTGCGCAGGCCGACCTCGACGGTCTTGGCGGTCTCGATCGTCAGGTTCGGGTTGCCGATGTCGAAGGTCGCGGTCGCATCATGCCCGCCGCGCGAGAACAGTTCGGCCGCCTTCGGCGCACGCTCGACATATTGGGCCGTGATGCTCGCCACCAGATCGCCGGGCAGATCCTGCAACAGGCCGACGCTCGCGCTCTTCGGCGTGTAAGACGGGTTGCGGGCGATGTTGGCTTGCGGCGCGCCGTTCGGAAGAAAGTCCGCCGGGAAGTCGGGCGTGGAGCCGTTCAACGAGACGTGCTCGATGCGGCCGGCGACCTGCGCTTTGGTCGTGGGCGTGAAGGCGAGTTCATTGAAGACGTAGCCGGCAACGCGGTTGTTGGTGTTAGGCCCGAACAGGCCGTTGAAGACGGTGCCTGGATTGTCCGGGCTCGGCGCGTTGAGCTCCTGGTGACCCGCCTGTAGGCCATAGGCCGTCGTCAGCGTGGCGAAGCGCAGATTGACCGGCATCATCTGCATTTCGACGCGGATTTCCTGCTCGCGGTTGGTGAAGGTCTGGCGGATGCCGTCGGTCGCCGGGTTGGTCACATCGGCGAGTCCGATTTCATTGTGCCGGTAGTCGGTCGCACCGGCCCAGAAGCGGATCGCGTCGATCGCCGCCGAGTCCGGCCGGTACTCGCCCTTCGCGGTGATCTTGGTCTGATGCGCATCGATGCGCGTCCGGTTGTCGGATCCGTCGGTTCCCGGAATGTGGTAGAGCGCGTCGGTCTGCGTGATCGCCGCGCCGATGAAGCCGCCGCTGAAGAAATAGCTGCCGCCGATCGAGGCGCCGTCATTCTGCACCGCCGAATTGGGCTGCCGGCCGTTCACCGGACGGGTCTGGTCGAACAGATACGGATAGCCCGGAATGGAATAATCACCGGTCTTGCGGCCATAGGCGTCGGCGTGAAGGGCAAAATTGCCGCCGCCGGCATCGAGCAGCACGCCGCCTTCGACGCCGCGATCGACCGAGCTGAAGGAGGTGCGCGTCTCGGCCGTGACGCAGGGCGCACTTGCCGCCGCGGGCGCGGTCGCGGGCAGGCCATAGCTCTGGAACGGCGCGCTCGAGCACGTCGGCAGCGCCTGCGGGATGCGATTGTTGGTGGCGCTGACGACGCCGCCGATCGACGTCGAGCCATAGCGCAGCGCCGCAGGACCGCGGACCACCTCGATCTGATCGCTGGTGAGCGGATCGATCGGGACGAAATGGTCCTCGCCGAGATCCGAGGCGCCGCCGCCGCCGATGCCGTTCTCGACAATGCCCACGCGGTTGACATCGAGGCCGCGGATGATCGGCCTGCTCGAGGCGCCCGGTGCGAAGCTGGAGCCGGTGATGCCCGGCTTCGAGTTCAGCAGATCGCCGAGTGTGGCGGCACCGGAGCGGCGAAGCTCCTCGTTCGGCACCACCGTGACGGTGGCGAACTGATCGGTCACGACCGGCAGCACGCCTTGCTGGGGGGGCGGCGGCGCGGCCGGTGTTTCGCGCGCGGGCGCCGGCGCACGGGTGCCGCCGCGCGCCACGCGCGTGGTCGGATTGGGCCGCGGCACCACCGGCTTGCGCGCTCGGATCGGGCTCGGCGCGGTGACGTTGACTTCAGGCAGTTCGGCCGCCGGCTTTGGATCATCGGCACGCGCGGAGGCGCTGAAAAGGCACAAAATGGCTGCGGCGCTGCAGCCTGACATCAAAGCTCTGGGCAACATTTTCCATTCCTGATTCTGATCAGGCGTCCCACATCGTCGCTTGTGGGATGCGCCTGCCGCCGGCTTGCGCCGGCCCCATTCGTGCATGCTGTCGCTGCGCGCGTGCGCGCAGCGGTGGCGATGTTTCGCGTGGTTGAGATCAGGCGGTGGGAGGGGCGCGCGGCTGGAACGCCGTGCTGACCGCGACGGCGGCGAGCGGAGCAGTGATCGCGTCGGGCAGACGAAACGCGACGGGGGCGGGAAGGGCGAGAACCGGCGCCGGGGACAGCAGGATCGACTGCGCCATCGCCATGACGGCGCAGATGGCGCAGTTGTCTGCGGACGGCTGCTGATCGGGATCGGGACTTGCCGGCGAGCCGGTGCGAACGCTGGCGATATTGACCGCCGCGCCATCCTGAGCCTGCGCTGCGAGCCAATGAACATGACCGAAGGCGAGCGCGAACTGCAGCAGCAGCGCACACAGCGCCAGCCGCGATCCATGTTTGATGTTCGCGCGAAACCAGCTCATGGCCAGCATTGGCTCATGTCGATCGGCCACCCCGTTCAGCTGAGAGGCTCAGCCATTGTTACAAAGTAACATCGCAGGGGGGATCAGGAACTGTCAATCAGCCGACGACAAATGGCCACTGAATCGGCCCAGCTGTGCCCTCAGCGCCACGCTGACGCGTCCGGATGCGCATGAAGGGCCGCACCCGAACGATTGGTCTCAGCGTCCCTCGCGAACCCAGGTCGCGGCGAGCGCGCCGAGCAGCAGCAGGAGGCCGATCACGCCGGCGAACATCGGCAGCACGCCGACGCCCTTGACCACGCTGGCATCGCGGATCCGCACGCCCATCCAGCCATCGCCGCTGAACAGCGTCGACGAGCGGACCGGGACGATGCGCGGCATGTCGATGCCCGATCCATCGCCGATGCGGCGGGCATCGCCGCCGGTCGCCTGCGCCAGCGGCTTCAGGGTCTCGGTGGTGGAGGTGACCTCGGAGAACTCCTTGGGATTGGTCGGCCCGACATTGATCAGCGCCTTCAAGGTGCCGTCGGTGGCCTGCCACAGGCCGAGCTCGTTGGCGGGCAGGGTCGCGCGCCATTCGCCAGGATCGCCTTGGGCCAGGGTGAGCTCACGCGTCTGGCCCGACGGTGACGTCACGGTCACCGGCGGCACGGTGTCGCCCATGGTCTGGCGGATGACGGCGAGGTCCTTGCCCTGGACCTGCAGCCGCAGCGCCTCCTCGTCGAGGTCAGGCTGCTGCATCAGCCAATGCGACATGCGCCGCAGCAGATCGAGATGTGGACCGCCGCCTTCATAGCCGCGTGCCCACAGCCAGATGTGGTCGGACAACAGCAGTGCGACGCGGCCGGCGCCGAAGCGCGACAGTAGCAAGAGCGGCTTGCCGTCGGCGCCGGTCATGACCGGCGGGCTGACCGCGTTGCGGGTCTCGACGGTGCGGAAGAAGCGGCTCCAATGCGGCGGCTCGGAGGCCGAGCCTTCGAGCCCGCGCGTGACCGGGTGGCGTTTGCCGGCGTCGGAGAGATGCGCATAAAACGGCTTCTCGGTCACGCCGACCGGTTCGGCGGGCAGCACCGAGTCCAGCGGCGTGCGCCAGATGCTGGTGTTGGAGGCGTAGTCCGGCCCGGCCGACACCAGCACCGCGCCGCCATTCCTGACGTAGCGGGCGATATTGTCGAAATAGGCGATCGGCAGCACGCCCTGGCGGGCGTAGCGATCGAAGATGATCAGCTGGAATTCGTTGATCTTCTGCTGGAACAGCTCGCGGGTCGGAAACGCGATCAGCGACAGCTCGTTGATCGGCGTGCCGTCCTGCTTCTCCGGCGGCCGCAGGATGGTGAAGTGGACGAGGTCGATGCTGGCGTCCGACTTCAACAGGTTGCGCCAAGTGCGCTCGCCGGAATGCGGCTCGCCCGACACCAGCAGCACGCGTAGCTTGTCGCGCACGCCGTCGATCGACACGACAGCACGGTTGTTGACGAGCGTCAGCTCGTTGTCGAGCGGGGAGGCCTCGATCTCGACGATGTTCTGGCCTTCATGCTTGATGTCGACGTCGACATTGGCGGCCTGACCGCTGGTCAAGGTGCGCTCGCTGATGACCTCGCCGTCGCGGCGGATCACGACCTTGGCGCTGGCGCCACTGACGCCCTGATCGTCGAGCCGGAAGCTGATCGTCTGCGGCTGGCCGACGATGCCGAAGCGCGGTGCGGCGGTGATGGCGATGCGGCGGTCGCGCTCGGCCTTCTGTCCGGTGATCAGCGCTTGCAGTGGCGCCTGGAAGCCGAGGGCTGCGACATTGCCGGGAATGTCATGCACGCGGCCGTCGGTGATCAGGAAGGCGCCGGCGACGCGATCGACCGGCACGTCCGACAGCGCCGAGGTCAGCGCGCCGAACAGATGCGTGCCGTCGGTCTCGCCATCGGCCTGGCCGGCATCGACGACGCGGACCTCGAGGCCCTTGATCTTCTTCAGGCTGTCGACCAGCGCCTCCTGGGCCGCCTGCGTCTGCTTGTTGCGGTCGCCGAAATTCTGGCTCGGGCTCTTGTCGACGACGACGGCGGCCACCGAGCTCAATGGCTCGCGGTCCTCGCGCGTGAACTGCGGATTGGCGAGCGCCAGCGCGATCAGCGCGAGCGCAGTGACGCGGATCCAGGCCGAGCGCGAGCGGCCGAGCAACAGCAGCGCCGCGATGACCACGATCGCGCCGATCGCCAGCCACAGCACCAATGTCGGAACCAGAGGCGTGAACGCGATGCCGTAGTTCATGAGGCAAACTCGCTGGCTTCGTCATGGCCGGGCCCATCCCGGCCATCCACGTCGTGCTGAGAGAACGGAGGGACGTGGATGCCCGGGACAAGCAAGGGCATGACGGCGGAGATTGGGGCGGGACCGACGTTCATGACGACCATGGTCACTGTCCGAGCCGTTCGATCAGCGCCGGTGCATGCACCTGGTCGGCCTTGTAGTTGCCGGTCAACGTGTACATCACGATGTTGACGCCGGCGCGGAAGGCGAATTCGCGCTGGCGCGGCTCGCCCGGCACCATCGGCAGCATGGCCTGGCCGTCGGGGCGGAGCGCCCAGGCGCCGGCGAGATCGTTCGAGGTGATGATGATCGGCGACACGCCGTCGCCGCCGCGCGCCGGGCGGGCCGCGCTGTCCTCGTCCTCGTCCTTGGGCAGCGCCTCGACCCAGGTCTGCCCTGCGGTGAAGCGGCCGGGGAAGTCGCGCAGCAGATAGAACGTCTTGGTCAGCACATGCTCGCGCGGCACCGGCTCGAGCTCGGGCACATCCAGCGAGGACAGGATGTCGCGCAGCGACTGCATGCCCGGCGTCTGCTGGGCGCCGTTGTCGCCGGGAGGCGCCTCGACCGCGTCGCGGGTGTCGAAGATCACGGTGCCGCCTTGCTTCATATAGGCGTCGATCTTGTTGATCGCGTCCTGCGGCGGCTTCGGCGCGCCCGGCACGATCGGCCAATAGATCAGGGGGAAGAAGGCGAGTTCGTCATGGGCGGGATCGACGCCGACGGGGTCGCCGGCCTCCAGCGCCGTGCGCTGCGCCAGGAACAAGGTCAGCCCGGTCATCCCGGCCTTCACGATCGCATCGACATCGGCATTGCCGGTCACGACGTAAGCGAGCCGCGTCTGCGACACTGCACGCATGGCGAAATCATCGCTGGCCGCGTCGGCGCGTGCGGCGGTCGGCAGCGCGACCGCAAGCAGCGCACCGGTGGCGAGCATGACCAAGGCGATCGCCGCCGGCGCGGCGCGCCGCCGGCGTGCCAGTGCGGCCAGCGCGCCGCCGAGCAGCGCGACGATGACCGCGTCGATCAGGAACAGCAGCAAGGCGGTCGACAGCAGGATGCCCCGGAGATCGCGCGGTTCCGCCGTCGTGTAGCTCGCGCGCTTGGCGCGCAGCGCAGAGGTGTCGAGCTGCAGGATGCGATCGGCGGGGCTGAGCGTGTTCACTGCGGTAGGTCCCTCGGCTGGGCCGTAGAAGCCGGGTGGATGATCGAGCGAAGCCCGGTCGTTGAAATCGGCCGGCAGCGGCTTGGCCGTCGAAGGCGGCGGTCCGAAGGCACCGAAGCCGTCGAGGATGTGCAGCGGCGCCAGCGTCGCCTTGGCGCTCTCGCCGGCGGGACCCGCCCCCGGCGTCGAGGTGTAGCCGGACATGTCGACAATGCGGCGGAGCATCTCGACCATGGCGCCGGACATCGGCAGATCCGACCAGCGCATGTCGGCGCTGACATGGAACAGCGCGATCAGGCCCTTGCCGCGATGTTCGCCGGTGACCAGCGGCGTGCCGTCCTCGAGCGAGGCCCAGCTCTTGGTCGCGAGCACGGCGTCGGGCTCGGCCAGCACCTGACGGCTGATCGTGACGTCCTTCGGCACGCCGATGCCGGCGAACGGGCCGTCTGCTGCGAACGCTGCGAGATGCTGCGGCTTCTCCCAGGTCAGGCTGCCGCCGAGCGTGCGCCCGCCACGCCGCAGCTTGACCGGCACGAGGTCGTCATCGCCTTGCGCCAGCCGGGGGCCGGCGAAGCGCACCAGCACGCCGCCATTCTCGATCCAGCCATTGAGGCGATCGCGCAGCTCCGGAGACAGCGTGCCGACATCGGCCATCACGATCATCGGCACTTTCTGGTCGAGAAACTGCGTGATGATCTGTTGCGGCGCGCCGCGGTCACCCAGCCTCAGATCGGCGAAGGGCGACAGCGCGCGAGTCAGATAGAAGGTCGGTGCGAGCAGCGGCTGGGCGGTGTCGCTGGTGGCGCCCGAAACGATGCCGACGGCGCGGCGGCGCCAGCGCTTGTCGAGCAGCTGCACGGCGCCGGCCGAGCGCTCGCCCGCGATCTCCAGCCGGGTGATGTCGTTGCGCAGCTCGACCGGCAGGTCGAAACTGGCTTCCGCGTCGTGTGCACCGGCGGCGAAGCTGAATTGCGCCTCGCCGAGCGGCGAGCCCTTGGCGTCGAGGGCGCGCACCACGCCCCCGGGGATCGAGAGATCGGCGCGCAGCACCTTCACGGTCATCCGGGCGGCGGCATTCTCGGCGCCGGCGAGCGCCAGCGGCGACAGGGTGCCGCCTTCGAACACGGTCAGGCTGCGATCGCCGATGGTCTTGGCGAGACCGGTCACGAACTCACTGCCGCGGCCGGGATCGACGCCGTCCGAGAACCACAGGATCTCGGCATCGCCCGTGGCCTTGAGAAAGCGATCGAGCTGCGGCAGCGCGTCGGCGCGCTCGGTGGTGTAGGCCTTGGGCGCAATCTGGCGCAGCGCGACGCGGGCCGCGCCGGCTGGCATCAGCGTGAGATCGCGCGCGGGCTCCGACAGCGGCACGAGCGCAACGCCGCGGCGGTCGGCATCGGCATTGGCGATGATCTCGTCGGCCGCCTTGATGCGCGTCTCCCAGCTTGCGGCGGCGCTCCAGCTGTCGTCGAGCAGCAGCACCAGCGGCGCTTTACTGCCGACGGCTTCGGTGCGCGGATTCCAGATCGGGCCGGCCGCCGCAAAGATCACCAGCGCCGCCGCGATCAGCCGCAGCAATGTGAGCCACCACGGCGAGCGCGATGGCGTCTCCTCTCTCGGCGTGATGTCGAACAGCAGCCGTGTCGGCGGAAACTCGATGCGCCGCGGCCGCGGCGGCATCACCCGCAGCAACCACCACAGCACGGGCAGGCTGATGAGGCCGGTCAGCAGCAACGGTTCGGCGAATGACAGCGGCAGTCCCATCATGCGCCGAGCCCTCTCGTGCCTGCGCCCACTTTGACGCTGCCGCGGGTGCCGACCTTGCTCGTCGTCATGCCGGCGTGCAGGAACAACAGCAACTCGGCCGCCGAGCGGCTGGTGGTGTGCGTCGTGAACAGCCAGTCGAGCTTGGCGGTCTCGGCGCGGATCTGGTCGCGATGCAGCGCGACGCGGGCGACGTAGTCCTGCGCCCAGCTCTCGGCGCGGCCGGCGGTGATCACCTCGCCACCTTCGGGCTCGACGAACTCGACACGCCCGGAATAGGGAAAGGTCTCCTCGGCGGGATCGACCACCTGCACCATCGTGCCATGCGCGCCCGACGCCGACAGGCCGGCGAGCATCGTGCTGATCTCCGGGATCGGCGACCAGAAATCCGACAGCACCACGATTTCGGCCAGCGCCGACGGCACGAAGGAGGGCGGCAGGCTCGGCCGCGCCGTCTCATCATGCAGCATCGCCTGCGCGATGCGGTCGATGACGCTGCGGCTCCCGGTCGGATTGAGCAGGCCGGGAATGCCGACGCGTTCACCGCCGGCGACCAGCAGTTCGGCCAGCGCAAATGTCACGATCAGCGCACGCTCCAGCTTGCTGTCGCGCGCGCCTTTGGAGGCGAAGGCCATTGACGGCGAACGGTCCGGCCAGATCCACACCGTGTGTGCGGCCTCCCATTCCTGCTCGCGGACATAAAGATGGTCATCGCGTGCCGAGCGACGCCAGTCGACGCGCTGCGACGGCTCGCCGGAGACGAAGCGGCGATATTGCCAGAAGCTTTCGCCCGACCCGGCGCGGCGTCGCCCGTGCAGGCCGTGAATGACGTTGGCGGCGATCTGCCGGGCTTCCAGGACCAGGCGCGGCAGCGAGGACGCCAATGTCCGGCTTTCGCCGTCGGCGCGCCGGATTGCGAGGATCTCCTTGTCGGCGTGCCCTGTCGCTGCGGCCATCAACCAATCCGGCTCTTCAGTTGCCGGATCACGTCCGGAATGGTGCGGCCTTCGGCGCGGGCGGGGAAGGTCAGCGCCATGCGATGCTTCAGCACCGGCTCGGCGAGATCGAGCACGTCGTCGATCGACGGCGCGAGGCGGCCGTCGAGCAGCGCGCGTGCGCGCACCGCGAGCATCAGTGATTGGCTGGCGCGCGGGCCAGGGCCCCAGGCGATCAGCTTGCCGGCATCGCCGGCCTCTGCGCCGGGACGTGCCGAGCGCACCAGAGTCAGGATTGCCTCGACGACGGAATCGCCGACGGGCAGCCGCCGGACCAGCCGCTGCGCCGCGATCAGCGCATCGGCGGTCATCGCGCCCTTGGCCGCGCTCTCTTCGGCGCCGGTGGTCTCGAACAGGATGCGGCGTTCGGCGTCGCGATCGGGATAGTCGACGTCGATTTCCATCAGGAAGCGGTCGAGCTGCGCCTCGGGGAGCGGATAGGTTCCTTCCTGCTCCAGCGGGTTCTGCGTCGCCAACACGTGGAAAGGCTTGGGCAGATCGTGCCGCGCGCCTGCAACCGTGATGTGCTGCTCCTGCATGGCCTGGAGCAGCGCCGACTGGGTGCGCGGGCTGGCGCGGTTGATTTCGTCGGCCATCAAGAGCTGCGCGAACACCGGTCCGGCAATGAAGCGGAACGAGCGCTTGCCCACGGTGCTCTCGTCGAGCACCTCGGCGCCGAGAATGTCGGACGGCATGAGGTCGGGCGTGAACTGAACGCGCTTGGCGTCGAGACCGAGCGTGACGCCCAATGTCTCAACGAGCTTGGTCTTGGCCAGGCCGGGCACGCCGATCAGTAAGGCGTGGCCGCCGGACAGGATCGTCACCAGGGTGTTTTCCACCACGCGGTCCTGGCCGAAGATGACGCCGGAGATCGCCTCCTTTGCCGCGCGGACCTGACCGGAGACCTGTTCGGCGGATCGGACGATCGCATCCTCGAGCTTCTCGGCACTCTCAGCCATTCCCGTCGCTCCTTCTGCCCCGCATTTCAACCTTCAGACGGTTGTTCCGCTCCAATTTGTCAGGAGCCGGCTGCCAATCTATGCGAAGGCGCTGTATTCGTTGAGTTAAACTATCCCCATATTATCGGCATTACGGGGTATTGACGGCATCACGATATGGCGACCTTACATGACGTGCACGGCCGTCAGGAACTTTTGCACAGACGAGCGCGATGAATTCTTGCACCAATCGTGCCAAGGCGAACGCAAACTCGGGGCAAACCATGGCGAAGCAAGGGCAGAGTACCGATATTGGACTCGATCGGTTGACCTCGGCCGTGACACAGGCCGGCGCATCGGGAAAAGGCCTCCCGCCGGTGCATCTGTGGAATCCGCCATTTTGCGGCGATATCGATATACGAATCGCCAGCGATGGTAGCTGGTACTACATGGGCACGCCAATCGGCCGTCCGGCCCTGGTGCGGCTGTTCTCGACCATCCTCAAGCGCGAAGGCGACCGTTATGTCCTGGTCACGCCGGTCGAGAAGGTCGGCATTCGCGTCGATGATGCGCCCTTCATGGCCGTAGAAATGCGGAAAGAGGCGCGTGAGGGCGGAGCGCGGCTCTACTTCCGAACCAATGTCGACGATTGGGTCGTCTGCGACGCCGAGCACCGGCTGCGCTTCGAGCCGGGCGAAAGCGGCGGATTGACGCCCTATCTGCACGTCCGCGCCGATCTCTGGGCCAAGGTGACGCGGTCGCTCTATTATGAGCTTGTTGACATGGGTCAGGAGCGGATGATCGATGGTGATGTCATGTTCGGGGTGGAGTCGGACGGTGCGTTCTTCCCCATGGCCAACGCAGAAGAGGTGAGGGCGGCGCTTTGAACGAGCCCATGGTGGTGAGGACGACGACGGCCGAGGTGAACTCGGTCGAGTTCTTTGCGCGTGGCCGGGAGCGGTTGCGCTTCGACGTTCCAAAAGCTCTGCTCGATCCGGACGTCATTCCGACCAGCGGCGATTCCGGCACCGATCGCATGCTCGAAATCATCGCCCGCGAGCAGCCGATCCGGCCCGCAGCCGTGCTGATCCCCGTGGTCGATCATCCCGAGCCGACCGTGCTCTTGACCCAGCGCTCGCCGAATCTCAGCAGCCATGCCGGCCAGATCGCCTTTCCAGGCGGCAAGATCGACGTCACCGACGCCTCGCCGCTCGACGCGGCCTTGCGCGAGGCGGAGGAGGAGGTCGGGCTCGACCGCAGCTTCGTCGACCCGATCGGCTATCTCGACGTCTACGGCACCGCGTTCGGCTTCCGCATCCTGCCGACCGTGGCCCGCGTACGGCCCGGATTTACGCTCAAAATCAACGAAGGCGAGGTCGACGATGCGTTCGAAGTGCCGCTGGCCTTCCTGATGGACCCCACCAATCATCAGCTGCATTCCAAGGAGTTTCGTGGCATGGAGCGCTCGTACTACGCGATGCCGTTTGCGGAGCGCTACATTTGGGGGGCGACGGCGGGGATCCTGCGCGTGCTCTACGAACGGATTTATCTGCCATGATCCGACCCGTGTTGACGGAAGTCGGAATCTTCCTCATTCCTTTCGCAGTTTATATTGTGTTTTTGATCGCGACCCGGTCCGGGCTCCTGGTGCCTGCCTCATGGCCGCTGCACCTGGTCGCAAAATTGACGGTGGCGGCGTTGTTGCTGGTGATTGCAAGTCTGGTCCTGCTGGCGGAATTCTCCGGCGCGCCGCCGCATTCGACCTACGTCCCCGCCCATATCGAGAATGGCAGGCTCGTTCCCGGAGCCGAGAAATGACCGAGGTACGGGTGCTGAGCGCGCCCTGGCTCTCGTCCGGTCCGGCCGCGCGCGTGCTGGCGCTGCTCAACAGCGACGGCGAGGAGGCCCGGGTGGTCGGCGGCGCCGTTCGCAACGCTCTGCTCGGCATCGATATCGGCGATATCGACATCGCGACCACGGCCCTCCCGGCGGAGGTGATCCGCCGCGCCAAGGCCGCCTCGATCAAGAGCGTGCCGACCGGTATCGACCATGGCACCGTGACCTTGGTGCTGGAGGGGCATCCATTCGAGGTCACGACCCTGCGCGAGGATACCGAGACCTTTGGCCGCAAGGCCAAGGTCGAGTTCGGCCGCGACTGGATCGGCGACGCGCATCGGCGCGACTTCACCATCAATGCGCTGTCGGTGGGGCCGGACGGCGTCGTGCACGATCATGTCGGTGGGCTCGCCGACATCGCGGCGCGGCGCGTGCGCTTCATCGGCGATCCGGCACAGCGCATCGCAGAGGATTATTTGCGCATCCTGCGCTTCTTCCGCATCCATTCGGCGTTCGGCCATGGCGTGCCCGACCGTGACGGTTATCTCGCCTGCATCGCCGGCCGGGCCGGGCTCGCCACCTTGTCGGCCGAACGAGTGCGCATGGAGATGCTGAAGCTGCTCGTCACCGGGGGCGCGGTCGGCGCGGTCACTGCGATGACCGATGGCGGATTGCTGACCGCGATTCTCGGCGGCGTCGCTTATCTGGGCCCGTTCGCGGCGATGATCGAGATCGAACGCACGCTGGCGCTGCCGCCGAGCGCCGTTCGGCGCCTTGCGGCGCTCGCCGTCGCCGTCACCGAGGATGCGCGCCGCCTCGGCGCGCGGTTGAAGCTCTCCAATGCCGAGACCAAAGCGCTCGACGGCATGGGTCACCGCTGGTGGCGGCTTGCGACCGCCGACGAGGCGCGCGCGCGGCGCCTTCTGTATCGTCTCGGTGAGACCGTCTATCGCGACCGTCTGATGCTGGGCTGGGCTCGCGCCGGGCGGGATCACGATGCGCAACGCTGGCGCGAGCTGGCGCTGTTGCCGCAGCGCTTCACGCCGCCGAAGCTGCCGCTGAAGGCGGCCGATTTCATCGCGCGCGGCGTCGCGGAAGGGCCGCTGCTTGGCCATGTGCTGACGCTTGCGGAGGATGCCTGGCTCGCGGCCGACTTCCCGCTCGACGAGGCCTCCCTGAGTGCGATCGCCGATCAGGCCGCGGCGCGGGTGAACCGCGACGGACGCATCTAACGGTTCGATCCTGGGGGGCATTGCCTCACAACAGCGGCGTCACGGCTCCGGGCTCTGACAGCGGCCGAAGCCGTCGCGCAGAATCTCCTCCGGCAGATCGCGCCCGATGAACACCAAGCGGCTGCTTCTCGGCTCCCCGGGCTTCCAGGGACGTTGATGATCGCCCTCGAGCAGCATGTGAATGCCTTGAACGACAAAGCGATCGGGATCGTTCCGGAAATGGAGGATGCCCTTCAGACGCAGGATATCCGTCCCGAACAGCTGGACCGTCTGCTGGATCCACGGAAAGAACTTCTCCGGAACGAGCGGGATTTCCGTCGTCAAGGACAGGCTTTTGACATGGGAATCGTGCTCGTGGTCATGGTCCTCGGCGAGAAAGTTCGGCTCGAAAGCGAGAACCCTGTCGAGATCGAATGCATGGCGATCAAGGATCTGCTCGAGATCGAGCGCGCAGCGCTGCGTGCGATGGAGGGTCGCATAGGGATTGATCAGGCGGATGCGGGCCTCGATCGTATCAAGCTCCGCTTCCGAGGCGAGATCGGTCTTGTTGAGGAGCACCACGTCGGCGAATGCGATCTGCTCCTGCGCCTCCTGCGCGCGATCGATGTCTCCGAGCAGGTGTCTCGCATCGATGACGGTGACGATGGCATCGAGCCTGGTGTCGCGGCGGACGTCCTCGTCGACAAGGAATGTCTGTGCCACGGGGGCGGGGTCGGCGAGCCCGGTGGTTTCGACGATGATGCCGTCGAACTTGCCGCGCCGTTTCATCAATCCCTGCAAGATCCTGATGAGATCGCCGCGCACGGTGCAGCAGATGCACCCGTTGTTCATCTCGAAGATCTCTTCCTCCGCATTCACGACCAGATCATTGTCGATGCCGATTTCGCCGAACTCATTGACGATGACGGCGTAGCGCTTGCCATGTGTCTCGGTCAGGATGCGGTTCAGCAAGGTTGTCTTTCCCGCACCGAGATATCCGGTGAGAACGGTGACGGGAGTCTGTTTGATGGCCGCGGTCATGTTCGTCTCTTTCGGCGTCTGGGGTCGTTGGCGTCTGGGTCGTCGGCGTCTGAGGTCGTTGAAGTCTGCGTCGCAAGCGAGCCGTCCGGTCGTGACGGGGCCATCGCAAGCGAGCCCCCGCTGCTGTCGTCGCGATCTGGTGCCGACCGCTCGCTGGCCGGAGGGCCGGGTTCGGTCCCGCCGTTGCTCGCCTGGGGCGGCGCGGCTTCCGCTTGACGAGAGTGATGTTATAACATTACAAAACCTCCCGCCAGAGAGGATCCATGAGCAAATCCGAAATCATCCGCAGACCTCGTTTTGGAAGCGCCGGCGTTGCGAGCGACGGCCAGCGCCCGCTCAGGGGGACGGGTGAGGTCGTTCGCGGGATTGATTTCCGATCGAAGCGGCGCGAACGGATCTATGATCCGGACAAGATCTGGTCGGGTGAGCACACCACGCAGGACTTCATCGAGGTCTGAAGCGGATCGGGGTGCATGTCGCGGGGCGTCCTTCGCTCGCGCGTCATTGCGCGTGGCGCACGACTCGGCGGCATTGCTGCCGGAAGCATCGATTTGATCGCGCGCGGGGTTGCGGCCGAACCGCTTCTCGGTCATGAACTGGCTCTCGCAGCGGATGCTTAGCGCGGCGGATCGTCCGGCCGGGCCGGCATCGCTGACCGCGACCGCCGGTCAGGCGGCGGCGCGTGTCAACCGCGACGGACGTGCATGAATTTTCTCGCAGGCTTTGCCGATATCTCGCTGCTGCAGCTCCTGCTCGTTGCTTCCGTCGCTTTATTCGCTTCGATCATCGGCGGTCTCGCCGGCTACGGCACGGGTGCCCTGATGCCGCTGGTGCTGGTGCCGATGGTGGGCGCCGAGCCGGTCGTGCCGATCATCGCGATCTCCGCGATCCTCACCAATCTCAGCCGCGTCGTCGCCTATATCAGCCATGCCGACCGCACGCGCGCCGGCATCGTCATCGCCGCGGCCGCGGTCACCACGGCGCTCGGCGCCTATGGCTATACCCGCCTGACCAATGCCGGCGCGGCCTTCGTGATCGGCACCATGCTGATCATGAGCGTTCCGCTGCGCCGAATTCTGCGCAAGCGTGAGGTCAGGATCGGCAATGGCGGGCTGGCTGCCGGCGCTGTCGGATATGGGGTTCTCGTCGGCGGCACCTCCGGCTCCGGCGTAATCCTGCTGTCGCTGTTGATGGCGGCCGGCCTCGAGGGCGCCGCGGTCATCGCCACCGACGCGATGATTTCGGTGGCGACCGGCGTCATCAAGATCTCGGTGTTCGGCCTTGCCGGCGTTGTCACCGCCCAGGTGCTGGCCTTCGCACTTCTGATCGGTGCGATCGCGGTGCCCGGTGCCTTTCTTGCCAAGGCCTTCGTCGCGCGCATGCCGGTGCACATCCATGCCGCGATCCTCGACGCCGCCGTCATCACCGGCGGCGGCGTGATGATCGCATCGGCGCTGCGGCACCTGCTGCCGGCAGCATAGCCGTTACGGCGTTCCGGGCCGGCCGAGCCGGCCCGGACGACCGTGCTCAGCTTCGGATGAACGCGAGCAGGTCGGCGTTGAACGTGTCGGGATCGACCTGGGCGAGGCCGTGGGCGCCACCCTTGTAGATCTTGAGCTGTGCGTCCTTGACGATCTTCGCGGTCTTCGCCGCGGAGGCCGCGATTGGCACGATCTGATCGTCGTCGCCGTGAATGACGAGCGTCGGCTTGTCGATCTTCTTGAGGTCGGCGGTGTAGTCGACTTCCGAGAACTCGTGGATGCAGTCGTATTCGCCCTTGATGCCGCCCTGCATGCCGAGCCGCCAGAACTGTTCGCGCAGGCCCTCGCTGACCTTCGCCCCCGGCCGGTTGAAGCCGTAGAACGGGATCGTCAGGTCCTTGAAGAACTGCGCGCGGTTGGTCGCGGTGCCCTTGCGGATGTCGTCGAACACCTGGAGCGGCGTGCCTTCGGGATTGGCCTCGGTCTTGAGCATCAGCGGCGGCACGGCGCCGACGAGCACCACCTTGGCGACGCGCTTGGAGCCGTGACGGCCGATATAGTGCGCGACCTCGCCGCCGCCGGTCGAGTGCCCCACGAGCACGAGGTCGGTGAGGTCGAGCTTCTCGATCAGCTCGGCGAGATCGTCGGCGTACTGATCCATGGTGTTGCCGTCCCACGGCTGATCGGAGCTGCCGTGGCCGCGCCGGTCATGGGCGATGACGCGAAAGCCCTTCTGGCCGAAGAACAGCATCTGGGCGTCCCAGGCGTCGCCGGCGAGCGGCCAGCCATGCGAGAACAGGATCGGCTGGCCCTTGCCCCAATCCTTGTAGGCGATCTTCGTGCCGTCCTTGGTGGTGATGAAGGCCGGTGTGCTGCTGCGCTGCGCGCCGTGGTCGGCCGAAGACTTCGCCGTGGCCGGCGTCGATGCCAGCAGCGGTGCCGTCGCCAGCGCCGCGCCGGCTGCGAGCGCCACCCGCCGGGATAGCGATGCTTGATCGGATTCGTTGAAGCTCATGGCCGTACTCCTTAATATCGTTCACGATTAAATCGTGCACGATATTTATGGACGCGAGAAGGCCGGGTGTCAAGCGCTTGCGATTAGATCGTGTACGATATAAACTGGGACGGGGAGACCAAGTCGCGAGGCACGATGGCTGGCAAGACGATGGAGCGCCCGGACGGCCCGGAGGTGAAGCTCGACGAGTTGCTGTGCTTCGGCATCTATGCCGCAGGTCACGCGTTCAACCGCGTCTACAAGCAGCTGCTCGACGACCTCAACGTGACCTACCCGCAATATCTGGTGATGGTGCTGCTGTGGGAGCGGGACGACCAGACCGTTGGTGAGCTCGGCTCGCGGCTGTTCCTGGAATCGAACACGCTGACGCCCTTGCTGAAGCGCCTCGAGGCGCTCTGCTACATCGCGCGGCGGCGTGATCCCTCGGACGAGCGCCAGGTGCGGATCAGCCTGACGGAGGCGGGCGCGGCACTGCGCGCCAAGGCCGCGACCGTCCCGGCCTGCATCCAGGCCGCCTCCGGATTGACCGCGGCGCAGGCGCGGCAGTTGCTGAGCGGCGTGACGGCGTTGCGCGCAGCGCTCGATAGCTACGAGCCGGAGTGACAGTCCGCCGAGCGGTGCAGACGAAGCCGGAGATCGCCGATCACCGTCCGTACTGCGCGTCGCTTACATGCTCCATCCAGGTCACCGGACTGCCATTCAGCGACTCCTGGATCGCGATGTGGCTCATCGCGGTGGTCGCCGTCGCGCCATGCCAGTGCTTGAGCCCCGGCGGAAACCATACGACATCGCCTGGACGAACCTCCTCGATCGGGCCGCCCTCGCGCTGTACCCAGCCGAGCCCGGAGGTGATGATCAGCGTCTGGCCGAGCGGATGGGTATGCCAGGCGGTGCGGGCGCCGGGCTCGAAGGTGACGTGAGCGCCATTGGCGCGGGCCGGGTCCTGGGCCTGAAACAGCGGGTCGATGCGGACCGCGCCGGTGAACCACTCGGCCGGACCTTTGCCGGATGGCCGCGAGCCGGCGCGCTTGATGTCGATGTCCATGATCTCATTCCTCGGCTGGGCCGCGGGCGCGGTCGCGCCCTTGGCAGTGATGGGTGCGGCGATGGCGCTGGCCATCGCCGCGAGCAGGTCGCGACGACGCATGGCCACGCTCACTCCGCCGCGATGGTCACCTCGACGGATCCGGGCACCTCGAGCGCCGCCACGCTGCCGTCGATCCTGCCGAGAACGATGACGCCCGGCGATGGGATCGGTGTCCCGTCATGGCGGTAATAGATAGCGACATCAGGCCCGGGCGACCAGTAGATCACGTCGCCGATCGCGTAGTCGCGGCGTCGCTCGCCACCCTCGGTGAGGGCGCGGGGAAGATGGGCGAATTTTTCGCGGCCGAACAGGTCTTTCATAGTGAAGGACAGCGGCAGCAGCGCGACAAAGTCGCGCGTCGTCGGGTTGTCCTGCAGCGTGGCCGATGCGGCCTTGCCGTTGATCGTCAGGCGAAGCTTCATGATCTGTCCTGTCGGGCGCGGTGGTGCCGTCGTTTCCCCTGCTGCCTCGGCGCGGTGCGTGAGCGCCAGCGCGAGCGTGGCGGCGAGCAGATGCGTCGTGGCGGCACGGATCATGCCACGGTCATTCCGCCGTCGACGGTCAGCGCGTGGCCGATCACGTAGCTCGCGCCCGGACTGCACAGCCACAGCACCGCAGACGCGATCTCCTCGGGCCGGCCGGCGCGGCCGATCGGCACCGTGTTGGCGATGCCGTCATAGGCGGTCTCGTCACCGGCGACGACGTCGCGCGCGATCTGCGTATCGATCAGGCCGGGATTGACCGCATTCACGCGGATGCCGTGCCTGACGACCTCGAGCGCCGCCGTCCGCGTCAGCCCGACCACGCCATGCTTGGAGGCGATGTAGGAAGCGATGCCGGGATTGCCGGTCAGCGCGCCGACCGACGCGTTGTTGACGATCGCGCCGCTGCCCTGTTTCTGCATCTGCCGCAACTCGTAGGCCATGCAGCTCCAGACACCGCGCAGATTGATGCCGATCACGCGGTCCCAATCCTCGCGCGGGCTGTCGGTGATCGGGGCGATGCGCGCCATCACGCCGGCATTGTTGAAGGCGGCGTCGAGCCGCCCGAAGGTCGCGACGGTGCGATCGACCAGCGCGGCCACGTCGGCGTCGTCGCTCACGTCGCAGCGGATTGCCAGCGCGTTGTGACCGCGACCAACCAGCTCCCTGGCTGCTGCGACCACCGCATCCTCTCTGATATCCGCGAGCACCACAGCGGCGCCGGCCACAGCGAAGGCCTGCGCCGTTGCCAGCCCCATGCCGGAGGAGGCGCCGGTGACCAGCGCCACCTTGCCGGTGTAGTCCAACGGGTTTGTCATCGAACAAGTCCTTCTTCGTGGAGTGGACGCCGGCGCCGTCGGGCACGGCGGCCGGTCGAAGCCCTCAGGGCTGCAGCAGCACCTTGATCGCGCGGCGCTCATCCATGGCGCGATAGGCGTCCGCGACCTTTTCGAGCGGCAGCGTGAGATCGAACACCTTGCCGGGGGTGATCGCGCCGCTCATCACCAGGTCGATCAGCTTGGGGAGATATTTGCGCACCGGGGCCGGACCGCCATGCAGGTGGACGTGCGCGAAGAACAACTCCTCGCCGTTCAGCTCGACCCCGTGCGGGACGCCAACATAGCTGACATAGCCGCCGGGACGCGCGGCGTGGATCGCCTGCAGCATCGATTGCTGCGTGCCGACGCATTCCAGCACCGAGTCGGCGCCGATGCCATCCGTCATGTCCATGATTTCAGCCACGCCCGCGTCGCCGCGCTGGGTGACAATGTCGGTGGCGCCGAATTCCAGCGCGAGCTTCTGCCGGCTCTCGTGCCGGCTCATCGCGATGATGCGCTCGGCGCCCATCTGCCTGGCGGAGAGAATGCCGAGCAGGCCGACGGCGCCGTCACCAACCACGGCGACCGTCGTTCCCGGCTTGACGTTGGCAGCATCGGCGGCGAACCAGCCGGTGCCGAGCACGTCCGAGGTGGTGAGGATGCTCGCCAACTGCTCGGGCGAGGGGACTCCGGGCGTCGGCACCAGCGTGCCATCGGCCTGCGGCACCCGCAGGAACGGCGCCTGGGCGCGGCTGATGAACTCGCGCTTTACGCAGGACGACTGATAGCCGAAATTGCAGTGCGGGCAGGTATTGTCCGACGTGGCGAACGAGCCGACGACGAACTGGCCGGGCTTGATCCGGCGCACCGCACGGCCGACCTCCTCGACCACGCCGCAATATTCGTGGCCCATCGGCGTCGGGCCGTTCAGCGGCTGCAGGCCGCGATAGGGCCACAGATCCGAGCCGCAGACGCAGGTTGCGGCAATGCGGATGATGGCGTCGGTCGGCTCGATGATATCTGGCGTTTCGCGGTCCTCGAAACGCACGTCATGTGGACCATACAGAACAGCGCCGCGCATGGCTTGGTCTCCTCACAGAGGCTTGCCGCCATGGCTCATTTAGCGCGCGCCTCGACCGGCACTAGCCGCTATAATCGGCATGCACTTATAAGCAGGATTGATGAATGCAGGGCGGCAGACTGGACGATCTCCTGGCCTTCGTGGCGATCGCGCGCGAGCGCAGTTTCACCAACGCAGCGGCCAAGCTCGGCGTCTCGCAATCGGCGCTGAGCTACACGATCCGCGAGCTCGAGGCGCGGCTCGGCGTGCGGCTGTTGACGCGCACCACGCGCAGCGTCGCGCCGACCGCGGCGGGGCTGCGTCTTCTCACCACCGCAGGCCCTCGCCTGGAGCAGATCGAGGCGGAGCTCGCGGCAATCCGCGAATTGCGCGACAAGCCGGCTGGCACGATCCGCATCACGGCGACCGAATATGCTGCCGAAGCGATCCTGCTGCCGAAGCTCGCGAAGCTGTTGCCGGCCTATCCCGACATCAAGGTCGAAATCGTGGTCGACTACGGCCTCACCGACATCGTGGCCAAGGGCTTCGATGCCGGCGTCCGCAGCGGCGAGCAGGTCGAGAAGGACATGGTGGCGGTGCGGATCGCGCCGGACATGCGCATCGCCGTGGTCGGTGCGCCGTCCTACTTCAAGACGCGCCCGATTCCGAAGAAGCCTCAGGACCTGATCGGCCATAATTGTCTGACGCTTCGTCTGCCCACGCATGGCGGCCTGCATGCCTGGGAGTTCGAGAAGGGCGGCCACGACCTGCGGGTGCGCGTCGAGGGGCAGCTGACCTACAACGCAACCTCGCAGATCATGAAGGCCGCGCTCGCCGGCCTCGGCCTCGCTTACGTGCCGGAGGGCTGGGCGCAGCCGCACATCGCCAAGGGACGTCTGAAGCGCGTGCTCGAAGACTGGTGTCTGCCCTATTCGGGCTATCATCTTTATTACCCGAGCCGCCGCCAGCAGTCGGCGGCCTTCACGCTGCTGGTCGAGGCGCTGCGCCATCGCGCGTGAGCAGATCGTGTGCGTGCGGCACGGCCGGCGGTTGCGGGCCTCGCCTTTCGAGACGCCCGCTTGCGGCGGGCTCCTCTGGGTGAGGGGCGGGGTCGTTCGCTCAGGAGCCAGTTTGTAGCCCGAATGAGCTCCACCCGACGCCTCTTCGGCGTCGGCTGGAGCGACATCCGGGTTCACCAGCGGCAGCGCGTGAGAACCCGGATGTCGCGTCCGCCTTCCGCCCTCCGGGCGCAGGCTCCCGCTCATCCGGGCTGCGATTTGGCTGCGGCATGTCGCCTCGATTAATCGAACCGACTCATAGGTGCATGCGAAGCCGGACGGCTAATGCGAGGCGGACGCAGGCGATAGATGTGACGCCTCGTTTTCTGTCCGCGCGGCCGGCTGTCCGCCGCCGATGCCCTGGGAGTAGCGCCATGGAAGTGACCATCAACGGCAAGCGCCATCAAGTGACGATGGCCGACGACACGCCGCTGTTGTGGGTGATCCGCGACGAGTTGGGCATGACCGGCACGAAATACGGCTGCGGCATCGCGCAATGCGGCGCCTGTACGGTGCTGATCGACGGCCAGGCGACACGCTCCTGCGTCACGCCGGTCGGCAGCGTCGCCGGGCAGCAGGTCACCACGATCGAGGCGATCGGCGACGACGCGGTCGGCCGCCGCGTGGTCGAGGCCTGGGTCGCCAACCAGGTGCCGCAATGCGGCTATTGCCAGTCCGGCCAGGTGATGGCCGCCACCGCGCTGATCAAGCAGACGCCGAAGCCGAGCGAGCAGGACATCGCCGCCGCCATGGTCAATCTGTGCCGCTGCGGCACCTACAATGCGATCGCCGCCGCCGTGCGGCAGGTCGCGCAGGGCTGAGGGCAAGCGCACATGAACAGGATCATTCGCGATCACTCCTCCACCACGTCCGCCGGTCGCCCGGTCAATCTCTCGCGCCGCGGCTTTCTCGGTGCTGCCGCCGGCGCGCTGGTGCTCGGCTTCGATCTGCCGGGCACCAAGGCCGTCGCGCAGGGCGCGGCGCCTGTCGCCAAGGCGCCGAACGTCGCAGCGTTCCTGGAGATCCGCCCCGATAGCACCATCCTGCTGCGCAGCCCGTTCATCGAAGGCGGGCAGGGCATCTCGACGGCACTGGCGCAGATCGTCGGCGAGGAGCTCGATGCCGATCCCGCGACTTTCGTCGTGGAATGCGCGCCGCCCGGCGCCGATTATCTCGTCGTCGGCGGCGCCCGCTTCACCGGCGGCAGCTTCTCCGTACGCGCGAGCTACGCGACCATGCGCCGTGTCGGCGCCTCGGCGCGGCAGATGCTGCTGCAGGCCGCCGCCGCGCGGTGGCGCGTGCCGGCCGACAGCCTCTCCACCGAGCCCGGCCGCGTGCGTCACGCCGCCTCGAACCGCACGCTCGCCTATGGTGAACTCGCCGCTGACGCGGCCAAGCTGCCGGTGCCGGAGACGGTCGCGCTGCGGCCGGAGAAGGACTTCCGCTGGATCGGCAAGCCGTTCGCGCGGCTCGATGCGCGCGACAAGTCGACCGGCAAGGTGAGCTACGGCATCGACCTGAAGGTCGACGGCATGCTGCAGGCCGCCGTGCAGCACGCACCCCGGCGCGGCCAAGAGCCCGGCGCTTTCGCCAATGAGGCCGAGGTCAAGGCGATGCCCGGCGTGCATTCGATCCATCGCTTAGCCGGCGCGGTCGCCGTCGTCGCCGAGCGCTGGTGGTATGCGCGGCGCGCGGTCGAGACGCTGAAAGTGACGTGGACGGAGCCCGCGGCCGGCGCGCAGGGCGTGGTGCCCGCGAACTTTTCGTCGGAAGGCCGCAAGGCCCAGCTCGCGGCCATGCCGGGGCCGGGCTTCGATGCGGAGAAGGTCGGCGACGTCACGGCTGGCCTTGCGGGAGCCGGGCGGGTCATCACTGCGAGCTACGACGCGCCTTATCTGGTGCATGGCCAGCTCGAGCCGCCCTCGGCGATCGCGCGCTGGAATGCCGACGGCACGCTCGATCTGTGGCTGCCCAACCAGGCGCCGGAGATGTTCCAGGCTGCCGCGGCGAAAGTCGCCGGCATCACGCCCGACAAGGTCAAGCTGCACTCGCCGCCGCTCGGCGGCTTCTTCGGCCGTCACTTCGTCTATCCGCCGGCCAATCCGTTCCCGCAGGTGATCCAGCTCGCCAAGGCCGTCGGCCGTCCGGTGAAAGTGATCTGGAGCCGCGAGGAGGAGTTTTCGCGCGATGCCATGCGCCCGCTCGGCTTCGCGCGCTTCAAGGGTGGCCTCGACAAGGACGGCATTCCCGTCGCGATCGAGGCCGAGGCCGTCGGCGACGGCCCGCTGGCGCGCTGGTTCGGCCGCAAGCCGGACACTGCTGACTCCTCCGCTGTCGAAGGCATTGCCGAGAAGCCCTACGCGATCCCGCACCGGCGCGTCGCCCATGTGCTGGTCGAAGATCCCAACGTGCTCGGCTTCTGGCGCTCGGTCGGGCATTCGATGAACGACTTCTTCTACGAGACGTTCTTCGACGAGCTTGCCGATGCCGGGCGGCAGGATCCGTATCAGCTGCGGCTGCGCCTGCTCGCCGACAAGCCGCGCCACAAGACGCTGCTCGAAGCCGTCGGCGAGCTCTCCGGCGGCTGGAAGCGCGGCCCGTTCACCGCCGCCGACGGCAGCAAGCGGGCGCGCGGCGTGGCGATGGCCTCGCCGTTCGGCAGCGAGGTCGCGACCATCGCCGAGGTGTCGCTGAAGGACGGCGCCGTGCGCGTCCACGATGTCTGGGTGGCGATCGATCCCGGCCGCATCGTCAATCCGGCCATCATCGAGTCGCAGGTCAATTCGGCGGTCGCGCTCGGCCTGTCCTCGGCGCTGCTGGAGGAGATCGTCTTCGTCGACGGCGCGCCGCAGGCGCGGAATTTCGACGCCTATCCGATCCTGCCGCCGGACCGGATGCCGCGCGTGCATGTCCGCATCGTCGAGAGCGGCGCGCCGATGGGCGGCATCGGCGAGCCCGGTCTGCCGGGCGTGCCGCCCGCGGTGGCCAACGCCGTCGCGGCACTCACCGGACAACGCGTTCGTAGCCTGCCGCTGTCCAAGGTGAAGTTCGAGGAGGCGGCCGGTCGCACGTAAGGCAACGCTGGAGCTGCGTAGCCGGTGCGCTCCCTCTCCCCGTTCTTACGGGGGCGCGACGAGCTTCGCTCGCGCTGAGAGGGGCGGGGTGGGCAGCCACACGGGTGGTGCATCTGCGGCCGCCGACACTCATGACTCCGATGGAGCTGTGACTGTCACGTCGTATGTGCCATGCCCCTCACCCGGATTGCTGCGCAATCCGACCTCTCCCCGCGAAGGGCGGGGAGAGGTTGCGCAGGCCGCGCCAGTTTTTTCACTTGGCGTTTGCTCGATCGGTGCAAGCTCGTCTGAGCGGAGTCCATTCATGCAGCGCGGCTATCTCGATCACCTCAAGGCCTTCAAGGCCGTCGGCCGCGAGCGCTCCTTCACCAAGGCCGCCGCCAAGCTTGGCGTCTCGCAATCCGCCCTCAGCCATACCATCCGCGAGCTCGAGAGCCGGCTTGGCGTGCGGCTGCTGACACGCAACACCCGCGGCGTCAACCCGACCGAGGCGGGCGAACGCCTGCTGCGCACCGTGGCGCCGCGGCTCGACGACATCGAAGCCGAGCTTGCGAGCCTCAGGGACTTCCAGGACCGGCCGGCCGGCACCATCCGGATCAGCGCCGGCGATCACGCCGTCCGCGCCATCCTGTGGCCGAAGCTCAAGCGGCTGCTCGCGGCCTATCCGGACATCAATGTGGAGTTGGTTTCGGACAACAAGCTCGTCGACATCGTCGAGGAGGGATTCGATGCCGGCGTGCGCCTCGGCGAGCAGGTTGCCAAGGACATGATTGCGGTGCGCATCAGCCCCGACATCCGCTTTGCTGTGGTCGGCGCGCCGTCCTATCTGGATGGCCGCTCTCCGCCGGAACGGCCCGATGATCTCGTTGGTCACCGCTGCATCAATCTGCGGCTGTCGACCCATGGCGGTCTTTACGCCTGGGAGTTCGAGAAGCGGGGCAAGGAGCTGAAGGTGCGGGTGGAGGGGCAACTCGCCTTCAACAGCATTTTCGAGGTCTATGAGGCGGCACTCGCCGGTTTCGGCCTGGCTTACGTTCCGGAAGACATGGTGCTGGCGGATGTTGCCGGCGGCCGACTGCGACGCCTGATCGAGGATTGGTGCGTGCCCTGGACCGGCTACCATCTCTATTACCCGATCAGCCGCCAAACCTCGGCCGCGTTCGATCTGGTCGTCGATGCGCTTCGCCATCGCCGCTGAGGCCTGTCCGCCGGTCTGATGATGGTCACGCCACGCGGGCGCCGCTCTCCGGATCGGCGGGCGCGATCGGTCTGGTCTCGGCGCGCGCAACGATGGCGTCGAGCGTCGCGACGGCCCGGCTGGTCATCTCGTCGATCGGCGGGACCATGCCGCCGGAGGCGAGCTCGACCCGGTTGCGGCCCCTCTGCTTGGCACGGTACAGCGCGCCGTCGGCGACGCGCAGGATCTCCGGCAGATCGATGCCGGCCTCGGGATAGGCGGCGACGCCGACCGAGATCGTCACCCGCGGCAGCATGCCGTCACCATAGCTGATGTTGAGCGCCTCGACGCGGGCGCGCAGCTCCTCGGCGCGCAGCGCGGCTTCCTCGATGGTGCAGTTCGGCAGCAGCACCACGAACTCCTCGCCGCCGAGGCGGCACGGCATCTCGCCGTCGGCGAACGTCGCCTTGAGGATCTCGCCGATGTGGCGCAGCACGGTGTCGCCGGCCTCGTGGCCGTGATTGTCGTTGAACGACTTGAAGTGATCGATGTCGAGTGTCACGACGCTGACCGGCGTGCGGCTGCGCGCGGCGCGCAGCAATTCGCGGCGAGCGGTCTCGATCAGGTAGCGGCGGTTGTTCAGCCCGGTCAGCGCATCGCGCAGCGACTGATCGCGCAGGCCCTCGCGCAGCTTCACGTTGGCGATGGCGATCGACAGATGCTCGGCGCAGGCGAGCCCCAGCCTTGCGCGATCGGCAAAACGCGCCTTGGCCTCGGCCTCGGTCTCCTGGCCCGTGGAGTTGTATTCGACATGCAGCAGGCCGACGGTCTCGCCATGGGCCAGGATCGGGATGCAGCAATAGTTCTCGTTGACGCCGTCATGCACGTGGTCGCAGCGGAATTCGACCTCGCTGGTGCCGTGGATGTAGACATGGCCGCGGCGCAGGCTCCAGCAATCGTCCGGATGCAGCGCGCGCGTCGTCGAGCTGCCGTTCCATTCGGCGGCGATCTCGAGCACGTCGCGGCTGTCGGCATAGATGTAGAGCGCGCCGGTGCATTCCGGCATCAGGCCACCCAGCACTGTCGAGATCATCTGGTACAGCTCCGGCTCGGACTTTGCCGATTGCAGCCATTCGCTGAGCTCCGACAAGGTCCGTGTCGCTGCGTTGAGCCGTTCGTTCTCGACCAGACTCGCGCGGAACACCGCCAGCGCCCGCGCCATCAGGCCGAGCTCGTTGGTGTGATCGGCATAGGGGATCTCGGTCTGCAGCTCGCCCTTGGCGATCGCCTCCATGCTGCGCGTGATCCGGAAGATCGGCATCGAGACGTCGTGAATCACGAAGAGCAGCGTGGCAAGCCCGATCATGATACTGACGCCGTTGACCGACCACAGCACCCAGCGAAAGATCTGCGCGTCCAGCGTTGCGCTGTTGATCGCGCTGTCCGCGCGGTGATCGGCGAGCCTGATGCCGTGCTCGACCGCATCGACCACGGCCTGGAAGAGCGGGGGCGTCTCGATGTTGACGACACGCTCCAGACGGTCGCGGTTGGCGCCGACCTCCGGCTCCAGCATGACGGCCTGCTGCTTCTGGTACATGTCCCATTTGTTGACGAACTGGTCGAACGCCATCCTCATCGGCGCGTCGTCGCCGATGCTCTCCTTGAAGCGCGCGATCTTCGCATCGACCTCGGTGGTGCGGCGGCGGAGCTCCTGCTCGGCCGCGGCACGCGGCTCGGCCGCCGTGGACAATGCGGCGCGGATCGCGACGAGGTGGGTGTGGGCGACATCGACATTGAGATCGGCGAGGGCGCGGATCTCCGGCAGCCGGTCGCGGTTGATGCTCTCGACCGCGTCCTGCAGCGCCGACAGCCGCATCGTCGCCAGCACCGACACGCCGGCCAGAATGGCCAGCAGCAGGAATACCGAGGTCAGGAGCGAGTTCCTGATCGACACGCTCAGGGAGATCTGCGGCAGATTGAGAGCCATGACACCGTCGCTGCACCAATGGCTTGCGATCGGTCGAAGCGGCGCGCACGGACTGGCGCCTTTCCCCTCCAAGCCCCGCAGCAACTACACCTGGGGGCGGATTGCGATTGGGTTACGGCGGCTCCGTAGAGCACCGGGGGGCGGCACCAATGGCGCGGCTGGTTAAGGTCGCGTGTCGCTGCAGAGTGAATTTCGTACTAACGATGCAACCGGGCACGGGGATCGGTGATCGATTCTGAAGAGATGGGCAATCGCGGCACGGTCGTCTGCCAATGAGTTCCTCCGTCATGCCCGGGCTTGTCCCGCCGGCGCGGCCGAAGCCGCTCCGGCGCGGCGAAGGCTCCGGGCATCCGCGTCGTTCCGCAGGCGCCGGGCGACGTGGATGGCCGGGACACGCCCGGCCATGACGACGTGAAAACAGACCAGAGCCATACGCAGAGCGCCTTATACGACAGTCCTAAGGCGCGGGGCGGATGCCCCGGGCCAGGTGCAGCCTTGTCGTGCTTGCTACGATGATCGCGCCGTCCGAGTCAGCCCCACTTCATCTCGCCCTTCGCGACCTTGGCGCCGATGTCGAGCGCGATGCCCATGCCGAGGCCGGGGAATTTCGCCTCCATCGCGGCCTTCAGCGCCGCGGCGTCCTTGGCCTTGGCGAGCTCGTCCTCGAACGCGATGAGATAGGCCTTGGTGTGCCGAACGCCGGACAGGCCGGTGGCAGCGTCCGGGGCAGCATGGCCGGCAACCACCACGGCCGGAGCGCGTGCGATGATCGTGTCGAGGGTCGCGACCCAGGCGGCGCGCTGCTCCTTGCTCGGGGTGTCGGCGGTCCAGACATGCACGCCCGAGAAGATCATGACGCCGCCGAACACGGCCTTGAGCGAGGGCACCCAGAGATAACGCCGGTTGGCGAGCCCCTCGGCTGCGACGATCTCGATCGTCTCGCCATCGACCGACAGCGACGGGCCATCGAACGGCTCGGGCAGAACGATGTCGGCCATCGTCTGCGGGCCGTTCTCCTTCAGTTGCGGCCCCCAGACCGCGAGCTTCTTCTCGACATTGCCCTTGATCGCCTCGACGGTCGCCGTGGCGGCGAGCACCTTCACGCCGGGGAACGCCTCGCGGATCGGCTTGAGGCTGAAGTAGTAGTCAGGATCCGACTGGCTGACATAGATCGCCGTCAGCGACTTGCCGCTCGCCTTGATCGCGGCCGCCACCGCGCGGCCATCCGGATAGCTGAAGCCGCCATCGATCAGCAGCGCTTCGGTCGGGCCCGAGAGCAGCACGGGTGCGCGGAAGAAGCCGTTCGGGCCGGCCGGAAAATGCGTCCAGCTCAGCTTGCTGTCGGCGGCACGGCCCGTCACGGACGCGCCGAGAATGGCCGCGGCAGTCCCTGCAAGAGTGGTCGTCATGATCTGTCTCCGGGTCGGCATCTCAGTCTCCTTGGTGTTGTGAAAGGATGAAGCCGGGCAGTCGACGGCGCTCCGGCCGTGCGCGACGGCCGGGTGACGTGTGCCGGGCGAAGGTGAGCTGGTTGGCTCAGGAAGCTCCGAGCTGCGCGAGCAGGCCGTCGATCGGCTGGTACAACACGTTGCCGGGCAGGGGCCTCTGGTCCGTGCCGTCCCCGGCCAGCAGGGCCGGTACGCCGGACAAGCCGTGGCGCCGCATCAGGGCCTGCGCGGTCTGGATGCGGCGGCCATAGGCTTCGACGAGCAACGGGTCGCGCGCCAGCATGCGTTCGGCGGCCTCTGCGAAGCCTGCCGATCGAAGGACCTCGCTGACGCCCGCGGCGCTCACGATGTCCTGGCCGTGCACATAGCGCGCGAGCTGCAGCTCCTTCAGCGCCGTGAGCTCCCGGTCGGGCTCGGTGACGTGGACCGCCGTCAGGCCGAGGGACGCGGCGGTCGAGTCGAATGCGCCGCCGGCGCCGAGAATGCGGGTGCGGTAGGCGTCGGTGAAGCGCTGTCCGGTCAGCTTGGCGATGCGCTGATCGTTGCTCCAGGCATATTCGGCAAATTGCGCGTCCATCCGGCCGGCGCCCCGGCCCGCGAACAGGCCGGTGGGCAGCAGCTCGAGCGCGACCGTGTGGCGGGCAGCGAGCTTCTCGAGCACCGGGCCGGCCCCGTAGCACCAGCCGCAGAGCGGATCGAACAGATAGGTCAGTCGCATCTCCAGAACCCTGTCTCGGATCGCCATGGCGCTCACATAGCCCGATCTCCTTTGTTGAGAAAGGCAGCATAATCGGACAGACTGTATGCCAAAGACTGACAATCACATCGGGGCAACATGGAGCCGATCAATCTCAATCGCCTCGTCTATTTCGCGGCCGTGGTCGACGCCGCGTCCTTCACCCGCGCGGCCGGCCGGCTCGGGATCAGCAAGGCCGTGGTCAGCCAGCAGGTCGCGCAGCTCGAGCGCGAGCTCAGAACCGACCTGCTGGTGCGGACCACGCGCCGGGTCGAGCCGACCGAGGCCGGCCGTCTGCTGCACGCCCGATGCGCCGCGATCCTGCGCGAGGCGGAGAGCGCGATGGCCGAGCTGGCGCAGACCAATGCTGCGCCGATGGGCCTGTTGCGGATCGCCGCGCCGAACGACTACGGCACCTGCACGCTCGCCCCGATCGTGACGGCGTTCTCGCGGGCCTATCCGGCCTGCCGGGTCGAACTGATCCTGTCCGACAGCAAGATCGACCTCGTCGCGAGCCAGATCGATCTCTCGATCCGCGTCGGATGGCTCGACGATTCGACCCTGCAGACCCGGCGGATCGGCAGCTTTCGTCAGTTGCTGGTGGCCGCTCCGAACGCGATCAAGCGCGTCGCGCATCCGCGCGACCTGGCCGCGCTGCCCTTCATTGCGAACACGGCGCTGAAGGAGCCGCTCACATGGCAGTTCACGAAAGGGAGTGCCGCGCGGGAAATCGTGCAGATGAGCCAGACGCTGACCATCAACACGACGCCGGCCGTGCTCGCCGCGACCCTGGCCGGCGGCGGCCTCGCGGTGCTGCCCGATTTCCTGATCGGCGACGATCTCGCGGCCGGCCGCCTTGTGCCCATCCTGCCGTCCTGGACGCTGCCGTCCGGCGGCATCCATGCGGTGTTTCCGGCGGCGCGCTTTCGCGCGCCAAAGGTGACCGCGTTCGTGGCGATGCTGATGGACGAGCACAAACGCCCGGCTGCAAGACGCCCGAGCCCGCGATGAGCGCAGCGCGCCGGATCACCGCGCCGGCACGAGCTCCGTCAGCGAGCGGATGATGCGGTCGGGCTTCACATGCGTGCCTTCGGGCAGGCCGTCGCCATGGACGTCGATCCAGATCGAATAGATGCCGAGCCGCTGCGGCGCCTCGATCTCCCATTCCAGATTGTCGCCAATCATCCAGGTGTCCTCGGGACCGACGCCGAGCCGCTCCATCGCATGCAGATAAGCGCGTTCCTCGGGCTTGCCGAAGCCGTGCTCGCCCTCGATCTGGATGTGGTCGAAGCGGTGCGCCAGCGCGAAGCGCTCGATCTTGGCGCGCTGCTGGTCGGCGGCGCCATTCGTCACCAGCGCGAGCCTGACGCCGCGCGCCTTGAACGTATCGATCGCCTCATGAGCGCCGGGGAAGATGAACATCTGCTCGTCGCGATAGGCGGTGAAGCGGTCGGCGATGCGGATCGCAAGCTCGGTCGGCAGTGCCGGGCCGTGGCTTGCCAGCGCAGCGAAGCCGCCCTTCACGACCTCCTGCCGCGCCTGGATCAGCTTCATCCGCCATTCGGCGCCGGCGACCGACCAGAAGCTGCGCGCCGAGCCGACGATGGCCGCCGCCACGGCTTGCGGCGCGTGCGGCAGGAGTTCGTCGGCGAACTCGGTGGCGACGATATTCCAGGCGATCTCTGGCCGGCCATAGGCCGAGAGAATGGTGTCGTCCATGTCGATCAACATGGCGCGGGGGAGGGAAGCGGTCATAGTGGATTTACGCGTCGAGTGAAGGAGAGTTTCACGGCCATTTCACCTCGGGGGGCATCGAGGACAGGATCGACTCGACGTTGCCGCCGGTCTTCAACCCGAAGGTCGTGCCGCGGTCATAGAGCAGGTTGAATTCGACATAGCGGCCGCGTCGGATCAGCTGCTCCTCGCGGTCCGCCTCGGTCCATGCTGCGCCGAAATTGCGCCGGACCAGCTCCGGATAGACCTTCAGGAAGGCCCGGCCGACATCCTGGGTGAAGGCGAGATCGGCCTCCCAGTCGCCGGAATCATGATGGTCGTAGAAGATGCCGCCGATGCCGCGCGGCTCCTTGCGATGGGGCAGATAGAAATATTCGTCGCACCAGCGCTTGTACTTGTCATACGGGGCCACCGTGGCGTGCGCATCGCAGGCGCCCTGCAACGCCGCGTGGAAGGCGAGCGTGTCCGGATCCTCTTGATTGCGGCGGCGGTCCAGCACCGGGGTGAGGTCGGCGCCGCCACCGAACCAGGCCTTGGTGGTGACGACAAAGCGGGTGTTCATGTGCACGGCCGGCACGTGCGGCGACCACAGATGCGCGATCAGGGAGATGCCCGAGGCCCAGAACCGCGGGTCCTCGGACGCGCCGGGGATCTGGCTGCGGAATTCCGGGGCGAACTCGCCATGCACGGTGGAGCAGTGCACGCCGACCTTTTCGAACAGCCGCCCGTGCATCATGCCCATGACGCCGCCGCCGCCCGGCGCGCCGCTATGGTCGGTGCGCTGCCAGGGCGTGCGCACGAAGCGGCCGGGCTGGCGCGGATAGAGCGCGGCCGGCGCCTCGTCCTCGAGCTGTTCGAACGCGGCGCAAATCTGGTCGCGCAGGCTCTCGAACCAGGCGCGGGCGCGGGCCTTGCGATCCTCGATAGCGGCAGTGGTCATGAACCTTCCCCTGGCACATTGTCGTTCACGCTGCTGTCAAGAGAGGGTGACAGCTGTCGGTGACAGCGCTGTTGTCGCTGCAGGTGAAGTCCTACCACAAGTGATCAGCCCTGCGGACCGAAATAGGTGCAGGTCTCCCGGCAGCTGTCACGGTGGACGCTGACCTTGGTGACGTGGCCGATGGAGCGGACGCGCTCATAGATGAAGCGTGACAGGTTCTCCAGCGTCGGCAGCCCGATCGCCTCGATCTTGTTCAAGAACTTATGGTCGAGCATGGCTTGGATCTCGCCTAAGCGCTGTGTCAGCAGGCCGAAATCGACGACCATGCCGGTCGTCGGGTCCGGCGTGCCGCGCACCGTGACCTCGGCGCGGAAGGAATGGCCGTGGATCTCCTGGCTGGCTTCCCCGAGCGTCGTATGCGCCAGCGCATGCGCGGCCTCGAAGGTGAACGATTTGGTCAATTCCCACATCGGAAGGGTCGAAGTCCTCTATCTGATGCCGATCATCTTGTGCGTCTGCAGGCTGAGCCGCCATTGCGGATGATGCTGGCAGTATTGAATCGCGCGGGCCGTGTTCGCGGCCGCCTCCGGCCCGTCCATCGGCTGCAGCGAGAAGCGTTGGAAGGCGAGGTCGGCGAACCGCTCCGGCTCGGCGCCGTCCTGCGGATAGACCAGCTTCAGCTCATGGCCCTGCTGCAGCTTCAACTCTGCGCCGGCTTTCGGACTGACGCAGATCCAGTCGATGCCGTCCGGCGGAATGAGCGTGCCGTTGGTCTCGATCCCGACCGCGAAGTCCCGCGCATGCAGCGCCGCGATCAGGTCCGCATCGACCTGCAGCAGCGGCTCGCCGCCGGTGAGGATCGTATAGCGGTCGGCCGCACCGCCTGTCCATTGCCCGGCGATGGCGGCGGCAAGTGCAGCGGCATCGTCGTAACGCCCGCCGAACGTTCCGTCGGTACCGACGAAATCGGTGTCGCAGAACCGGCACGTCGCGGTTGCGCGATCGGCCTCGCGTCCGCTCCACAGGTTGCAGCCGGCGAAGCGGCAGAACACGGCAGCACGCCCCGCCTGGGCGCCTTCGCCCTGCAGGGTCATGAATATTTCCTTCACCGCGTAGCTCACGCTCACGCCCCCTCAGATTGCAATTGGACGAAATGTCCAACCTGGCGCAGTGCTTCGCCCGCGGCCATCGCGGCGGCCATGGCGACGTTGAGCGAGCGCAGGCCGGGCCTCAGCGGAATGCGCAGCCGCGCGTCGGCGACCTCCGCCACCGTGTCGGGCACGCCGGCGCTCTCGCGCCCGAGCAGCAGGATGTCGTCCGCCTTGTAGCTGAAATCCAGGTAGGAGGTTGCCGCCTTGGTCGTGAACAGCAGCAGCCGGTGGCCCTGCGCGGCCCGCCAGTCCTCGAAGGCGCTCCAGGAATCGTGCCTCCGCCACGCGAGATGATCGAGATAGTCCATGCCGGCGCGGCGAAACTGCCGGTCCGAGACGGCGAAGCCGGCCGGCTCGATGATGTGGGCCGCGAGCCCGAGGCAGGCGCACAGGCGCAGAATCGTTCCGGTGTTTTGCGGAATGTCGGGCTGATAGAGCGCGATCTGCATGCGAATTGGTCTTAAGAATTGGGCGGAACATCCGCTTGGTGAGCGGGAATTGGTGCATGGCGTGCTGCGGGGCCGATAGCGGGCTTGCGCTCGTATCGCAAGGGTGCCAATAGAACGATTCTGGACGGCTTGTTCCCCACCAGGGGCGGTGGCATGAGCTGTTTTCTGCCGCCGCGGGGGACGCGGGCGCCGGCAGGCATCTCCCGATCACGTGCATTCCAACGTCGAGCGGGGCGGTTCCACCGGCTGCAACGAAGAAAGGGTTGGAATCGTGACAGCGTCTACTGCGGATCATCCGACACGCCGGGATTTTCTTTACGTCGCCACGGGCGCAGCCGCGGCGGTCGGTGGCGTGGCCACCCTGTGGCCCTTCATCTCTCAGATGAATCCCGATGCCTCGACCATCGCCGCCGGTGCGCCGATCGAGGTCGATCTTTCGCCGATCGCCGAAGGACAGGACATCAAGGTGTTCTGGCGCGGCAAGCCGATCTACATCTCCCACCGCACCAAGAAGCAGGTCGAGGAGGTCCGCAAGGTTCCGGTCTCGAGCCTGATCGATCCGGCGACCGACCAGTCCCGCACCAAGGACGGCCATGAGCAGTGGCTCGTCGTGATCGGCATCTGCACGCATCTCGGCTGCATCCCGATCGCCCATGAAGGCAATTACGACGGCTTCTTCTGCCCCTGCCACGGCTCGCAATACGACGCCTCCGGGCGCGTCCGCCAGGGACCGGCGCCGCTCAACCTGCCTGTCCCGCCCTATCAGTTCGTTTCCGACACCAAGATCCAGATCGGCTGAGCGGACGTTACGTCCGCAAGCTCAAGCTCGATCGTGCAAGATAATTCTTTCAGGAACGCATCATGAGTGGACCTTCGAACTATCAGCCGAGCCATCCCGCCTTGAAGTGGCTCGAGCAGCGACTCCCCATCATCGGCCTGGTCCACTCGTCCTTCGTTGCCTATCCGACACCGCGGAACCTGAACTACTGGTGGACGTTCGGCGCGATCCTGTCGATGATGCTGGGCGTGCAGATCATCACCGGCGTCATCCTGGCGATGCATTACACGCCGCACGCCGATCTGGCCTTCAAATCGGTCGAGCTGATCGTCCGCGACGTGAACTACGGCTGGCTGATCCGCAACATGCATGCCTGCGGCGCATCCATGTTCTTCCTCGCCGTCTATATCCATATGTTCCGCGGCCTCTATTACGGGTCGTATAAGGCGCCGCGCGAGGTGCTCTGGATCCTCGGCGTCATCATCTACCTGTTGATGATGGCGACCGGCTTCATGGGCTACGTGCTGCCGTGGGGCCAGATGAGCTTCTGGGGCGCCACCGTCATCACCAATCTGTTCTCGGCCGTACCCTATTTCGGTGAGAGCATCGTGACCCTGCTGTGGGGCGGTTATTCGGTCGGCAACCCGACCCTGAACCGCTTCTTCGCGCTGCATTACCTGCTGCCGTTCCTGATCGCCGGCGTGGTCGTGCTGCACGTCTGGGCCCTGCACGTCGCCGGCCAGAACAACCCGGCCGGCGTCGAGCCCAAGACCGAAAAGGACATGGTGCCGTTCACGCCCTATGCGACGATCAAGGACTTCTTCGGCGTCACCTGCTTCCTGATCTTCTATTCCTGGTTCATCTTCTACATGCCGAACTATCTCGGCGAGGCCGACAACTACATCCCGGCGAACCCGGCGGTGACGCCGGCGCACATCGTGCCCGAATGGTACTACCTGCCGTTCTACGCGATCCTGCGCTCGATCCCGAACAAGCTCGCCGGCGTGGTGGCGATGTTCTCCGCGATCATCGTGCTGGTGTTCCTGCCCTGGCTGGACTCGGCCAAGACCCGTTCGAACAAGTACCGTCCGCTCGGCAAGCAGTTCTTCTGGATCTTCTTCGTCGTCTGCATCGGCCTCGGCTATCTCGGCGCGCAGCCGCCGGAGGGCGTCTATGTCGTGCTCGGCCGCATCCTGACGGTGCTGTACTTCGCCTACTTCCTGATCGTGCTGCCGCTGCTCGCCCGGATCGAGCGGCCGCGGCCGTTGCCGAACTCGATCGCCGACGACGTGCTGGCGAAGTCAGGCCGCAAGGCTGTGGCCACGGCGGTGGTTGGGCTTGTTGCCGCATTGTCGCTGCTCGCCGGAAGCACCGGCGACGCCCGCGCCAGCGAAGGCCAGGAGAACCCGCCGTCGGCGAAGTGGTCGTTTGCCGGTCCGTTCGGCACCTTCGATCGCGGCGCCGTGCAGCGAGGTCTCAAGGTCTACAAGGAAGTCTGCTCGAACTGCCACTCGCTGCAATATATCGCGTTCCGCAATCTGTCGGAGCCCGGCGGCCCCGGCTACACGCCGGCGCAGGCGGCGGCCTTCGCGGCCGAGTACAAGATCAAGGACGGTCCGAACGACGCCGGCGACATGTTCGAGCGTCCGGGCCGTCCGGCGGACTATTTCCCGTCGCCGTTCCCGAACGAGCAGGCGGCGCGTGCGGCCAATGGCGGCGCGGCTCCGCCGGACCTGTCGCTGATCGCCAAGGCCCGTTCCTACAAGCGCGGCTTTCCCTGGTTCCTGATCGACTTCTTCACCCAGTTCCAGGAGCAGGGCCCGAACTATGTCAACGCGCTGCTGCAGGGTTATGAAGAGACCCCGCCGCACGGCGTCACCATCCCGGAAGGTTCGTACTACAACAAGTACTTCCCCGGCCATGCCATCAAGATGCCGCCGCCGTTGTCGGACGGTCAGGTGACCTTCGATGACGGCTCGCCGGCCACCGTGAAGCAATATGCCCACGACGTGGCGACCTTCCTGATGTGGACCGCGGAGCCGCACATGGAAGCCCGCAAGCGGCTTGGCTATCAGGTGTTTGTGTTCCTGATCATCTTCGCCGGTCTGATGTACTTCACCAAGAAGCGCGTCTGGGCCGCCGCGCACTAGAGACGCACGGCCATCACGGCATGAGATCGAAAAAGCCCCCAGCTGGGGGCTTTTTTGTTTTGGCAGTCGGCTCGTCGCCGCCAATTGCGCGATCTGGCAGAGGAGGGACGCATGACATCATGGCTGGCCTTTGCAGGTGCGGCAGTGCTCGAGATCGTCGGCTGCTTTGCGTTCTGGGCGTGGTTGCGGCTCGGCCAGTCGGTGCTGTGGCTGCTGCCCGGAATGGCCGCGCTCGCCGGCTTCGCCGCGCTGCTCACCATCGCCGAGAGCCCGCTCGCCGGCCGCGCCTATGCCGCCTATGGCGGCATCTACATCACCGCGGCGCTGCTGTGGGGCTGGCTGGTCGAGGGCCATCGCCCCGATGGCTGGGACGTCACCGGTGCGGTCATCTGCCTGATCGGCATGGCCGTCATCCTGTTCGCCCCGCGCGCGATGCCGGCGTAGCGTGCCGATGTCGCGCCCCGGATGTCGCCGCACTTATCCGGCTCTCGACATGCTCACGTTCCGGCGAAGCCGATCGGCTGCAGTCGCGCGCGACACATATTTGCGGTAAACCGCATCCCCAACACCCCAACAGAAAATGCGGAGGATCACATGGGCACACTGATCAGCTTCAAGCGCCCCGACGGGCAGGAGGCCAAGGGCTATCTGGCCAAGGCCGCGCAGGCCGATGCGCCGGGCGTCGTCGTCATCCAGGAATGGTGGGGCCTGCAGGACCAGATCAAGGGGATGTGCGACCGCTTTGCGCTGGCCGGCTTCAACGCGCTGGCGCCCGATCTCTACAAGGGCACGGTGGTGCCGTATCACGACACGGACGCGGCCGGGCGCGAGATGAACTCGCTCGATTTCATGGATGCGACCACGCAGACCGTGCGCGGCGCGGCGCAATATCTGGCCCGCAACGGCGCCAAGGTCGGCCTGACCGGCTTCTGCCTCGGCGGCGCGGTGACGATCATCGGTGCGACCAGGATCGATGAGCTCACGGCCGGCGTCGTGTTCTACGGCATTCCGCCGGAGCAGGCGGCCAAGCCCGCCGACGTCAAGATCCCGCTGCAGGCGCATTTCGCCAACAAGGACGATTGGTGCACGCCGGCGCTGGTCGATGGCTTCGAGGCGGCGATGAAGGCGGCCGGCAAGTCGCTCGAGCTCTACCGCTACGATGCGGAGCATGCCTTCGTGAACGAGCAGCGCATGACGGTGCATGATCGCGCCGCCGCCGAGCTTGCCTGGGGCCGCGCCACGGCGTTCTTCCACAAGCATCTCGGGTAAGTAAGCTGAACGCGGTGGGCCCCGCCCATCGGAAACGATCGCGCCGCGCGGCTCAGACCGCGCGGGCGGTCTAGATCTCGGTCGACGACGGCTCGGCCTCGTCGGCCGCCGGCGCGGTGTCGGCCGGATCGAGCGGGTCAGCGATGGTCGGCCCGTCGACGGAGCGCCGCCGACGCTTCGTCCGCTTCGCCTGCGCTTCGAGGAAGCAATCGAGCAGCGTCTGCTGCTTCGGGAGCGCATGCGACACTGAAGGCTGTTTGCCGCGGGCCATGTTAACCAAGGTAATTCAATATGGTTAACCAATCATTGCCATACTATTGCAGGGAAACAACGGTGCTGCCCCCGGGCCGGGTCAAGTTATGTAACTTTTTCGGGTCACGGCAACCAAGAGTGGGTAATTAATGCTCACTGCACGCGCGCAACATGAGGTTGTGAGGTTCGTCACACCCCTTGGCTGCAGCTTCCGCGCCGTCGGACACGGCCCTATGCCCGCGAATCACCATTGATTCGACGCCGGCTGAGCGCCGATCATGGTCGCCCGGAATGGGGCTCGTTCGTTCAATGAGCGCAATCGCGTCGTCTCCGTTGCGTAGCCGAAACAATCTGAGGTAGTAGTTTCTGTCCTTCTGCTGACGGAGAGAGACGTGCGTGTGGCCTTTGCGCTCGCCGGGCTGGGCGGCCTGAACGCCCATGGCGCCGGCTTCCTCGACACCGCCCGGGCCTGGGGCGTCGCGCCGGATCTGGTCACGGCGACCTCGGGCCAGATCCTGGTGCTGTCGGCCTGGCTGCAGGGCCTCGATCTGCGCCAGCAGCTGATCTCCGCGGATCGCCTCCGCGATCAGACGTCGCAGCTGCGCACCTTGATGTTCGGCTATCCCGGTGTGTTCCGTCCGGCCTATGCCGAGGCGCTGGCGCGTTTTGTGGCCTGGCCGGACTGGCGCGACGGCCCGTTCAACGTCCTCGCCGACCGGCTGCTGCCGGCGCAGCAATATGTCCCGGTGCGCAGCGAGGCCGACTTCGCGCAGGCCGCCGCGACCTTGAACGGGACGTCGATCGGTGTCGTATTCAACACCTACGATCCCGAGTCCGGCACCGGACTCCTCTACGGCAACGACGCCGCGCGCGCGCTGCTGCCCTCCGAGAAGTCGATTGCCAACACCCACGCGGCGCAGGCGCGGCAGTCCGCGGCCAAGCGTGACCTGCGCTACGCCTCCGATGTCGCGGCCGAACGCGCCCTCCATCCGATCACGCCGGAGGCGATCAAGGCCGCGCTGTGGCTGTCGCTGTACGGCTTCACCAGGCTGCCCCAGGGACAGATGGATGGCGCCTATCACCGCGCCAGCATCATCTCCGAACTGCACGGCTTCGATCGCGTTTTCGCCGTGCGTCCGCTCGCCAATGGCTGGCGGGGCGAGACGCCGCAGAACTGGTTCGAGGTGCAGGACTGGACCACCGAGATGTGGTTCTCGGTCGGCTACAAGGCGGAGGTCGATGCGCTCAAGCGCATCAACGACCTGATCGCGGCGGGCGTCATCACCGATCCCAAATACAGGCGCGTTGATCTGGTCGAGATCCAGCCGGAAACGCCGGCCGGCTATTTCAACTACTTTGTCGAGCGTGGCGAAGTGTACGAGAATGCGGTCATCGCGACGGAGCTGAAGTTTGCTGAACTCGGGATGGTGAGGCCGACAGAGCAGGCGTAGCGCGCGAACAGATCGCAGCGATGGAGTCCGCCCCGCTCATGAGAGCCGCGTGGAGTCTGCATCGGGACGATCCGCGGCCGGATGTCCAAGCCTCTGCCGTGCTTTTCGCAGGGTCTCAGACGGCAACTCCCCCATCTCCCGGCGATAATCCGAGGCAAACCGACCCAGATTGCCAAAGCCGCATTTGAAGGCGACTGATACGACGCTCGTTCTTGCATCGGGCTTTCCGAGAAGTTCCGACGCGCGCCGCAGTCGCACGCGCTTGGCGAACTGGCCGGGTGATCCACGTCCGGTTTCCGAAAACTCCCGAAAGATCGATCTGGCGCTGACACTGGTGATGCGGGCGATCTTCTCCATGTCGAGCGGCTCGTTCCAATGAGCCTCGATATACGACTCGACGAGATCGACAATGCTGCGGTTGAGGCGCCGCGGGACGATGTGCAGCCGATCGCTGAAGCTGTGTCGATGGGCCAGGAGCAGCCGGGTCATCAAGCTGCGCTCGAGCTCTGCGATCGCGAGGGGGGAGTAGTTCTGCCCGAACTTCTGCAACTCGTCGGCAGCCTTGAAAACGTCCTGGCGAACGAAGGCCATGACAGCCGGATCCGGACTGTCCTCCTCGAAAACCAAGTCTCGATCGCTGCCATCGCCAAGGATGGCTTTCAACAGGCCTTGCAGGGGAGCGGTCTCGACCCTCAGCACCAGCTGGCGGTATCCCGCGGGAAACTTAAGGTCCAGCCTCGAACGACCGGAGACGATCGGACTCCACGCGGCAATCGGGTGGCTTGATGCAGCTGTCCGATAGGACGCTGTCCCCCGGATCGAAAAGAACTGCCTGATGATCGTCGATTCCGGAAATGACACCGACGCGGCGCCGTCATAGGCGCAGAACGCCAGCCCTGTGGCGCTCAGGGACGCGAGGTTGGCCGCAATGCCGAACTCGTCATCGTGAATGTCGAAGCGATCGACGCCGTAGATGGCCATCATACGATCGCGCGCGAATTCGCGGTCTTGCGATCGAAACAACGGATAACGATCGAGATAGGAGATGTCGCGCAATCGGCCCCCGCCCAGTTTGCTTCCTTCACGGGCGCCGCCATCAAGGCCGGTGCGAATCGGCGACGCTGCGTAAGCACATCGCCGTGCATAATCCGGTCGTTCTTGTTCCTCGTCAACGAGCCAGCGTGACGCAAGGTCAGCAGAAGATCGGGCTTCCATCCGTAGTTTCACGGACCGCTTCGTACACGGAGGATCCGGCAGCTACACGACTGCGTGCAACGCTGGCGGCCGGCCGCGCCGGATGTTTGTACCGTCCGCGTGCACAACCGGCGGTGCGCGCGATGCGAATGTGTCAGTGAAGTTAATGGCGCTGGCAGAAATCGGCCATTCTGTCGGCGATCGGACAAATACTTCTATAAATTGAATCAAATAGGTTCCGGCTGTTCTGAGGTGGAGGCACGCTGTGGTGGCATCCATGATCCCAGAGCTTTGCAAGTCCGGATATCGCAGCCGCGGTGGCTGCGCCGGAGGACGGAGTGAAGACAATGTTCGGCCGCAGGACGACGAAGGGTGACGCGCAGGCGATGATCGATGCGATCAGCCGCTCCCAGGCGATGATCGAATTCAACATGGACGGCAGCATCATCACCGCGAACCAGAACTTCCTCGATACGCTTGGATATCGGCTCGAGGAGATCCAAGGCAAACATCATAGCATGTTCGTCGCGCCGGACGAACGGGACAACGCCGCCTATCGTGAGTTCTGGGCGTCTCTTAACTCCGGCGAATTCCAGGCCGGTGAGTTCAAGCGGATCGCCAAGGGGGGACGTGAGGTCTGGATCGAGGCGTCCTACAATCCCATTCTCGACGGCAGCAAGAAGCCGATCAAGGTGGTGAAATTCTCGACCGACATCACGGCGAAGAAGCTACGCAGCATGGCGGACTCGTCCAAGATCGCCGCGATCAATCGCGCCCAGGCGGTGATCGAGTTCACGCTCGACGGGACGATCGTGACGGCCAACCAGAATTTCTGCGACGTGCTGGGCTATCGGCTCGATGAGATGCAGGGTCGGCACCACAGCATGTTCATCGAGGCATCGCAACGCGACAGCGCGGCGTATCGCGCGTTCTGGGCGGCTCTCAATCGCGGCGAATATCAGAGCGGCGAGTACAAGCGCATTGGCAAGGGCGGCAAGGAGGTCTGGATTCTCGCCACTTACAATCCCGTCCTCGATACAACCGGCAAACCGTTCGGCGTCGTCAAATTTGCAACGGACGTGACCGCGCAGAAGCTGAAGAACGCAGATCTGGCCGGCCAGATCGACGCCATCGGCAAGTCGCAAGCCGTAATCGAATTCAACATGGATGGCACGATCATCACGGCGAACGACAATTTTCTACGCGCGCTTGGCTACACCTTGGCCGAAATCAGCGGCAAGCAGCACAGCATGTTCGTCGAGGCAGCGGAGCGCGACAGCGCCGCCTATCGCGAGTTCTGGGCGGCTCTCAATCGAGGGCAATATCAGGCGGCCGAATACAAGCGAATTGGGAAGGGCGGCAAGGAGGTCTATATCCAGGCGTCCTATAATCCGATCCTCGACCTCAACGGCAAGCCGTTCAAGGTGGTGAAATATGCCACCGACGTCACCCGCCAGGTGCTGATCAGGATCGGCAACGAGCGCGTTCGCGCGATGATGGAATCCGTTGCCGCGGGCTCGGAGGAGCTGAACGCGTCGGTACGCGAGATTTCCGAAGCGATGACCAAGTCGCGCGAGACGGCGATCGGGGCCGTGGGGCAGGTGACTGCCGCAGACGGTCAGGCCCAGCGCCTGTCGGACGCAGCCCAGGCCATGAGCGGCATCGTCGAGATGATCAACAACATCACCGGGCAGATCAATTTGCTCGCACTGAATGCCACCATCGAATCCGCGCGCGCCGGCGAAGCCGGACGGGGGTTCGCCGTGGTCGCATCCGAGGTCAAGAGCCTCGCCAACCAGGCCAAGCAGGCGACCGACAAGATCGCCCAGGAAATTGAGAACCTCAACGGCATCTCCGGAGACGTCGTGACGGCGCTC
This sequence comes from Bradyrhizobium denitrificans, assembly GCF_013179005.1. Classification (NCBI taxonomy): domain Bacteria; kingdom Pseudomonadati; phylum Pseudomonadota; class Alphaproteobacteria; order Hyphomicrobiales; family Nitrobacteraceae; genus Bradyrhizobium; species Bradyrhizobium denitrificans. The sequence goes on along the minus strand of NZ_JABFDP010000002.1, from coordinate 15,116 downwards.
GGCTCCATCAAGCAGGCGATCACCAATGTCAGCGAATACGTCACCTCGACCGCGGCCGCGGTCGAGGAGCAGAGCACGGTGACGAACGAGATGTCGTCCAGCATGGCCCGCGCCGCGGCAGAGGCGCAGGCCTTGGCCGCCAGGGCTACGGCCTAGCCGCCCACGGCGGATGGGCCGCGGAGCGGCGCTTCGCGCGCTGCTGGAAAGCCGAAGGGACGAGCTGCAACAATTGGCGCGCGCTGCCGCCAGTCCCGGCTGTGGCACCTGTGCGACATGCGGGCATGCTGTCCACCCTCCCCCTCCAGGGGAGGGTTGCAGTCGGGCCGGCCCTCGCGGTGCTCGGAGGTCGAGGCGGAGCAATGCCCGTGCAAGGTTTGCCACTGGAGCCAGCCCGGACTGTGGCCCCGCCGCCCTTGACCGCAGGCGTCTCGCGTGGTCATTTCCGCCGTATGAGCACCCTTGTCCGCCCAGCCCGTCTCTGGTGGCGCACCTTGTAAAAGGTGGCCGGTGCGATTTGTCTGACATTCGATCGCAGAGGGGCCGCCACGCAGCGGCGGCTTCTGGTTGGTCCTGTGTGGCGTTTCCTCGGCAAGTTTCGTAAGAGAAGCCCCGAGAGGACCCATGAACAGGACCGTTTTCGCCCTTCCGGCCCGCAGTGACTACCGCACCTCTGGCGGGCTCGCGATCACGCGCGCCGTCGAGCAGTTTTCCGGCGGCGCCAGCCGGCTCGACGATCTGATCGACCTGCTCGACCGCCGCCGCGGCGTGGTGCTGTCCTCCGGCACCACCGTGCCCGGCCGCTATGAGAGTTTCGATCTTGGTTTCGCCGATCCGCCGTTGGTGCTGGAGACCAGGGGGACCGATTTCACCCTGCAGGCGCTGAACCGCCGCGGCGAGGTCCTGGTCGCCTTCCTCAAGGATACCCTGCGCGAGCCCTGCGTGGTCATCACCGCGGCTTCGCCCGCGCGGCTCGCCGGCCACATCGTCCGGGGCCCGGCCCCGGTCGAGGAGGACCAGCGCACAAGGCGCGCCAGCGTGATGTCGCTGGTGCGGGCCATGATCGCGACGCTGTCCGCCAATGACGATCCGCTGCTCGGTTTGTTCGGCGCCTTCGCCTACGACCTCGTGTTCCAGATCGAAGATCTCGTCCAGAAACGGCCGCGCGAGAAGGACCAGCGCGACATCGTGCTGTATGTGCCGGATCGCCTGCTGGCCTATGATCGCGCCACCGGCCGCGGCGTCGTTCTGTCCTACGATTTTGCCTGGAATGGCCAGTCCACGGCGGGCCTGCCACGCGACACCGATGCCAGTCTCTATCTGAAGGAGCCGCGCCAGGGTTTTGCCGATCACGCCCCCGGCGAGTATCAGGCCACGGTGGAGAAGGCGCGCGCGGCGTTCGCCCGCGGCGACCTGTTCGAGGCGGTGCCCGGCCAGCTGTTCGCCGAACCCTGCGAGCGCTCGCCGGCGGAAGTGTTCCAGCGGCTGTGCCGCATCAACCCGTCGCCCTATGGCGCGCTGATGAATCTCGGCGACGGCGAATTCCTCGTCTCGGCCTCGCCGGAGATGTTCGTGCGCTCAGACGGCCGCCGCGTCGAGACCTGCCCGATCTCCGGCACCATCGCCCGCGGCCGCGACGCCATCGGCGACGCCGAGCAGATCCGCCAGCTCCTGAACTCGGAGAAGGACGAGTTCGAGCTCAACATGTGCACCGATGTCGACCGCAACGACAAAGCGCGCATCTGCGTGCCCGGCACCATCAAGGTGCTGGCGCGCCGGCAGATCGAGACCTATTCGAAGCTGTTCCACACGGTGGATCACGTCGAGGGCATGCTGCGGCCGGGCTTCGACGCGCTCGACGCGTTCCTGACGCACGCCTGGGCGGTGACGGTGACCGGCGCGCCGAAGTTGTGGGCCATGCAGTTCGTCGAGGACAATGAGCGCTCGCCGCGGCGCTGGTATGCCGGCGCCATCGGCGCGGTGAATTTCGACGGCTCGATCAACACCGGCCTGACCATCCGTACCATCCGCATGAAGGATGGGCTCGCCGAGGTCCGCGTCGGCGCCACCTGCCTGTTCGATTCCGATCCCGCGGCGGAGGATCGCGAGTGCCAGGTCAAGGCGGCGGCGTTGTTCCAGGCGCTGCGCGGCGATCCGCCGAAGCCGCTGTCCTCGACCGCGCCGGATGCGACCGGCTCCGGCAAGAACGTGCTGCTGATCGACCACGACGATTCCTTCGTGCACATGCTGGCCGATTATTTCCGCCAGGTCGGCGCCAACGTCACCGTGGTGCGTTACGTCCATGCCTTGAAGATGCTGGCCGAGCGCAGCTGGGATCTGATCGTGCTGTCGCCGGGCCCGGGTCGTCCGGAGGATTTCAAGATCTCGACGACGATCGATGCCGCGCTCGCCAGGAAGCTGCCGATTTTCGGCGTATGTCTGGGCGTGCAGGCGATGGGCGAGTATTTTGGCGGCCAGCTCGGCCAGTTGGCCCAGCCGGCGCATGGCAGGCCCTCGCGCGTCCAGGTGCGCGGCGGCCGGCTGATGCAGGGACTGCCGAACGAGATCGTCATCGGCCGCTACCATTCCTTGTTCGTCGAGCGCGACAGCATGCCCGAGGTCTTGACCGTCACGGCGGCGACCGAGGATGGCGTCGCGATGGCGATCGAGCACAAGACGCTGCCGGTCGGGGGCGTGCAGTTCCACCCGGAATCGCTGATGTCGCTCGGCGATGCCGTGGGGTTGAGGATCGTGGAGAATGCGTTCCGGCTCAATCAGCCGGGATGAAACGTGGTCACCGTCATCGTGAGGAGCGTGAGCGACGAAGCGATCCAGACTTGTTTTCTCGCCCCTGGATTGCTTCGCTTCGCTCGCAATGACGAATTCCTCGCGGTCACGGCCAAACAAGGCAACGAGAGCGCGATGACGTTCGATCTGGACATCAAGAACACGGTCCGCACCATTCCGGACTATCCCAAGCCCGGCATCCTGTTCCGGGACATCACAACGCTGCTGGCGGATGCGCGCGCATTCCGCCGCGCGGTCGACGAACTGGTGCATCCCTGGGCCGGGTCGAAAATCGACAAGGTCGCGGGCATCGAGGCGCGCGGCTTCATCCTCGGCGGTGCGGTGGCGCATCAGCTCTCGGCCGGATTCGTGCCGATCCGCAAGAAGGGCAAGCTGCCGCACAAGACGGTCAGCATGTCCTATGCGCTGGAATACGGCACCGACGAGATGGAGATGCATGTCGACGCGGTGCAGCCCGGCGAGCGGGTGATCCTGGTCGACGACCTCATCGCCACCGGCGGCACGGCGGAGGGCGCGGTGAAGCTGCTGCGGCAGATCGGCGCCACCGTGGTGGCGGCCTGCTTCATCATCGACCTGCCGGATCTGGGCGGCGCGGCCAAGTTGCGCGCGCTCGACGTTCCCGTGCGTGCGCTGATCGCATTCGAGGGCCATTGAGGACAGCCGGCCTCAGGACCGCTGCATCAGGACCTCCATCTCGATCTCGCGCAACGCATAGTAATTGCGCCGGATCCATTGGTAGAGCTCGGTGGAGGGATCCTTCTCCTGGCGCAGATAGCCGGTGAAGGAGAACGAGAAGCGCTCGATATAGGTCCGCAGGAAGGCGGGCAGCGCGCCGATGCGCAGATGCTTGCCGCGGCTGTACAGGTCCGGAAGGTCCTCGCGCAGCACATGGTCGTTCTCGACCACGATGAGCTGGGGCCGCGGGATCTGGCGCCGGAGGGCGTCATAGGCGCGCATCGAGACCCGGTCGCCCTCGGCGCAGTACAGCACGACCGGGACCACGCCCCGTCGCGCGGCCTCCTTCAAAAAGCCGATCTCCTCGGACATTTTGAAGAACTCTTCGAACGAGTAGTAGCCGAGGTCGATCACCTTGGCGATGCCATCGTTGAGGATCACGCGATCCATCAGCTGGATCTTGCCGTAGGTGTCCTCGATCGTCGCGGTTTCGGTGACCTGGGGCAGAAAGTCGAGCAGCGACGGCTCGCGCAGCGTGACGTCGAAGGCGAGAACCTGCCCGTCCTTGAGCAGCAGGAACTCGCTCAGCACCCGCGCGAGCAGCGTCTTCCCGGACTGCGGCCGGGGCGAGCAGACGATGTAGACGGGCGTCGCGGGCATCAGACCTATATCAGGTCAAATGCGCTTGCGATAAAGTCCCATCATTCACGGAAACGCTATTTTTCCCCGGCCGGCCGCGGCGTCGCCGCCTTCGTCGATCCGACGATGTCGGTCAGCTTGATGCGATCGTACTCGCTCCAGACGTTGGCGAGCCAATGCCGGACATAGCCGCGCAGCACGAAGGAGTAGTTGGCGGCCTCGTCACGGGGGCCCTTGTTGGCGACGAATTTGAGGAACGGCACCGAGGCGACCTCGACCTGCTCGAATGCCATCTCGTTGAGCTTGGGAATGGTCAACTCGGTCGCGTCCTTGATGCGGTGGAAGTAGGAATTGTAGGTCGACTGGTCCCACTCGAAGAAGCTGGTGTTGTTGATGAAGTTCTTCACCAGGAAATATTTCGCGCCGATCATGTAGCTCGCCGTCTCGGCGATTTCGTCCAGCGAGGCGATCGACGAGCCCAGGATGTGGAACACCGCGAAGGTGATCTGGCCGGAGCGGGCAGCGTCGAGAAAGCCGATATCGCGCAGCGCCGCGAGCGTCGGCGACATCAGGCCGGCGCGGACGTCGATCACGGTCACCGAGGGCGCCACCGCGCTCAGCGTGTCGAAAATCTTCATCTGGTCCGGCGTCGAATTCATGTCGACGATCTCGGTGATTTCCGGGTGGAAGCGCTTCAGGGTGCCGCGCGGATGCTCGGTGTCGAACGCCCGGGTGGGCACGTTGTTGGCGCTGAAATAATCGAGCAACGTCCGCGACACCGTGGTCTTGCCGACCCCACCCTTGTCCGCGCCCACCACAACCACTGCCGGTTTCGCCATGGAAAGTCCTTCAGCCTTGAGGCCGGCCAGCGGGCCGGCGCATTGCATTCTGCTTTGGGCGCGAACATGGCAGAAACGCTGAAGAATTCAAATTCATTGCAGCACGGGAGCGGCGAATTTTGCGCTTTTGCTGCAACAGACCGACGTAATCGGAAGCATTCCGGCCGAAATCGCGCTCCGGCTCGGACACACTTGAGAGGGAGTGGCAGAACAGCCGCACGCTGTGCGCGATCAGTGCGCGAACCCTGCCTCGGTCCGCCGGGTCAATGTCTGCCCCAGGGGCCGGAGGCCGGCGTGGTCCAGGGACCCTGAGGGGCGTCTGCTGGCGCGGGAGAGGCGTTCGATTGGCCCGCATCGCTCCAGGGGCCTGATGGGGGCAGCGGAGGCGGAGCATTCTCGTCCGTCGGGGCAGCGTCCCCCTCGGCGGCCTCGGACGGCAGCGCCAGCGGGCCCGGATCATGGCCGCCGGCGAATTTGATCAGCGCCTGGACCCGGGCATCGACCGAAGGGTGCGTGGCGAACAGATCGGAAAACCCCTCGCGGGGATTGTCGACGCACAATTCCATGACCGCGGAGGTTGCGCCGGGCAGCTCGCCGCGGCCTTCGATCTTGCGCAGTGCGTTGATCATGGCGTCGGGGTTCTTGGTGAGCTCGACCGCGCCGGCGTCGGCGAGATATTCGCGGGTACGCGACAGGGCCAGCTTGACGACCTGGGACAGCAGCCAGGCCAGCACGATCAAGACGACGGCTACGATCACCACGATGATCGCCCCCCCGCCGGAGCCCTTGCGATCGGAATCGGACGATGACGAGGAGGAGGACGAGGAGGAGCGGCCCCAGCCGCCGCCCCAGCTCATATTGGTGAACAGGCGGAAGAACAATTCGCCGAAGAAACCGACCACGCCGGCGATGATCACCGCCACTACCATCAGCTGAACGTCGCCGTTGCGGATATGGGTCAGCTCGTGACCCAGCACCGCCTCGATCTCCTGGTCGTCCAACGCCGCCAGCAGGCCGGTCGTGACCGTGACCGCATATTGCCGTGGGTTCAGGCCGGTGGCGAAGGCGTTCAGCGCCGGGCTGTCCATGATCTTCAGCTGCGGCATGGTGATGCCGCGCGAGATGCAGAGATTTTCGAGCAGATTGTACAACCGCGGCTGCTCCTGGCGGGTCACGGCGTGGCCCCCCGTCACTGCATCGATCATCTTCTGATGGAAGAAATAGGCGATCACGATCCAGGCGGCCGCACCGAGCGTGGCCCAGGGCAGCGCCTTGACCAGGTCGCGCGTGGCGGCGTTCATGTAATCGGCGACGCTGCCATTGCCGTTGATCATCACCTCCGCGATCAGCGCGCCGGCGAACACCAGCACATAGATCAGCAGGAAAAGGCCGCCGAGCAGCAGCACCGAACGGGTCTTGTTCGATGCGATATGGGTGTAGAGACCGTAGGCAGCCATGACATCGGCCTTTCAGGCGCGAAGGCGCTGGCTCAGAACTTCACGCTCGGCGCGGCTTCGAGCTCCGTCCGGCTGGCGCCGAGGTCGAAGAATTCCTTGCGGGTGAAGCCGAAGGTGCCGGCGAACAGCGCCGCCGGCATCTGCTGGATCCCGGTATTATATTCCGACACCGCATTGTTGAAGAACCGGCGGCTGGCGGCGATCTTGTTCTCGATGTCGGACAGCTCGCCGGCGAGCTGCTGGAAATTGGCATTGGCCTTGAGGTCCGGATACGCCTCCGAGAGCGCAATCAGGCGGCCGAGAGCGCCGGACAGCTGGCCTTCGGCGGCAGAGACCTGGGCCGGGCCTTGCGCCGAGATGGCCGCATTCCGGGCCTTGATCACCTCGTCCAGGGTTCCCCGCTCATGCGAGGCGTAACCTTTCACCGTCTCGACCAGGTTCGGAATCAAATCGTGCCGCTGCTTGAGCTGGACGTCGATGTCGGCAAAGGCCTGGCTGACACGCTGGCTGAGCGCCACCAGACGGTTGTAGGCGCTGAAAGCGAACAGCACGAGAACGACAAGGATGCCGAGAATGATCCAGCCGGACATGAAGGGCTCCGAAGGCGGAAGGGCAAGGCGGCCGCCAAGCGGCGGCGCCGTCGGTCCTCAGGCGGACCGGCGTGCATTGGTCGCAGCAGGGTGCGCGACCGTTCAAGCCGGGTCGGGCCAGGCCGTCCGTTCGGTGGTCGCCCGACGCTCCGGGGTCCTCCGGACCTGATCCGGTCGGCTCAATAAGGGCGGGCGACGCGCCATTGCTGGGCGGAATCGGTGCCCTTGATGTCGCCGGGGGCGCTGTCGAGCTGCGAGGTGTAGAGCGGGCGATAGCGATAGGCCCACATCTTCTTGCCGTCGCTGCGGGTGATGATGGTGAAATCGCCGCTCGCGACGGCGTTGTCGGGCGCGATCAGCGGCGGGCGCTTCTGGGCGCATTCGCCGTCGCAGGTCGACTTGTTTCCGGTGTTGTCGCGCTCAGTATAATAGAGCGTCATGCCCTTCGGATCGGTCAGGACCGGGCCGTTCTTGCCGATGATCGCCTTGGCCGGCGGACCCTCCTGCTTCGGCGGCGGCGGTGGTGCCGAGGACTCACCGCCATGGCCGCCGGCGAAGGCGGTTCCTGCCGAAACCAGCAGCATTGCAGCGATCGTCATCGTCCTGAACATCGACACGCGTTCCCTTGTGAGCAGCGCCTTCAGCGCCCGTTACAGCCCACCGTAGCAAGCGCGGATTTCTCGCGGGTTTCGCGAAGTCGACAAAATGAGCGACCAACGCCACGCGATCTTAACCATGTCGGGTCGCGGATCTCGGGCTAAGGCGGCGTCACGCCGTCGCCCCAGTCCCAGCGCCGGGCCGCGGCAAAAGCCGGCTTGTCGCGACGGGGAATGCTGACGACGGCCGCGGTGCCATCGGCACGGCACAGCTTCGCCGTCGCACCGACCTTGGTGACCAGGGGCTGCGCGAGCACGCGGGCGCCCGGCCGTTGCGAGGCCGGCTGGCGCGTCAGGGCGATGAAGCTGAACTTCTCGTCCTCGAACGGGACGTCCGCGCCTTTCAGCTCGCGATGCGCCCGCGAGCGCGCCAGCCGCTGGACGAAGTGGCACCAATCCGGTGCGATCAACGGACACGCCGCCGCATGCGGGCAGGGGGCCGCGACATGGGCTCCCGTTGCGATCAGGCGGTCGCGCGCCGCGATGATGCGCTGATAGCCGGCGGGCGTGCCGGGCTCGACGATCAGGAGCGTGCCGTTGGTTCGTGCCCATAACGCGTCGATCGTCGCGGCGCGCTCGACCTCGGTCAACTCACCGATCATGTAGCTGGCGATGACGAGATCGGCGCGCTCAGCACGGTCCAGCAGCGTCCGCGCCGGGCCGAGCGCGTAGGTGAGACCGCGGAGGCGCGTCGCGTCGTCCGCGAGCGCCATGGCCAGCGAGCGCAAGGCGGGATTGGAATCCATGGCGCTGTACGATGCCAGCGAGGAGAACGCTTCCGCCGCCGCGAAGCTCGCGGTGCCTGGTCCGGCGCCGACATCGAGCAGCGACGCCGGAGCGAAATCCGGGTTTGCCTGCATCAGGGCATTCAGGCTGGCCGCGACGGCGGCGTAGGTCGCCGGCATCCGCACCGTGGCATAAGCGATGGCGTCGGCCTCGCTCGTGATCGTCCCGGAATTGCCACCGCTGCGATAGGAAGCCGAGATGCGGCCGGCGCGCTCTCCGGCGTCGCGTCGCGACTGTCCGTGCAGCCTGGCTTCCAAAGCGGACTTCAGCGCCGCCGGCAGATCAGGAGAGATCATCGGTCCTCTCCACGCGTCATCCCGGGCGCCGCTGACGCAGCGACCCGGACCGACAGAACAGGATCACGCCACCTGCTGGTCGAGGATCTTCACGGCCTCGTCGAGCGCGACCGAGACGAGCTGCGACACGCCGCGCTCGGCCATGGTGACGCCGAACAGCCGGTTCATGCGCGCCATGGTGATCGGGTTGTGGGTGATGATGATGAAACGGGTCTCGGTCGAGCCCTTCATCTCATGCAGCAGGTTGCAAAAGCGTTCGACGTTGTGGTCGTCGAGCGGCGCGTCGACCTCGTCCAGCACGCAGATCGGCGATGGGTTCGTCAAGAACACCGCGAAGATCAGCGCCATCGCGGTCAGCGCCTGCTCGCCGCCCGACAGCAGCGACAGCGTCTGCGGCTTCTTGCCCGGCGGCTTGGCGATGATCTCGAGGCCGGCCTCGAGCGGGTCGTCACTCTCGATCAGGTGCAGCGCCGCCTCGCCGCCGCCGAACAGCTCGGTGAAGAGACGCTTGAAGTGATCGTTGACGGTCTCGAACGAGGACTGCAGCCGCTCGCGCGCCTCCTTGTTGAGGCTCTGGATGCCCTGGCGCAGCCGCTTGATGGCCTCGACGAGGTCGTCGCGCTCGGTGGTCAGCGCGGTGTGCGAGCCCTCGACCTCGGTGAGCTCCTCCTCGGCGCGCAGATTGACGGCGCCGAGCCGCTCGCGGTCGCGCCGCAGCTTCTCCAGGGTCTCTTCGATCTCGTGCAGCGGCGGCAGCTCGGTGTCCGGGCCGATCTCGGCCATGGCGGCGACGGCCTGCGGCTCGCATTCGAGCATGTCGTGGATCTCGCGCTCGACATCGGCGACGCGACGCTTGGCGCTTTCCAGCCGCTCCTCGGCGCGGGCGGCGGCCTCGCGCGCCTTCGACAATGCTTCCAGCGAGGCCTTGGCGGCGCGATCGGTGTCGCCCATCGCGGTCTCGGCCTCGGCCAGCGCGTCGGCCGCGACCTGGCGCTCTTCCTCGGCGATGGCGAGCTCGTCGATCAGGGCACTGCGCTTCTCGGCAAAGATCTCCGGCGCATTCTCCAGCTCGGCTCGCTCCTCCTTCACCTCGGCGATGCGCGCCTCGATGGTGGCGATCTGCGAGCCGGCGCCGCGGATGCGGTTGAACCAGTCGTTGCGCTCGGTGATGATCGCCTGGACGCGGCGGTCGGCGAGTTCGGCTTCGCGGGCCAGCGCCTGGGCCTCGGCGCGGACCTGCGCCGCGGCGCGGCGCTTGGCCTCGATCTCGGCGCGCACGGCCGCCAGCCGGCCATCGGCTTCGGTGGTCGGCGGCAGCTCCTCAATCGCCTCCAGCGCATTCTGGTGCAGCTCGGCGATCTCGGCGCGGTCATGGGCCAAGCGAGTGGACGCCTCGACCAGCGCCGATTTGCGCGCCGAATGGCGGTTGATCTCGCGCTCGGCATTGGCGTGGCGCTCGCGCGCCGAATTGACCTCGCGCTGGGCGGCGCGCCAGGCTTCGCGCGCGGCGCTCTCGGCTGATGTCGCCGCCTTCACCTCGGCCTCGGCGCTCTCCAGCGCCTGGCGCTTGTTCGTCGCATCGATGCGCGCCTGCTCCAGCTCGGCCTCGATGTCGATCAGGCGGGCGCGCTCGGCAAGACGGCGGGCCGCGCCGGTCGGCGCATGCGCGGCGGCGATGAAGCCGTCCCAGCGCCAGACGTCGCCTTCCGGCGACACCAGCCGCTGGCCGGTGCGCAGCTGCGACACCAGCTGGGCACCGCGATCGCGCGACACGACGCCGATCTGGGCGAGCCGCCGCGACAGCTCCGGCGGCGCCTGGACATAGGCCGCGAGCGGCTCGACGCCATCGGGCAGCGCGGGATCGGTGACCTCGGCGCCGGCCACGGTCCAGTGCATCGGCGCGGAGGCATCGACGGGTGCATCGAGATCGTCGCCGAGCACGGCACCGAGCGCCTTCTCATAGCCCTTGGCGACGGTGACGCCGTCGATGATCGGCGGCCACAGATTCTTGGTCTCGCTGTTGACCATCTTGGAGATGGTGCGCGCCTCGGTCTCCAGCCGCTGCGCACGCTTCTCGGCCTCGGCGAGCGGGGCGCGCGAGGCTTCGAGCTTCTGCCGCGCGGCGGCCTGCGCCGACTCGTTGGTCTGCACCGCGGCCTCGGCCTGCGCCTCGGCCTCTTCGGCCGCTTCGAGCGCGGCCGCGAGCGTGTCGAGGTCGCCGAGATGGGCGGTCTCCTGCGCCAGCCGCTCCTCGTCGGCGCGGACATTGGCGATGTCCTGGTCGAGGCGGGCCAGCCGGTCGCGATGGCTGCGGACGTTGGCTTCGAGCTGGTTGCGCCGCGCGGTGAGATCGGCGAGCTGCGTCGTCAGCTCGGTGAACTGGCGCTCGGTCTCGGCGAGCAGCGCCTCGGCCTCGGCGACACGCTCGTCGACGCCGCTACGCATTTCGACGCGCGCCTTGATCTCTTCCTTCAGCTCCGCGTCTTCGGTCTCCAGGCGCTGCAGCGCGACCTGGGCATCCTGGTTCTGCTGCTGCTCGCGCGCGACGTCGGCAGTGAGCTGCATCAGGCGGCGGTCGAGCTCGCCGGCGCGCTCCTTGGCGCGCAGCTCCTCGCGGTCGAGTAGGTCGCGGGCATTCTTCAGCCGCTGCATCGTCGCCGCGGCACGGGCCTCGGCCTCGCGCAGCGCCGGCAGATGCGACGAGCGGATGGCCTGGATGCGGGCCGATTCGGCCTGCTCGCGGGTCCGCTCCGCCATCTCGCGCACGCTGAGATCGTGCACCCGCGCGGCGTCGTTGAGGTCGGCATGCGCGCCCATCCAGCGCAGATGATAGAGCGTGGCTTCCGCCTTGCGCACCTTGGCTGCGACCTCGCGATAGCGGATCGCCTGGCGCGCCTGCTTGCGCAGGCCTTCCATCTGGCCGGAGAGCTGACCGATGACGTCCTCGACGCGCAGCAGGTTCGTCTCGGCCGCCTTCAGCCGCAGTTCGGCCTCGTGGCGGCGCGCATGCAGGCCGGCGACGCCGGCGGCGTCTTCCAGCACGCGGCGGCGCTGCTCAGGTTTGGCTTGAATGATCTCACCGATCTTGCCCTGGTGGACCAGCGCCGGTGAGCGCGCGCCGGTGGCGGCGTCGGCGAACAGGATCTGCACGTCGCGGGCGCGCACGTCGCGGCCGTTGATGCGATAGACCGAGCCGGCCTCGCGCTCGATGCGGCGCGAGATTTCGAGAATGTCGCGGTCGTTGACGGCGGCCGGCGCGGTGCGATCGCTGTTGTCGATCGTCATCACCACTTCGGCGTGGTTGCGCGCCGGACGGGTGTTCGAGCCGGAGAAGATCACCGCGTCCATGTCAGCCGCGCGCAGAGATTTGTGCGAGGTCTCGCCCATCGCCCAGCGCAGCGCCTCGACCAGATTCGACTTGCCGCAGCCGTTCGGACCGACGACGCCGGTGAGGCCGGGTTCGATCACGAAATCAGTCGGTTCGACGAACGTCTTGAAACCGTGAAGACGAAGACGCGTGAGTTTCATGCACAGATTCTCTGTTGGCGGGAGACGAATCTCCCAGCCCCGACAATACCATGGAAGGCAATGTCAATGTGGACTGAGTCGCCGGGGGCCGCCCGTTCTAGGGGCCGGACAATGGCGATGGGCGGCCCGCGGGGCAACCCGTCGGCCCTGCTTTTCCAAGGCTTTCTCGTGGCAACGGGCCCGCCAAACAGAAGCGGCCCCACGAAGGGGCCGCGCTGTGTCCTCCAGGACTCAGTGAGTCCTGCTGATTCGAATCAGCTCTTGAGAAGCGGGTTGATGCGCTTCTGAAACTCCTCGATCGAGGATTCGCCTTTGATCTTCTCGCCATTGATGAAGAAGGTCGGCGTCGAATCCACTCTAAGAATGTCGCTCGCGTATTTCTGGTCGGCGGCGATCTTGTCGAGCAGCGCCTGGTCCTTCAGGCAGGCTTCCACCTGCTGCTGGCTGAGTCCGGCCTGCTTGCCGATCCGGGTCAGGGTCTCGGTGGTGTTCTTCACCACCCAGTCGTTCTGAGAACGGAACAGCATGTCGGTGACGGCAAAATACTTCTGCGCGTCGCCGTTGGCGATGCAGCGCGTCAGCATCGAGCCGGCGGCGGCCTTGATGTCCAGCGGGAACTCGCGGAAGATGTAGCGCACCTTGCCAGTATCGATGTACTCGGCTTTCAGCTTCGGGAACACGGTGGCGTTGAACGCGGCGCAATGCGGGCAGGTCATCGAGGCGTATTCGGTGATGGTCACCGCGGCGTCTGCCGGGCCGAGCGCCATGTCGGGCAGCGATTGCGGCTTGGCGACGTCGGCCGCGCTCTGCGCCAGGGCCTCCGAGATCAGCCGCAGCGGGGTAAAGCCGGCCAGCGCGGCGAGGCCGGTCAGGGACAGGGCAGCGGTGAAGGCGCGGCGGGTGATGATCAAGGCTTCTGCTCCGAAATGGGCGCATCTCGCGCCTGAAACACTCGTAACTCGGCTTTTCGCTAGCTTGAAACCCCGTCTGAGGCAATGCCGGGCCGCAAGGGTGGATCAAACAGCGAACGTCAATTTCGCTTGATGGCGGCGCCGAGCCGCGCCAGCGCGTCGCGCAGCGCATCGTCCTCGATCGCCGTCAGGGTCTGCGCCACTTTCGAGACCGTCGTCGGATCGGGCGGAGCAGGGCGGCGCTTCACCGGCGGCCGGGTCAGCGGGCCCTGGCGCAGTGCCAGCTTGCCCACCGCGTGCCAGCCGAAGAAACGGTTGACCCGTTCCAGGATCGCGTCCGACGAATGCTGGATCTCCAGCGCCATCGGCCCCTCGACGCGCAGGATCAAGGTCGCCGGTTCCTGCGGCTGGCCCTCGACCGGGCGCGGCCATTGCATCTTCAACGGCTGGGCATGCTCGGCAATGTCGCGGCCGGCGATCTCCGGCCAGCGCGTGACCAGCTCGCGCGCGGCAAAGCCCTGCTTGGCATAGGCGGCCGACAGCACGTCGCCCATCATGAGCGAGAGAGGCTTTGCGGTGAGGCGGCCGGGCTTTGCCATGATGAACAGGGTTCTCGCGTGCGATCGTCAACCCGGGCGCGAAGAAAGCCGTGGATGCCGCGGACCAGACCGCTGTCCAATGGGGCGACGATGGCTCCTGACGTACTAGATTAAGCCAATGGTGTCATCAGCCCTTCCTTCCAAGCGCAAGAGCCAGCCAGAGAATCGTGCCTCCACCGCGCGCCCCGCGCAACTGCTCGCCTGGTACGACCGCCACCGCCGGCGGCTGCCGTGGCGCGCGCCGGCCGGGCAGCGCTCCGACCCGTACCGGGTCTGGCTGTCCGAGATCATGCTGCAGCAGACCACGGTGAAAGCGGTCGGCCCGTATTTCGAGAAGTTTTTGGCGCGCTGGCCGGATGTCTCCGCGCTCGGCAGCGCCGAGCTCGACGACGTGCTGCGGATGTGGGCCGGCCTTGGCTATTACTCGCGGGCGCGCAACCTGCATGCCTGCGCCGTCACCGTGCTGCGCGAGCATGGCGGCGCGTTCCCGGACACCGAGGAGGGGCTGCGCAAGCTGCCCGGCATCGGCCCGTACACCGCGGCGGCGATCGCCGCGATCGCGTTCGATCGGCTGACCATGCCGGTCGACGGCAACATCGAGCGCGTGGTCTCGCGGCTGTTCGCGGTGGAGGAGGCGCTGCCGCAGGCCAAGCCGCAGATCCAGGCGCTCGCGGCCACTTTGCTGGGGCCGGCGCGCGCCGGCGACAGCGCCCAGGCACTGATGGACCTCGGCGCCACCATCTGCACGCCGAAGAAGCCGGCCTGCTCGCTCTGTCCCTTCAACGAGGATTGCGCCGCGCGCGAGCGCGGCGACCAGGACACGTTCCCGCGCAAGGCCGCCAAGAAGACCGGCACGCTGCGGCGCGGCGCCGCCTTCGTCGTCGTCAGAGGTGACGAACTCCTGGTGCGCTCGCGCCCCGCCAAGGGCCTGCTCGGCGGCATGACCGAGGTCCCCGGCTCGGACTGGCTCGCCGGCCAGGACGATGCCGACGCGCTGGCACAAGCGCCAGAGCTGGCCAGCGTCAAGCACTGGCACCGCAAGCTCGGTGTCGTCACCCACGTCTTCACCCATTTCCCGCTGGAGCTCGTGGTCTACACCGCAACCGTGCCGGCCCGCACCCGCGCGCCCGACGGCATGCGATGGGTGCCGATTGCGACGCTCGACGGCGAGGCGCTGCCGAACGTGATGCGCAAGGTCGTCGCGCATGGGTTGGGGGAGTGATCTCGCCGCTGCTGACACAAGGCTGGCAGTCTTGCGCAGCGAACGATCGCTGTGTGGATGCCAAATCTCTCTTCCGTCATTGCGAGCGCAGTGTTCAGCCCGGGGACATGGCT